>CANLAV010000205.1 GCA_947487905.1 Bacteroidota bacterium | reverse complement strand
CAAATACTACTCCAAAGCAAGAGCCAAGTGCAATACCGTTTCCTGAATTTTTATTCTTTTTGTCTGCCATAGTTATTTGTTGAAATTATTCTTTTTGAAGGTACACAATTTCCTAATAGTCACATACTCTATCATCGCATTATAGTTGCATCTTTCGTCTGTAAGGGGAGCAAAAATGATAAAAAGGTTATACTTTTGTAGTGCAACCTTTTTATGTTTTATGGAAAAGCTAGTTCAATTCTTTAAAAAGTACCGAAATGAAGTAATCGTGGGTCTAATTCTATTTCTATTTTTGATTTTCAGAGATGTAATTAAGTCTTTCTTTTAAACAGAATATTATTTATTTTTGTTCTAATTTAAATGAACTCAAAATGAAAACGCCATTTAACAAATTTCTTTACATTGGATTTTTACTCTTAGGACTATTTCAAGCGTTTTTTTCAAAAGATTATATGCAAGCAGCAGCGTCTCTCGGGATTGGAATGGCTTTTGATCCATTTGATCCAGAACAAAAATGGAATGAAAGACCTACTTGGCAAAAGGCGGTTTTGATAATTCATCTAGCTTTGGTAGCAGCGATGTTTGGATTTGGTATAGGCTTGAATGACAAATAAATTTTTAATGTTTCCGTTTGACTAGTTTACATTACAATCCATCTGTTTTAATTTTGATCAATCGAAAAAAATCTTAAAAGGAAAAGGTTTATATTTGCGCAAAATTACACATGCGTGATATAACTACGTTAAATCAAGTGAAAGTATCCGTTTTAATGACGGTTTTCAATACTAATTTTTTGTACACGAAACGAGCTATTGATTCGGTTTTAAAACAGGATTTTGAAAATTTTGAGTTAATAATTATTGACGATGGCAGCAAGGGAAATGACAGGGAATTGTTAATGGATTATGTTGAAAAAAACGAGGACAAAATTAGCTATATCCGCCATAGCAATTGCGGTCAATCTGAATCAATCAATCGCGGCGTTTTATATAGTTTTGGGGAATACATTACAATTATTGATAGCGACGACGAATATAAACCCAATCATTTGAGCAGTTGTTTACAGGAAATAAAAGATGTTGACTTAATTTGCTCAACCTCTGAAACAATAGTTGATAATGATAACGACTATTATGTGCCAGATAAAAACGACTTAAGTAAACTTATTCATTTAGATGAAGTCACCTTGTTTGGAACTTTATTTGGCCGAAAAAAAGTTTTTAATAGTATTGCTTTTAAAACAGGTTTTGCCGCTGACGCTGATTTTTACGAAAGAGCCACTAAATTATTTTCTGTAAAAAAGTTAGACTTGCGCACCTATGTTTATCATCGAAATATTCCGAATAGTATTTGTGCAACCGTTAAAAAAAATAATTTAATTAGCGATTAAACATGGCTTTTGAATCTCCTCTTTTAGCTCAAAATACAAATGTAGTAATGGCCTGTCACATTACTGGCGTGTACGATGTTAACCGAAACATTACACTAGTTGATGACGCTTACGATTTAGTAAAGGATTGGGCCGAATCTATTAAAGTCGCGAACTTACAAGGTCTAATCTTTCATAATAACTTCTCCGAAGAAACCTGTAAATCATTCGGAAATGAAAACATTTCGTTTATTAAAATCGATTATGACTCCCAATATAATCCCAATGTATTTCGTTATTTTGTTTATCGGGATTTCTTACACCAGCATATTCAACAAATTAATAGCTTATTTATTACCGATATAACCGATGTGGTACTTGTAAATAACCCATTTACAGATTCGTTTTTCATTGAAAATCCGACTTCGCTTTTTTGTGGTGATGAACCCAAAATATTGAATAACGATTGGATGATGGCTCATTCCAAAAATTTACGGGAAAACATAGTGGACTATGCAGCTTATGAAAGTACTTTTGGAAATGAGACCTTACTCAATTGTGGAATTATAGGAGGTAATGCTTCAATAATTTTTAATTTTTTACAACAACTTTGTGCAATTCACCAACATGCCAATTGCAATAACAAAACGGAATACACTGGTGACATGGGCGCATTTAATTATTTAGCACGCACAGTATTCAACCAGCAACTAATTCATGGCGCACCGGTAAATACGGTATTTAAAGGTTATGAAATCGATCGAAACGATTGCTGGTTCAGACACAAATAATATATCGGTAAATAGGGTTGCGTTTTTGGCCAATTACAAGCGTATTTTTATTCCACCATTAATTACAAATCCATCAACTGGCGCATAAATATCTCTGAATACAGGATCCTGTATAGTGCCTGTAAACACTTTATCAAATTTTGACTGTCTTGTGTCTGTAAAGTTTTCAAAATTGATAAAAACAGAATATTTTTCCCAAAGTTTTTCAGCCATAAAACCTGTTATCCAGTAAGACTTTCCAAAACTACCATCGCTTAAACGTTGTTTGCTAAAATAGTAAGCTTCTAGTCCCAATTTAAGTTTGTCTTCAATTTCATACATCAATACATTGTTTAAACGGTGCCGTGCCGTAAGTGGCAACCACTGTTTTGCATTATCAAAATGTGTATTAGCGTTGGTATATGTATATCCTATAAACAATTTAAAATCGGCGTAAGTTAGTCTTACATTGGTTTCCATTCCTTTGGTGTCCAAGCTACTATTTGCATTTTTAAAAGCAAAAATATTTCCAGCTGTATTGTTTAAAACGAGCGGCTGTGCTAGTTTGGTAAAAAAAAATAGTTGGTTAAAGCTAAAGCCTAGATCTCCAATTTTTGTTTTATAATTAATATCCCAATTCAATCCTTTTGATCTTTCGTTTCTCGCATTGATTATATCAATGGGGGAGATATTTCTAAATTGTCTTCTTTCGGCATCCTCTGTAAAAATAGTAGGTGGTTTATAGCCAAAGCCACCGCCAATGCGTGTTGTTAACTTAGACTTAATTTTAAGCATCGTTGAAATTCGCGGAAGTAATTCAAAACCAAATTCGTTTACATAATCTCCCCTGAGTCCAGTTTCGATT
>CANLAV010000204.1 GCA_947487905.1 Bacteroidota bacterium | reverse complement strand
TTTGATTTAAAGCCATCATTAAATAGGATATTATTTTGCAAATGGATGCTTCCACCAATGGCACCACTTCCCCAAGCGGAACTGCCACCGCCATATTCTAAGGTAAATTGATCAAATAAATGCGATTGAATTAAACTTAAATCTACTTGTCCAAGCATTGGGTTTTGAATAGAAAGTCCGTTCCATAAAACGGCGGTGTGGTTTGCGTTTCCACCTCTCATGCTCGTTGTCGCAATATTGTTATTACCATAAGATTTAATGTGAACGCCTGATTCGTTTGATAACAATTCGGATAATGTGTTCATCGAATTCATTTGTAAAGCATTACTATCTATCACAACTTTTTTCTTGTTGTATTGCATCCTGTTTTCTTTAGAATAGAAAATAGTAATTTCTGTTAAGTCTAGAGTTTTTAAAATTATAGAATCATTTCTTTGTGCCTCAACGTTTGTAAAGCATAACACACAAAATAAGAATAGTAAACTATAGCGGGCATTTGTTGCCACTATAAGAGAATGAATAGTTATTAAATAAATATTCACCTGTTTACGATATGTAAATTTTCGTTTATCCTGCATGTTTCACAACCTCATTTCGCGAAGGTTAGCGTGTTATCATATTGGCAGGTCTCCTGACTTGTACTTTAATTTTTACGCCTTCTCGTTTATTTACAGAAAATAAACAATGGCTCGTTGTAAAAACGTTTAGTGCTTACAGTTGCGCGACAGTTAAGGATTTTCACCTTATTCCCTCTTAATTTTGGAATTACCCAAAAACCATTACATGACAAATATAGTTTAAAATATATTTATGTTAGATATTTATTTTTAATATTTATTTAATCATCAAACGAATTCCGAAAAATATACGAATTCCTTGATTAGGTCCGTAAACGTAGCTTGGATCAAAAGTTAATGCATATGGATTATCGGGAGTGGCAATTGCTTGCCCATTAGTATCAAAAGTTACTTGCTTATCAAACGGATCTTGGCTCCTAGCAATAATAAATCTATTTTTTTTATTAGGTGTCCAATTTAGAAAGTTTTTTACTCCGCTATAAATTTCTATAATCCTTTTAATTTTTTTTGTTATTTGAATATTTTGCAAACTCCATGCCAGCGAATACTCAGGACGAGGATCTAAACTACCTAGCAAAGGCAATTTCATTGGCCCATATAAATTACCTGTATAATCTATGCTTACATCTATTTTTTTTATAGTATAACCAATATTCCAAACAGCAGTATAACGTTCAGTTAAAAGTTGTCGGATATTAATTCCATTATTAGTTTGTGATACATCCATTAATGTGGAACCAACTAAAATTTTTAATCCATTATTAAAAGCAATATCTAAATTTAAGGATACACCTTGCGAAACTGCATATCCTTTCAAATTATCATAAATGATTTTATTTGGATCTGTTGTATAATCAGCAAATATTTTATTTGAAAAATAAGTATAAAATGCCGTAGCGTCGAAACCTAGTACCGTATTGTTTTTCGTGAAAACTTTCTTTACAAAATTAATGTTTCCGTTATAAGAAGTTTCTGGTTTTAATTCTGCTAAAAAAACAACGTTTCTTGAACCTGTAAGTGCAGCATGATCTTCAGTGAAAACATTAGCAACTCTATAGCCATTGCCAGCACTTACTCTCAATATATGTTTTTTATTTTTTGAATTTAATTTATAATTTAAACGAGGTGTAAAAATATGACCATGAATACTATTATAATCATAACGTATACCGATTAAGAATTTATTACATTCATTAAGCGTGATTTCATCTTGTACAAAAACACCAGGTAAGTATGTAATTGATGGTTTATTAGTTGGAATATTAATTGTATCAAAGCTAGCAGTAGCAGGCGTATTATCATCATAATAGGTGTAACGCACAGCTGTTCCGATTAAAAGGTCATTTTTATTCCCCAATTCTTTGTTCCAAGTAAATTGACCAAAACCAATATTTTGTTGTGCCAGATAAATAGTTTTTCCGTAAACCGAATTTTGATTATGTTCATTTACGCTAAACTGAAAGAGTATTTTTTCTCTTAATGGCAGCTGGTAAGTCCCAAAAGTTTCCCATCTGTTAGTGTATATATTTTCACCATAAATACTATCACCCCCTCTAAATGACTTGTTCCAGCGAATATCTCCTCCCCACCTGTCCTCATAAACATATCTTGCAGCTATATTAAATAAACGATTATCTTTTCTTTCTATACTCCATTTATTAAAAACGGAAATTCTATTTTGTAAAGTCACGTCTGTAAATCCATCATTATTATTATCTATTGGATTACTATAATTGAAATAATTTATACCAACAAATGAATTTGCTTTTTTGCCTATTTTAAATTTCCCTGCTAAATCTGTATTTACCTCTCCCCAAGTATTGGCAAAAACATCTGCCGAAAAAAGATGCGCTATGCTTGGCTTTTTTGTAATAATATTAATTAAACCTCCTACTGCTTCCGAACCATATAATGTTGACGCTGGCCCTTTTACAACTTCAACTCTATCGATTAAGGACTGAGGAATTCCACTTAATCCATAAACTGTTGAGAGACCACTGACTATCGGCATACCGTCAACTAAAATCATTGTATATGGCCCTTCCAAACCGTTTATGTGAATATCTCCAGTGCTACAAATGTTACAATTTAACTGAGGTCGAACACCATTTATATTTTGTAAACCTTCAAACACACTGCAAACTGGGGTTGCTTTAAAAAAATTTTCTGAATAAACTTCTATTGGTACAGGACTTTCTAATTTACTTACTTCTTTTAAAGTGCCAGAAATAACAATTTCTTCTAGTTGGTTATCTAAATCTTTTAAATTGAAATTAACTACTAAGTTTGAGTTCAACTCAGTAATCGAAAATATTTTTTTTTGATTTTCATATCCAATTAATGTTGCAACTAATTCATAAGTACCAATAGGAATGTTACTAATTTTATAATATCCTTTTTCATCTGTGTTAATTGCTAAATTTGAATT
>CANLAV010000203.1 GCA_947487905.1 Bacteroidota bacterium | reverse complement strand
TGTTTGATATGAAGGATTATTTATTTATGGGCTTGATTTTGAAAGAGAAAGAATTTAGAGAAGCGCTTAAAACAATAGACCTTAATCAATATACAAATAAATCAGTGGCAGTAACTTGTAGTGCTGATGCAGTTATTCCAATTTGGGCATATATGTTGGTAGCCAGTTATTTGCAGCCGATAGCTTCAGATGTAGCTTTTGGAACCGTGGAAGAAGTAACGAATCAATTGTTAATGAAAAATATTGGTCAAATTAATTTGGCTGATTATACAGATAAAAGAGTTGTAATAAAAGGTTGTGGTGAATTACCCGTGGGTGAATCTGCTTATCTTGAAGCGACCAAATTACTGCGCCCCATTGCTAAAAGCATCATGTATGGGGAGCCCTGCAGTACCGTCCAAATTTTTAAAAAGAAGTAATTCTACTATTTTCCTTTAATGATTGTAACAACCTACCAACAGATCAAAATTTAATTTAAAGAGAAATGATGGAGGCTGTTTTAAAGGGGTTAGCAATTAGTTTATTATTGGTCTTTTCGGTTGGCCCCCTTGTTTTTACTGTCATCAAACAAAGCATAGTTAATGGCCGTACTGGTGGCTTTAGTTTTATAGCCGGTATTTGGTTGAGCGACTTGTTAATTGTAGTGCTTAGTAATGTATTTTCTGAGGTGGTAACCAGTTTGTTACATTTTAAAAAAGCGATAGGTATATTCGGCAGTTTGTTTTTAGTTGGAATGGGTATTTTTTATCTTTTTTTAAAAACAATCAAGCAACGAAGTGCAGAAGAATCCGCTATTCGAGTTTCGGGTAGTACCCATGCAAGATTAATAATAGCTGGTTTTTTTATTAATATTCTTAATCCAGCAGTCATAGCCTTTTGGCTTACAACCGCTACTACTCTGGCTATTGCCAATTCGGTAACGGATCGAATCGTTATTTTTTCCACCTGTATCTTGGTTAATTTTGGTGCCGACCTAGGAAAAGTTCTTTTGGCGGGAAAGCTAAGTAAAAAGCTGACGCATAGAAATATTGTTCTAATTAATAAAATTTCTGGATTGCTTTTGTTGATTTTTGGGATTGCCCTTTTCTTGGGCGTTTTATATTCTGTAACAAATTAAAAATTAAACCATTAGTTTGTTTTATCTTTCCTCTCTATATTTTACTCCATGAGCCGGATATTTTTTATTTTATTTTTATTAATAGGCTATGAAAGTTTCGGGCAATCTTCTGATGTTGTTTTGTTGAAAAAAAGGAAGAAAACAATTAGCCGTTATTATGCAGGAACTGACATAGAGATGGTTACCACTACCGGGGTTTCTTTACATGCGTATATAACGCACATCAACAGAGACACCTTATTTTTGAAACAATTTGTAGTACGTCAAACTCCAACTATGATGGGCGTGTTTGTATTGGACACGCTTACCACCTATAATTACCAATATCATTATAATCAAATAAAGTCAATCAATAAACCGAAGCGTGGTTTTGATTTGAGCGCTAGTGCTGGAAGTTTACTGGGCGGAGGTGCCATATTAACGCTTGCAGGAGGAGTGGTTTTTTTAGTTGATCGAGAAAAATTTAGTCCCGCATTGATGGGCGCATCGGTTTCTTTAACAGCTATAGGCTATGTTTTATCAAAGGTGAATAGTAATAATATGGTGATTGGGAAAAAATATTCTTTAGAATATTTAAAGCTGGCAGATAATATCAAACGCTAATTAATTTTATTTCAAATCCAATTGTCATCAGCATGCAAAAAGCTTGGCGAGGTATAAAAAAAGCAATTCTATACCTTTTCTTTTTTCAACTTTTTTATATTTTATTTTGTAAGTGGATTAATCCGCCGATAACGATTACACAGGCCGTAAGCCTTGTGCAGGGTTATGGACTAAAAAGAGATTATGTAAGCTATGATCAAATGAGTTCAAATATAAAGCTTGCAGTAATGGCGAGTGAGGACCAGTTATTTCCTGAGCATAATGGTTTTGATTTAAAGGCGATTGAGAAGGCCGTTCAATACAATAAAAAACATCCTAATAGAAGGAGGGGAGCGAGTACGATTAGTCAACAGGTTGCAAAAAATGTTTTTTTATGGCAAGGAGGAGGTTTTTTTAGAAAAGGACTGGAAGTGTATTTCACCTTTATGATAGAGATTTTATGGAGTAAGGAGCGCATTTTGGAAACCTATTTAAATGTCGCCGAAATGGGAGAGGGAATTTTCGGAATCGAAGCGGCATCTAAAGCATATTTTAAAAAATCTGCTAAAAACATTTCTAGAACTGATGCTGCTAAAATAGCCGCATCTTTACCCAATCCTAAATTGTATACTGTAAAACCAATTAGTAAAAAAGTTTTGAATCGATATGATGATATTATGATCCAAATGAATAATTTGGAAGGAGATGCGGATATTCAAAAGGTAATAAAATAAGCTGACTGAAGGCGGTGTTTTCTTTACGCTTAAATACTCTTTTTTAAATATTTATATTCTAAATCTTGCAAATCATCCTCTAGTCTTCTTTAAAACTCAAGCAGCAATTTATGCTGGAAAAAGTAAAACAATAGTATTTAGTATATGTTTCAAATATTTCTTATAGGCAGTTTGTTTAGTGCGTTATTAACTATTTACATTCTCATTATTAAAAAAGACGCACTGAAGTCTTATTCAGATTATTTACTATCAATTTTTATTATTTTTCTATCTTGGAATGTCTTAATTTATTTGCTTTTATATTATGCATTAATTATTGAAGTACCTTATTTAATTAAAACAGCTGCTCCTCTAGCCTTTCTAATTCCTCCTTTGGGTTATTTATATACAAGGGCAGTTCTTTATAATGAAAAGAAAATTAAGGCCCTTGATTTGTTACATTTTTTACCTTTTATAATTGTAACACTTAATTATTTGAGTTATTTTTTGATGCCGATAAATGAAAAAAGGAAATTAGTGATTGATATCATTAATAATCTAGATTTATTGTATAAAAATAATTCAGGTTTTATTACCGAAACTAACTTGTTCTTATTGAGAATT
>CANLAV010000202.1 GCA_947487905.1 Bacteroidota bacterium | reverse complement strand
TCCGCCAAAACTTTTAAAGAAAAAAATAACTTTTATTTAAATCCTAAAACTATCTCTTATTCAAATAACGGGGGTGCAAAAATAACACTTTTTTCTTTAATTGCTACTTTTTCTTGCTTTTTTTATTCAAAAAAAATTATTGTTCTATCGAGTAGATATAAGTCGTCTGATTGTCGTTGACTGGATTTAAATAATGCATCGTCTTGTCTATGAAACTGGGTTCAATAGTTGTTACATATTTTAATGATGGAAATCGTTTTCTCAGTGAGTCAACGCGCTCATTAATATGTTCTGCCTGCATAAAGACAACATAATTAGGTCTTTCTTTCAAACTTAACTTACTGTAGTGAATCAGCATGCTATCGGGTGTAAACTTTTTAGTTATACCGTAAACAGAAGTCCAATTTTGTAAATAATATTGCGGGGGCATCGTGAAATCATCTAAATTCGAATCTTCTACAATAATTCTAACGCAATCTTTTTTACTGGCGATATAACACATAGCCTCCACTCTATTCCGTTTAGAATAGGATAAAGTAAGAGCTGGTAGTAATATAAAATTTAAGGTACAACAAAAAATAAATACATTTTTTAACCATTTTTTGCTTTCCCAATTGTACTTCACTATTATTTGATAAGCCCCAATAAAACCTAAAATGATTATGAAAGGGATAACAGGTAAAATAAACCGCTCTTGTTTATTAGGGAAGTAAGTGTGAAAGGCAAAAAACAAAAATGTTGGCCAAAATAAAATGGGTTGCTTTTTCCAATTTTTAAAATAACCCATAAAAACTAAGATACTTAAAGGAGGTATTAATAATCCTAAAACTATAGAAATGTACATATGCCAAACATCAACACCGTAATTGTTGGCGTTATCAATGTTGTATTGAACATAAGCTAAAAATTCGACAAATGGTTTTTTCCAAAAATAAATATCACCAACTCCTTGCGTTATGGTTACAATGGAAACAAATCCAACTAAAATGACAAGCAATGTTTTTAATGGCGTCTTTAATAACAATAAGGCTAAACCGAAACCTGCTGCAAAAATAGATGTTTGAAATCTAAGCGAAAATGAAATTGCTAATAATGCTCCGATAAAAAAAGCATCTAAATTTGAAGTTTTTTCGTTGTTTTTAATAGCAAGCCAAGTAGCTATTATCATAGGTGGTATACACGCAGTTTCTACTAAATTACGAACACTTAGAAAAGGTGTAAACCAATATAATGCTAATGCTATACCAACCCAAGAGGCTACTTTTAAATTAGATTTTTTAAATGCAATTTTAAAGCCATAATACACAATTAACATCGACCATAATGCGTGTAAAAATCGAATAACGTACATTTTTCCTTGCGGGTCTGTTAACCCACACATCGTTAAAAATTTCAAAATAAAATAATGAATTCCTACATAAAAAAAAGGATGTCCTTGCGGTTGCCTTGTAGGATCGGTATCGGAAGGAAGCCAGTTATTATAATCTGTTCCGTCTACCCATGACTGCGCTGCTTCAATCACTAAAAAATGATCGTCAAAAAAACCAAATCCTTTAGAAAAAATAGTTGCTACTAATCGAACAAATAAACCTAAGAAAATAGCTGAGCGTAATGGATGTAAATTGAAATAATTTTTAATGGCTGTAATCATTATTGTTGTGCTTTTTTAAATAAATAAAATGCTATAAATGAAAAAATAAAATTAGGGATCCAAACAGCAATAAGCGGTTGTGCTAAGCCTGACGTGGCAAAAGTCGTTGATATGTGCATAAAAAGAATGTAAATACAACTTAATACTAAACCAAGAGCAATTTGCAAGCCAACACCACCTCTTATTTTTCGGGAAGATAAAGACACAGCTATAATTGTGAGAATAAACGTAGCAAAAGGAAAAGCAGTTCGCTTATACATTTCTACCTCAAAATATTCAATACGACTGGAGCCTTTTTGTTTTTCTTTTAGGATGAATTGTTTTAACTCAAAGTAAGGTAAAACCTCAATTTTACTTTGAAAACGAATCATATCTTTTGGTGTAAAATCGATTTTAAGTTCTTTACTTGGGGAAAACTTGTGCGTTTCGGTATATAAAAACTTACGCTTCGTTTTTAAAGAATCTGATTGCGTAAAAATCAAATTTCGTTCAAATACATTTTCTAATTTCCATATTTTTTTTATACTATCCCAACTCATATTTTCAGCCTTAAGCATAAACGTTTGGCGATTATTAACTATTTTTTCGATTGAAATTTGACTAGAAGAATTAGACGAATTATCATAATTTGACAAGTATAAAATAGTATTGGGTGCTATTTGCTTATGAATATTAATTTCATCCGTATGATAACTCGTATTGATGTATTTATCTTCAAATTCGAACCTTGTTTTATTGGCCAAAGGAATTACAAAATGACTTAACACTAATGATGTAAATGTAATGATAGCTGCGCCAATCATGTATGGTCTTAATACACGTTTAAAACTTGTGCCGCTCGAAAAAATAGCCACAAATTCAGTATTGTTTGCCATTTTAGACGTAAAAAAAATAACTGAAATAAAAGTGAATAATGGACTAAATAAATTGCCGTAATAGGGTAAAAAGTTAAGATAATGATCAAACACAATTTCTTTTAAAGGAACATGGCCAGCTATAAAATCTTGTAATTTTTCAGAAATATCAAATACAATAAAAATGGCAAGAATTAAAGATATAGAGAATACGAAAGTTCCTAAAAACTTTTTTAAAATATATTTATCTAATATCTTTAACATGATTGGCTTGCCTTCCTGATTGGTTATTTAATCATGGTCATTATAATCGTTGAGCCATTTGTATTACCATTTTATTTTTCCAATCATAAAATGTTCCTACCATAATTTGATTTCGAGCTTCCGTTACAAGCCATAAATAAAAGGCAAGATTATGAATACTTGCTATTTGAGCAGCTAAATATTCGTTGCAAATTAACAAATGGCGTAAGTAAGCTTTGGTATATTCTTTATCTACATAACTTGTTCCATTTTCATCCAGAACAGAAAAATCATTTTTCCATTTCT
>CANLAV010000201.1 GCA_947487905.1 Bacteroidota bacterium | reverse complement strand
GAACCTAAAAATTTAGAAGAACAATCAATTAAATTAGTTGGTAAAGAAATTTATGAAAAATTAATTAAAGGGTATACGGAAAAACAATGGAGAAAATCATGTACTGAATTACCTCCATCAATTATAAAACGATTACCTGTTAGATTTACATATGATAACAACTATTTTAATGACAAATATCAAGGAATACCTATTGGTGGATACACTCAAATTTTTGAAAAGTTATTAAATGGTATTGATGTTAAATTAGGTGTTGATTTTTTTAAAGATGATTTACCAAAGTATAAAAAATTAATATATACAGGACCCATTGATAAATTTTATAATTATATTTTTGGCGAGTTAGAATATAAAACCACATCATTTATACACGAAAAACATAATATTAGTGATTATCAAGGTACCGCAATGATGAATTATACAGGAAAAGATGTTGAATTTACAAGAATTGTAGAACACAAACATTTTGAATTTTCCGAATCAGATGTAACTTGGATTACAAAAGAATATCCAACAGAATATAGCGTTAACAATTCAGAACCTATGTATCCAGTAAATGATGATATTAATAATTTAAAATATAAAAAATATCAAAAATTATCAGAAAAAGAGAAAAACATTTATTTTGGCGGTAGGTTATCTGAATACAAATATTATGACATGCATCAAGTCATTGAATCTGCGTTAAAATTTGTAAAAAAAATTTTATAAAAATACAAGAAGATGAAAGAAATGAACTCAATAAAAAATTTGTTGGTGATGTTTTTGATGAACACAATCAAAGACATCCCAAATATTATACATTAATACTATGAAAATACTGATAATACAAGAAGCCGGAAGAAATGAACCAAATAAAGAATTTAGAGAGGCTAAAAATTTTCATAGGGGATTTCAAAAATTAGGGATTGATAGCGTCGTATGGGGGTTAAACCATGAAAATTTTAATACCCATTACAATGAAATATCTAAAGATTGTGATGTTATTTTTTTATTAGAAAATTATGAAACAGGTGGGTGGGTACCCGATTTATCAAATGAAAAAAAATTAAAATTGTTTTGGTCTATTGATTCTCATTGTGTACCTACAGCACATTTTAACACAGCAAAAAACCATAATATTGATATTGTACTTTATGCGGTATATAATCACGGAAAATTATTCGGTAGTCGTAAAACAATTTATTTACCAAATGCGTATCCTGATGATTTAATTTACCCCATTAATGAAATTGAAAAAATTAATGATGTTGGGTTTTGTGGTTCTATTTTAAATAGACAATCACATTTAAATTTATTATCAAATAATTTTAATTTTAAAAACGATACTTTTGTTTTGGGACAAAAAATGGTTAAGACTATTAACTCATATAAAATTCATTTTAATAGAAATTTATCTGATGATATTAATTTTAGAACGTTTGAGACTTTAGGATGTAAAACGTTTTTGATAACAAACCCAACACCAGGTATTAACGAATTATTTGAGATTGATAAACATTTAGTTGTTTATAAAAATAACGATGAATTAATTGAAAAAATAAAATATTATTTAGATAATGAAAATGAAAGAAAATTGATTGAGAATCAAGGTTATGAATTTGTCAAAGAAAACCACACTTATTTTCAAAGAGCTAAACAAATTCTAAAAATAATAGAAGAAAATGTTTGATAGAATTGTCACAAGTACTAATGAAAATAAACAACAAATTGAACCAATTTTACAATTTTTAAAAGATGAATTATAAAAAAGCGGTTTTAGAAGGATTGGAAGATTGGGACTTATGGAAAAGGGGTATGTCAAATAATTTTATTTTTCATCAACTACAAGATAAACTTTATATTTACAGAATAGGAACTAATGTTCCATTATAATTAAATGAAATATATTTATCATCACTTAGGATTAGGAGACCATATAATTTGTAATGGTATTGTTAGACATTATCAAGAAATATATGGGGACGTAACTGTTTTTTGTAAACCACATTATTCAACAAATGTTAAATATATGTATAGAGACAATGAAAAAATAATTGTACTACCAATTGGGGAAGATTCAGATATTCTTAATTACATAAACCAAAATAATATAAATTCAGATTTGATTGTTGTTGGGTTTAATAAACCAGGGTTTAATACTACAAAAACATTTGATGAATGGTTTTATAACACAGTTAACTTACCATTTGAGTATAGATTTTCCAAATTTAAATTTGAAAGAAATAACAAAAAAGAAAACGAGGTTTATAATGAATTAAACCCAAATAATGAACCTTATATTTACGTTCACGACGACAAGGAAAGAGGGTTTGAAATTAATAGAGATAAATTAAAATCTGACCTAAAAATTATTGTGAATGATAAAAGATTTTTAATGTTTGACATGTTAAAAATTATTGAAAATGCAACTGAAGTTCATAGTATGCAAACAGGAATGAAAGATTTGATTAACTCATTTAATTTTAAAAAACCAAACTTTTACTTGCATTGGTATGTAAGAGCGTGTGACGACTATTACGATAGTATTGGATTAAATAAATTTACTAAAATATATTAAAACAGAATGAAAAATTTAAAAAAAATAAATGTTTTTCAATTAAACAAATTATCAAAATTACATGACGGTAAAAATATTTTTTTTACTAAGACGGATTATTTGATGGATGATTTCAAAACTATTGAACAATTAAACAATGATGTAATATTAATTTCAGGAAATTCGGATTATACAATTACCGATTTTCATCTTGAGAGAATGCCAAGTAATATTAAAGCGTGGTTTGCAACAAATGTAATTGTTGAACACCCAAAAATAATTCCAATTCCGTTAGGTATTGAAAATTTTGAACCGGCTATACGACCCGAACATGGTGTTGGATATGATAGAGGTAAAACAAAAGAAAGTTTTTTTTTAAATTATATAGATAAAAAACCAAATGAGTTTATTTATTCAAATTTTAGATGTGAAACTAACCCACACCATAGAAATAGTGTTATGAATGTTTGTAAAAATACTGAACATATTATTTGGGAAGAACCAACTTTAACAGATGTTGAATTTTTTACTAGAATTTTAG
>CANLAV010000200.1 GCA_947487905.1 Bacteroidota bacterium | reverse complement strand
TGTATTAGGATGGGATGGGAAATGTAAAGGAAAAATATGTGAGCAAGGTGTTTATGTTTTTTATGTAGTAGCCCAAACCATAGGAGGAAAGGAGATTACTAAAACAGGCCATTTGACTTTATTGTCTCGCGTTAAGTAATTTTTTTAATGAAATGGATAATTCCCTAACTCAAAATACTTTTTGAAGTACGCACAATAATGAGTTAAAATATTTGGATTTTTAAATATTATTTATATTTTCATTAAACATTAAATTTGTAATTATGAAAATAATATTTATTATTTCTTTTGTATTAATATTTGTTAAATTAAATGCTCAAGACATTGATATTCGAATAAGAGAAGTTTACGGAAATGAGTGCGAACAAATTTTTAAAAACGATCCAGAGCGTTTAATAAAATTGAATGACTTATTACAAAATAGAGTATCTATCATTATTTCGCCTAATTCTTTTAAAGATAAATATCCTAAATTATCAAGTGTAGGCTTGTTAAATAAGCATAATCCAAATTTAAAGAGAGATGCGTTTTTTGATGCTTCAACATTTAATGTATTGAAATATGATTTAAATTTTTTTTCAAATGCTAGCTTTTTTTATAGAATAGATAATACCGATTATCTTATTGTGATTAAAAGTCAGTAATTTTTTAAAGCCAGTTTTTTTGGACTTGATATTAATTTTAATTTAATAATGATGAAAGTTTTTTTTACGGTCCTATTTGTTATTCTAACTTGGTTTTCTTTTGCTCAAACCATAAATATGCCAGGGGGTAATAATACTACATCTATGTGTTCAGGTAATTTTTATGATTCGGGTGGTAGTACAGGTAATTATGGAGCTAATCAATCGCGCACACTTACGATATGCCCAAGTATTGTTGGTAATAAGGTGAGAGCGCAGTTTACAGCTTTTGCTGTGGAAAATGGATGGGATTTTTTATACATATACGATGGTCCAACAACAGGCTCACCTAGTATGGGTGTTTATTCTGGTGCAGTTGCCCCAGGTTTGGTTCAGGCAACAACGGGAAATACGTCTGGTTGTTTAACATTCCGATTTACTTCGGACGGCTCTGTTAATCAAGCAGGTTGGGCTGCTTTAATTTCTTGTATTTCCCCTTGCGAAACTATAAATGCTAATTTAGTGAGCACTTCTCCATTAGCAGGTGCAGGTGGTATTATTAGAATTTGTCAAGGTTCATCAGTTACGTTTAATGGGAGTGGCACTTTTAGTTCTGGTTCTAGCTTGGGTGCTACTTATAGTTGGAACTTTGGTGACGGGTCATCTAGTCCAGCAAGTTCAAGTACGAGTGCCTCACATGCTTTTTCATCGCCAGGTATTTACTACGTTGATTTAAATATAGTTAAGGCAGGATGTATCAATTATAATAAAACAAATGTCATCGTTCAAGTATCTACAACTCCATCATTTTCTGCAACCTCTATTTCTTCCTCCTCTATTTGTCTTGGCCAAACAGCTACTCTAATAGGGTCAGTAACACCAACTCCATTTAGTGTTAATTGTACACCTCCCATATCTGGAACCACTTTTTTACCAGACGGAACTGGCGTTTCATATTCAACATGCATCAATGTAAATTGTTATTCTTCAGGGCAGTTAGTTACCTCAGCTTCTAATATTCAAAACATTTGTTTAAATATGGAACATTCTTATTTAGGCGATTTACAAATTGAGATTGTTTGTCCAAATGGAACCACTGTCCCATTATTAACTTATTTGTCAGGTGGTGGGTATACCTATTTAGGTTCCCCGCTTGCTACTGGGGTTGGGCCAGGAACAGGATTTAATTATTGTTTTGCAATGGGCGCTCCTACGAATTTAATATCTGGACCCACTGTCACAGCTGGTGTTCCCGCTTGGTCATCCATTGCTCCAGGAACTTATGCGCCTAACGGTAATTTTTCAAGTTTAGTTGGTTGTCCATTAAATGGTTCATGGTGTATAAAAGTAACTGATAATTTGGCAATGGATGATGGTTATATTTTTGGATGGGATATAAATTTTAATGTTATTCCAGCTACTACTGCATCCTTTACCCCAAATATAGTTTCACAAGTGTGGTCTGGTCCAAATATAATTTCCACTTCCGGAAATAATGCCACTATTCAGCCCACTACGACGGGAACGTATTGTTACACATTAACTGCTGTCGATAATTTTAGTTGTACCTATAATACAGTAAGATGCATAAATGTTGGACCCGGCCCGTTTGCAGGCAATGATAACACGTTAACAATATGTGCGAATGGACCATCTACAAATTTATTTAGTTTATTAGGTGCAGGTGTTTCAACTTCAGGAACATGGTCTGGACCATCATCCTTAACTGGAGGTAATCTTGGTGGATATAATCCGATCTTAGCCTCTCCAGGAAGTTATACCTACTCAGTGCCTGGTTCAGGCTCCTGTTTGCCAGACATAGCAGTGGTTGTTGTTGTGGAAAATACTTTACCCATCGTAACAGTTAATAGTGGTACAATATGTTCAGGAAATTCATATACTTTGACACCTTCCGGAGCTTTATCTTATACTTATTCTAGTGGTATAAATTTAATTAGTCCAATTGTTAGTTCGAGTTACACAGTTACAGGTGTAAATATAAATGGTTGTACAAATACGGCTATTTCTTCAGTAAGCGTAATTCCAAAACCGATTATAATTCCAAATAATGGTTCTGTTTGTCCAAATAGAACATACACCATTAATCCAACTGGTGCCGTATCTTACAGTTTTTCTAGTGTATCACCAATTGTGAACCCAACCATAACAACAAACTATACTATTACAGGTACAAGTTTGGCTGGATGCACAAATTCAGCCATCTGCACAGTGAGTATAAATCCAACTCCAACCTTAACTGTAAATAGTGGCGCTATTTGCTCAGGGAATTCCTTTACATTTATTCCAACAGGAGCCAGTACTTACACATACTCGAGTGGAAGTAGTATTGTTTCCCCCACCGTAACCAGCACCTATACAGTAATAGGGAGCAGTGCGTTAGGTTGTACCAATACAGCAGTAAGAACTATATCCGTTAATCCTATCCCAATCATTTCAGTTAATTCTCCAACGCTTTGTT
>CANLAV010000199.1 GCA_947487905.1 Bacteroidota bacterium | reverse complement strand
GGGCGGCTTATTCTTGTCATTTTTCTAATAACAGGTAATCTAGTAGAATCAACATATTTGATAGCGATTTTAATAGAACCCTGTTTGTTGTCTGTTTCATCAAACTTATACTTCAAAATATAACCTTGATTGTAAAGAATCTCAGTAATTCTTTTTTTAAGGTTAGATGCCGGAATGTCAACAATATGATGACCGGCCATTTGTGCATTACGAATTCTTGTTAAGTAATCCGCAATAGGATCTGTTACTGCCATTTTAAAAATTTATCGCTAAAATTATCCAGTAGGAATTGTTAGCTGATTAAAAAAAAATATTACCAACTTGCTTTTGTTACACCAGGTATTTTACCTGCTAGAGCAAGATCACGAAATTGATTTCTACAAACACCAAACTGACGCATATAACCTTTTGGACGACCAGTAAGCTTACAACGATTATGTAAACGTACTTTAGCTGAATTTTTTGGAAGTTTATCTAACTCATCCCATTGACCAGCTTCTTTTAGCTTTAAACGTAATTTAGCATATTTCTCTACTAAACGCTCTCTTTTGTGTTCTCTTGCTATTACTGATTTGCGTGCCATATATTAATCTTGTTTAAAGGGCATACCCATTAGTGTTAATAATTCTAATGCTTCAGCATCAGTTTTTGCGCTCGTTACAAAAGTTATATCCATTCCTGTGATTCTAGGAATTTTATCCAGATCAATTTCAGGGAAAATTATTTGTTCGGTAATTCCAATTGTATAATTTCCTCTTCCATCAAAACTTTTAGGGTTAATACCACGGAAGTCTCTAACACGAGGAAGAGCAACATTAATTAACCTGTCAAGAAATTCAAACATTCTATCATTTCTAAGTGTAACACGAGCGCCAATTGGCATACCTTCACGTAACTTAAAATTAGCTATTGATTTCTTGGCCTTAGTTTTAACAGCTCTTTGACCAGTTATTAAAGATAGTTCTTCAACAGCTGTATCTGTTAATTTCTTATCAGAAGAAGCCAAACCAATTCCTTGGCTAACACTGATTTTTTCCAATTTAGGTACTTGCATTACTGAACTATATTGGAATTTTTCCATAAGTTTCTTAACAACTTCCTGTTGGTATTTCGCTTTTAGTCTATTTTGAATATTCATTACTCGATTACCTCTTTAGTTTTCTTAGATACTCTTACTTTTTTACCATTTAATACTTGACGAGAAGTTCTTGAAGCTTCACCACTGTTATCAATTAACATGAGATTAGATAAGTGAATAGGTGCCTCTTTCTCAACAATCCCGCCAGGAACTTGAGCATTTGGTTTAACGTGACGTTTAACCATATTAAAACCTTCAACAATAGCTTTATTTTCAGTTGGAAAGACTTTTACAATTTTACCTTTCTCCCCTTTCTGATCACCAGCAATGATTAAAACAGTATCACCTGCTTTAACATGAAGTTTTACGTTTTTGATATCTTTTTTATTTGCCATAGTATTATAGTACTTCGGGTGCAAGTGAAACAATTCTCATAAAGTTACGTTCACGTAATTCTCTAGCCACAGGACCAAAAATACGTGTACCACGAGGCTCTTCAGCTGCATTTAGTAGAACAACTGCATTATCATCAAATCTAATGTATGAACCATCTGGTCTTCTAATCTCTTTACGAGTTCTTACAATTACAGCTTTAGAAACCATGCCCTTTTTAGCATTACCACCTGGACTAGAATCTTTAACTGTAACAACAATAATATCTCCTACGGAAGCATATCTCTTACGAGTACCACCAAGTACTTTAATACATAGCACTTCTTTTGCTCCGGTATTGTCTGCGACATTAAGTCTACTTTCTGCTTGTATCATTTTTTTGTATTAAATTATTTGGCGCGTTCAATAATTTCTACTAATCTCCAACGTTTAGTTTTGCTTAGAGGACGAGTTTCCATAATACGGACTGTATCACCTTGTTTACAATCATTACTCTCATCGTGAGCTTTAAACCTTTTAGTAGATTTAACAAATTTACCATAAATAGGATGTTTCACTCTACGTTCTACGGAGATAGTGATAGTCTTATCCATTTTATCACTTGTTACAATCCCAACACGTTGTTTGCGCAGTTTGCGCGTTACTTCTGTTGCCATTAGATAGTTTTTAAAAATACAACACTATTTTTTTCTTTCTTTTTTCCTGCGTGATAATATTTTATCACGTTGTAAATCTGTAGAATTTTGAAGCTCGCGAGATCTTAATTCAGTCTTAATTCTGGCAACTGTCTTTCTAGCATTTTTCAGGATTTGAGTATTTTCAAGGACAGCAACGCTATGGTTATAACGTAAATCCTGAGAAGATAACTCAGCATTAGTGAGTTCAATTTCTAAATCAGCTAATGACAATTGTTTGATATCTTTATTATTCATTGTAATTACTATGTTTATAATTCAACGTAATCGTTACGTACAATAAATTTTGTTTGAACTGGTAATTTTTGTGCAGCCAGTCTTAAAGCTTCTTCAGCAACTACACGCTTAACACCATCAATTTCGAACATAATTCTACCAGGGTGGATAACCGCTACATAATGTGATAAACCACCTTTACCTTTACCCATCCTAACTTCCTGTGGTTTCTTAGTTATAGGTTTGTCAGGGAAAATACGAATCCAAACTTTACCTTCACGTTTCATAAAACGAGTCATAGCAATACGAGCAGATTCAATTTGTCTATTGGTTAACATTCCCTCATCAAGAGATTTAAGTCCAAATGTTCCATGTGATATTATTGCACCGCGTTGAGCAACACCTTTAATCTTGCCTTTTTGTTGTTTGCGGTATTTCGTTCTTTTAGGTTGTAACATTATTTGAAAGATGTTCAGTATTCAAAAATATGTATAATCATTATTGGCAATAAGAACAAGTCTTATCTAAAGCGGATGCAAAGATAGTAAAATAAAAATAAAAAACTAACTAAACTTAATATATTTTATTACTTTTTCTTTCTTTTTTCTCTACGGTTATCTTTACCACCAGAGTTACGTTTGTTATCTCTATTTTGAGCTCCAGAACCGGAAGTAGAAGAGGCCATTGATGAGGCATTTGTTCCTTGTTGAGTAGGAAACAGATCAACTTTTTCATACACTTCACCTCTACAAATCCAT
>CANLAV010000198.1 GCA_947487905.1 Bacteroidota bacterium | reverse complement strand
AGATACCATTTACGGCGATACAAATCACATGAATGGCTTGGAACCAAATGAGCTATCTGCAGTCATAGGAACGAGGGGCATTTATTTAATGATTTTATTAAGTCACATCTTTTTAGCTGTTATCGTTTTACCTATGATTTTATTATCATTTTATTTTGCATTAAAAGATGATAGAGTTAAGCACAAAAAAATAACACGCTTTAGTTATCCTATTTGGTTATACGTAACCATTACAGGAGTTGTAGTGTATTGGATGATATCTCCATATTATAATTATTAATAAGTTTTACTTTCTGATACCTTTTTGTAATTCTAAAAAATACTTATGGCATTAAGGCAATCTCAATATTTAAAGCTATTACAAAAACTATCTCCGCAACAAATTCAGGTCATGAAATTGTTGCAACTACCTACTGTTGTTCTGGAACAAAAAATTAAAGAAGAACTTGAATTAAATCCTGCATTAGAAGAAGACATACTTTCAAATACCGAAGAATTAGAAACAGATTACGATGAAGTTGATCAAACGGAAGTTGCTGAAGAAAATGATTTTGAAGAAAAGCAGCCAGATAAAATAGACGACGACTATGATATCGAAGATTATATGGGTGCTGATGAAATAGATTCTTATAAATACGAAATATCAAATAGCAGTGCTGACGATGACTATTTTCAGGCTGTGGCAGTTGAAGGTCCGGATTTTCGATCTCAACTTGAAGAGCAACTCGGATTAAGAGAAATTTCTGAAGAGCAATATACCATTGGATTATATTTAATCGGATGCATCGATGAAGATGGATATATTAGAAGAGATTTAGATTTAATTGTTGATGATTTAGCCTTTACACAAAACATATCAACGACTCTTGAAAAACTGACCGATGTTTTAACGATTATTCAAGAATTTGATCCTCCAGGCGTTGGGGCAAGAAATTTACAAGAATGTTTGTTGATTCAGTTGGAAAGAAAAAAACTAAAAACAAGAGAAACACACTTAGCCATTGAAGTTATCAAAACCATGATGGAAGAGTTTTCTAGAAAACATTATGATAAAATAATCAGAAAACTTAAAATTGAAGAGGATGATTTAAAAGACATTATTACAGAAATCACTCAATTAAATCCCCGTCCAGGGAATTCAGAAAATGATGATAAAAATCAAATCACTGAAATTGTTCCAGATTTTAATATTACAGTCATCGATGGAATGCCAGAATTAAGCATCAATCAAAGAAATCTGCCCGAATTAAAAATAAGTACAGAATACATTAACATGCTTAAAGAATATTCGCGTGTTAAAGAAAAAACAGGTAAAGAGGCCGTTGGTTTCATAAAAAATAAAATAGAAACAGCACAATGGTTTATTGAGGCTTTACAACAAAGACACACCACTTTACTTGTTTCAATGCATGCTATTATGATGATGCAATATGCTTATTTTGCAACAGGCGATGAATCTAAAATTAAGCCCATGATTTTGAGAGATATCGCTGAAAAAGTTGACCTAGATATTTCAACCATATCAAGGGTTGTAAATAGTAAATACGTTCAAACTCCTTATGGAACTTTTTTACTAAAAACATTTTTTTCAGAATCACTGAGTACAGAGGGAGGCGAAGATGCCAGCGCACGAGAGGTAAAAAAAATAATGCAGGAATGTATTGCCTCAGAAGACAAAAAAAAGCCGTTAACTGATGATATTATTTGTACCATATTAAAGGAAAAAAATTATCATATTGCGAGGCGAACGGTAGCAAAATATAGAGAACAATTAGATATTCCTGTTGCTCGCATGCGCAGAGAAATTTAATTTAAACTATAGTGATCGATATAAAAAGGAATGTAAGATGTTGTTTTCTTTTTACGAAACAATCGCGGGAAATTATCTGCTGAAATAGCTAGAATAGTGAACTGTTCTGACTTTAGTTTGGCATTAAAAACTGCCTTATCCTTTTTTA
Source organism: Bacteroidota bacterium (assembly GCA_947487905.1). Classification (GTDB taxonomy): domain Bacteria; phylum Bacteroidota; class Bacteroidia; order B-17B0; family Aurantibacillaceae; genus UBA4416. Next base: position 1,194 of record CANLAV010000198.1, on the reverse strand, counting down.
AATTATCAACGTAACGCAATGCTTCTTCTGCATTTTTAAACGATTTGATATTTGTTATTTGTTCCGCGCTGCCAAACAAACTATTCGAAAAATTCAGATTACTGATACTGTAATAATTAGAATTAAATTCCGTTAAGGCTAATTTAAAAGGATTTGAAATAGCTGGATCATCAGGACATACAACTACAACAAAGTGTTCAGCTTGCATATTTAAGGTAAATGTGTCTGTTTTATTTATTGTACCCGAACCATTAACAGGATTTTTTAAATTATATAATGCCTCCAAAATAAGTTGTGCTTCTTTTGCCGTTTCATCTTTCGGGTAAAAAATTTGTAATTTTTTTAAAGCTAATTCTAAAGAATCCAAGCCTTTTAATTTTCCTATACAGAGTGCGTTAATATATAAAAACTTAGCACTAAAATCATTTTTCCCGAACTTTGTAACAGATTCTTTACTTAACTCAAAAGCCTTTTCGTAATTATTTAAGGCATATTGATCAAAGGTTTCCGTGTAAAATAATTCTACCACGCCTTTTTGATTAGTTTGTTCAACGGTGTAATTGGGATTCTTGATGATTTGGGTATACTCACAACTAGGAAACTCATTAAATAATTTATTTTTATAATAATCGGCCTGCGGTTGATTTTTTACTGATAAGAATATTTTATATAATTGGTAATAGGTAGAAGGTCTGTATTTATGTTCAACAAACCGTTTATTTAATTCTTCAAAGGATGCAATTGATTTTTTATTATTCCCTAGTTCATCTTTGTAAATACTTCCTAAATTATAATAGGCATCAATTATTCTTCCATTAGAAATTTTTAGCAGCGAGTCGTTAAGAGGCAGTCCTTTCAAATAAAAATCTTTCTTCTTTTTATCATCAGTTTTCGTTTTTTTTGGTGAGTTTCCTTTTTCACTACTCAAATCATCGTCCTTTTCGTTTGGATTTTCCTGAGAATCATTCGTTAACGCTTTTTGACTACGACGCCAATTATCTTCAAGCTTACGCGTGCCGAACTTTTTAATAAAATCATTTAATCCAAATGCAATGGTTGTTTGATTATAAAAATACCAATCACCTTTTTGTGCTCCAGTCATTCCAGGCAAACTATTCATAGCTGGTACATTACCATTTAATGGGTTTTGATTTAGTAACTCACGTGCTTCTTTTTCTTCTTTAATTCTTTCTT
>CANLAV010000197.1 GCA_947487905.1 Bacteroidota bacterium | reverse complement strand
TTCAGTTAATGCACCTTTTTTAACACCATCTAATAAGTGTTTTTTCATTAAAATTCCTTTGTAAGATAAAATAGCTTTACAAGTATCAGTGGGTTCAGCACCGTTTTGTAACCATTTTAAGGTATTTTCGAAATTTAAATCAATTGTAGCTGGGTTGGTATTAGGATTGTAAGTTCCTAATTTTTCGATAAAAGCTCCATCTCTTGGTGCACGACCATCCGCTGCTACCACGTGGAAAAACGCTGCGTCTTTCTTTCCGTGTCTTTGTAGTCTAATCTTTACTGCCATTTTATTATTTTTTAAAATTTAGGTGGCAAATATCGGTATTTTTATTTAATTAGACACCACATTTCTTAATTTTTTTATTTTAACATCAATTTAGCTTTAAATTAACTAGCTTTGAGGGCTCAAATTTCAACAAAAATTCTTTATGAAACTTCAAGAAAGAGGTACTTTATTAATTCCAGTCGATTTTACAAATCAATCTTTATTAGCGATTAAACAGTCTTATAACTTAGCCAAATATACCCATTCCAAAATTACTTTATTACATACCTATGATAAAGTAGGCTCTGAAATGTATGAAGAGTTAAAAGCATTAACCAAACAAACGGAAACGGAAAGTGGTGTTCCAACTGAATACATGAATGTAAAAGGCAATATGTATGCGGAAGTGACACGCATTGCAGAAGACATAAAGGCAACGCTAGTTATGGTGGGACTGGAAAGCCATATGACAGCCAAAAATATCATTGGAGAAAGTGCTTCCAAAATGATTAGAGAGTGTTATTGTCCTGTAATAACCATTAGAGGTAAAGAAAACAAAGAAGGTTGTGAAAACATATTATTACCACTAGATTTATCACGCGAATCCCGCGAAAAAGTGGATGTTGCTGTTCAATTTGCACACTACTTTGGTGCGTCCATTCGTATTTTAAGTGTATTTAGTTTATCTGATGCCGCTTATGAAAACCAATTACTGGCCTACTCTAATCAAGTGAAACAATACATTAAAGGAAAGGGGATTTCTTGCTCTAACAAATCATTAGCCAGCGAAAACGTTGCCGATTCTATAGTTGAATATGCCAATAAAGTAGAATCTGATTTAATTGTGATTATGAATAAACCTACTTTGAGCATCAAAGAATATTTTAGTGGAACAGAAGCTCAAAAGGTGATTGATATCAGTAATTTACCAGTCATGACAATCAATCCATCTAAAAAAGAAAGTATGACTCATTTCGGATCAGGATTATAATTTTTTTATTGATATAAAAAAGCCATCTCATTTTTTGGGTGGCTTTTTTATATAAAATCAAAATTTGTAAATGTTTGTGTTGTATACTTTATTGAATAAATAATAATCGTATCTTAGACACTCAGTTATGAAACTATTTTTTCACCTCGGCAGATATTTTATTTTAATTAAACGAGTGTTTAGTAAACCGGAAAAACTTTCGGTTTATTTGAAGCAAATCGTTCATGAAATAGACAACATCGGAATAGGTTCGTTGCCCATCATTTCAATCATTTCCTTTTTTATGGGAGGTGTTATTACCATACAAGCTGCTTTTGGTTTTACGAGTCCAATCATTCCCTTATACGCTTTAGGATTCACAACGCGCGAATCCATGTTGTTAGAATTTTCTCCAACCATTGTGTGCTTAATATTAGCTGGAAAAATAGGTTCGAATATTGCGTCTGAAATAGGTTCGATGCGCATTACCGAACAAATTGATGCCTTAGAAATCATGGGAATAAATTCTGCCGGATATTTAATACTACCAAAAATTTTGGCTGCTATATTCATCCTTCCTTTTTTAATAGCAATCAGCATGTTCTTAGGTATTTTTGGTGGCTATGTGATGGGAATTGCAACAGGCGCGTGTAATTCTTACGAATTTATTTTTGGAATTCAAGCTTTTTTCGAACCTTGGAAATTGTATTATTCCTTTACAAAGGTCATTACATTTGCATTTTTAATCACATCGATATCTTCTTATTTTGGGTATTATACACAAGGTGGTGCTTTAGAAGTTGGTAAGAGTAGTACATCTGCTGTTGTATATAGTAGTATATTAATCTTAGTATTTAATTTCATTATTACTCAATTATTTTTCACATGATTGAAATTAAAAACATATCCAAAACATTTGGTGATCGATTAGTCGTTGATGATGTTTCGTTTGCATTTGAGCAAGGAAAGACAAATTTAATTATTGGAGAAAGTGGAAGTGGTAAAACGACCATCATGAAAATGATGGTTGGCTTACATGAAATTAATGGTGGTGAAATTTTATATGACGGAAAAAATTTTCCAATATTGCCTGTAAAAGATAAGCAAGAAGTAAGAAAGCAAATCGGTATGTTATTTCAAGGCGGTGCATTATTTGATTCACAAACCTTAGAAGAAAATATTCGATTTCCATTAGACATGTTTACTAGCATGAGTGAAGAAGAAAAAAGAGATCGCGTCAATTTTTGTTTAGATAAAGTTCAATTAACCAATCGTAATAATTTATATCCAGGCGAATTGTCTGGTGGTATGAAAAAACGTGCGGCCCTAGCGCGTGCCATTTCAAATAATCCTAAATATTTATTTTGCGACGAACCAAATTCAGGCCTAGACCCGAAAACATCAATCGTTATTGATAATCTTATTCAAAGCCTCACTCATGAATTCAATATAACGACTATTGTTATTACACATGATATGAATTCGGTGGTTGAGATTGGAGAAAATGTTTTATACATATACAAAGGAAAACCATGGTGGAAAGGTAATGGCAAGGATATTTTACATACCACCAATCCCGAATTATTAGATTTTGTTTTTGCGTCTGGATTTATGAAAGAAGTATTTCAGGCGGTGAATAAAAAATAAAATTATTTACAATCACAATTAGCTTTTTCGCACCTTACCATAATTTTGTCAGCTATTAATTTTGAAATCTGAACAAACTCAATTTTTCTGTTTTTTAGTTGAATACTTCCGTCGTACTCTATAATTTTTTGAATTGTAAATTTATCATTCAAGTTTAAATTAATTTCTGAAAGGTATTTTAGAAAGGAATCTGAATGCTCGTTCACTCCAACTATAATTACTATACAGCCTGTAATACTAGAACTTAATAATTTTCTATCACTTTTAGG
>CANLAV010000196.1 GCA_947487905.1 Bacteroidota bacterium | reverse complement strand
TGGATGCCTGGTCAACCGTAAGGGTGTAACCTGTATTGTCATTTGGCTCAATACTGAATTTTGTTTTTGGTGCACCACCAAACATTTCTTCATATTCAGCTAAAGAGGTGATTCTGGTTGGTACGTTGGTAAGTGGTTTGTTGCCTCTTGACGCACGTGAAGTGTAACCAATAAACGCTGGTACTGCGGTTGATACTGGAACCACAGACGAAGAAAAAGCACTCTTTTCTTCAATATAGACCCCAGGCGTTGCTAATACTTTTGCCATGCCGTTTTAATTAATTTGATGGTGTTTTAAAAGATAATTTGATAAAGTTAAAATTTATTTTTTTAAAAAAAAGTATTTATGATATTTTTTTAAATAAAAATAAATTCCTGAACGAAGAACTTGTCCTCCTTTTTGTCATAGTGTACCGATTTGGGATCAGGACATGGCAGACTTTTAATTAATTGACTTTCAGTGTTTTTACTTTTATTTAAATAAAGACCAAGTATTTTCGTAGGTCTTTCTTTTAAAGGCAAACTATTTTCAGAGATAAATAATAATCCATCTTTTCCATTAGGTAATTTTACCATTCCTTGTGAATTAAATGAAATACTATCGTTTTGGTTTTTTTCATAAATACATAGATAATCAGCCTCTTCCATGTATTTGCTAGGGCCATAAATAAAATATTTCCAGTAAACGTTTCTCTCCTTAAATTGAATAGTATGTCTGATAGGAATTAGGTGATTTCGTTGTGCTGGATCGAGACCAAAAAGTTCATTTTCTTTATTAATACTTAAACTTACTTTTCCTATTATTCCCGCATCATCTGACTCGTGGCAAATCTCAATAGGCACTTCTTCAGTAGTATGCAACAATTCCCTGCCTGGAATATGCTCAAATTCAATCTGTTGATTTGAAATAAATGGAAGGTCAGTGAAATTTAAAAATTGAGGATTTTTATTTTTCAAGTAAAATGTTAAATTCAAGCTTCCTCTATAACAGAAATGATTGAAGTCTCTATTTGCATCTATTATTAATATAATTTTATTTGGCTCTTGCTTTATAATTACTCCATATTCTCCTAATAATTGTGATGTTTCCCTATTTATCTCAAAGGAAAAATCTCCACATTTATTATGGCTATAATATCCATGAAAAATAGATATGGATAAAAATTCCTGATATTGGACGGTGTAATTAATTTGCATTTGGATGACTTCCTTTTATTTAGGTGTAAATATTAATGGTATAATTTCCTCATTCATAGCATATTGGTTGAAATTTAACATTCTAAATTTATACACAATGGAAGGTAAATATTTCCCACCCAGCATACTCCATATATTACTTAAAACAGGAAATTCCAGGTTGATTATTTCTACTGTTATTTTCTCCACTTCAGCAGGTAGAGAGGGGGTATTTTGCGGATTAAAAGTATGTTGTCCTTGAAAAAAATAGATCACAGCAGAGAGAAATCTTAATCCTTCTCTATAATTGTTTTCTGGAAAGTTAGCAGCGAATAATACGTATAGATTGATATAAATGGATGGGTTTGATCCACTAAATTGGTTATACCCAGTGTTTCTGATGAGTTTTTCTTCCTCGACATTGATTAATGTAATCGTTATTTTGTTTTCTGAATCTATCGTCGATGCACCAGAACTATTCCCAATGGAGGTAACTATGACGCGGTCATCCACTTCGCCAAAGGAACTTTTCAAATATTCATTCAATTGGCTTCCAATAATAGGAAGAACGTTTTGTATCATGGTTATGGGTTTCCTGAAGTGGCATCATGTACACCAACTAGTTTCAATAATGCTTTAACGACAATTCTTACAATATAGACACATATAAACATCACTAGCCATCCAATCATAAAAAGCTGTATGGTAAACACCTTTTCTACCTCGTTTAAACTTGGGTTCGCGCTGGTTAATTTTAGCATTCCCAGGAAAACAAATGAAAGTGGAACGGCAAGTACCGACGCTATGATAAACCACATGAGTTCTCTTAAAATTGTTTTTTTCATACAGATGGTCAGGGTCTTTTTATATTGATGTTAACCTGTAATTTTTGAATAAAGTAAAATACAAACGCACCAAAAAGAAAAGCTATCAAAAGGGCAATTCTTTGATCAGTAAACCAGTTCATCACGCTGAGTAAGGGTATTATGAGTAGCGTCATGATAAGCATAAAAAGATATCGGAAGAATTGTTGGCCTAAAATGCCTGTTCTTACGCGCCAGTCGGCAAAGGCTATGACCCATCCAATCACTACGGCAAGGGCAAAAAGTAAGTAAGTTAACGTTAGGATATCGCGGTATCTCATCATAAAACTACCCATCGACACGGGGAAACCATCTGCCTCATTTATTGGATTAACCACAGCTGTTGTATCTGTAGTGAATTGGTTGTCAAGTAATTGCCATAAATCTGTATAGCCATTATCGTAGCCCAACGCCCAAATACCTACTCCTTTTAGTCCATAGCTCAAGGCTAAATTATATTTTTTCTCTAAGGAGGCAGCATTGTCGAACCAACATTCCACCGATGTGCTGTCACCAAACTCCAGGAAAAAATAATTGGTCATACTAACAAAATCGTATTGGGGCGTATAATTTGTTCCGTAAAGATTCATTACTTCCCGATAGGGGATGTCCTTGTCATAATAGGTGTCATATACTCCTTTACTATTTATTTTACCTTTCCATTGAGCACCATAATAGGGCAAGGCCAATACGGTTTTACCCATATTCAGTTGATTTTTTGCATAATACTCTAAGGTGCTTTGTAAACTTATCCCATTTCTATTGGTCGTTCTTAAAGGTGCTACAGCGCCAGTAATTCCTTTTCCTTTATGATAATCATACCCCATTATAACCATTAAATCTACCAATTCACCTAAATTAACATGATCAAATGCTTCCCGAGTACTATATGAAGGTAGGGTTATGGATAGAAAAACCTTGCCAGATGGCATTTTATTTGAAAGATTTGTTCTTAATAACCTTACAAAATTAACCAGAGATTCCTTGTGTTTTTCAGGAACATTTTCAAAGTTTAAATCGACTCCATCGGCATTTCTTGATAGAATTAAACTGGCAATACTGTCGGAAAAGGTATTCCAAGCTGCAGGATTTGATAAAAACCGGTCATTTTCAGATA
>CANLAV010000195.1 GCA_947487905.1 Bacteroidota bacterium | reverse complement strand
GGTGCCGAAGTTGGTGAAAGGGTAAGTTTGTTAAATTGATAAATAGTAAATGGTTTGGAAACTTTTACTATTTAAATATAATTTGCCACGCTTTTTTATCTAAAAATACTCGACACGTATCATTGATTAAAGCACAGTCAATTTTAAACGTTTCATTTGTGCCGAGTATCGTTCTCTGATAAGTTAAGGACCAACTGGTTTTATTTTTTTCTTTTACCCCAACCCGTTTTAATGAGTAACCGAAATTTGCATTTGACAATCTATCCTCTAAATTTTGTCTGGTTCGATCAGAAGAACCATAAAAAAAGGCTGTCATTTTATTGTACTGCTGATTTTTGTAAAGCACTTGTAAGTAATTTAAAACATCTGTATTGAAAAAACACAAGGGATTTTTATATAAACAGCTACTTTTAGTTTGAGAATAACAAACATTGAATAAACACAACGCAAACAAAATAATACACCACGTTTTTATTTTATGTTTCATAGCTTTTTAAAAATTACAAATTTGACAAGGATTACTCTAAAATAAATTGGTATCCAACAATGATATAAAGCTATATATTCTTGCTTGATTTACAACACTTTTTGAACTCAAATCGAATAAAAATGATAATAATAAGTTTAAAATTTGATTAAACACTCTCAACAAAACACATATTAAAAAGCATCTTGTATTATCAATTCGGTAATTGTTTCATTGGTATTTTATGACTTATCCATAAAACCTATTATTGTTCAATAATTTATATTGGAATAATGTATACATCAAAATTGGCTGTAAATGATTCCATTATTAAAATAATTCGCAATTCGCGAATCGCGAATTAAAATAATTTGTATATTTGTTAAGTTAAAAATTACAACATGAAAAAACATAGTGGTATGCGTCCGCAAGACATTGTAATACTATTAAAAATTGCAGCTAAGGGAGATCGTCCATGGATGATGAAGGACTTATCAATTGAATTAGATATTAGTGCAAGCGAAATAAGTGAAAGTCTTAATCGCTCAATGCTTGCTAATTTAATAAGTCAAAATAAAAAAACTTTAATGAAAGCTGCCTTACTTGATTTTTTGGACCATGGGCTAAAATATGTATTTCCTCAAAAACCTGGATCATTGGTTAGAGGAATAGCTACTTCTCATTCAGCAGAACCATTAAATAAAACTATTCACAGCGAAGAAAAATATGTTTGGCCATTTGCAAAAGGAACATTGAGGGGGGAAGCTATTGAACCATTACATCCTTCAGTGCCAAAAGCTTGCTTAGAAGATAAAGTTTTATATGAACTTCTATCTTTAACAGATGCATTAAGAGTTGGGAAAATAAGAGAACAAAAAGCCGCCATAACCGAGTTAAAAAAAATAATATGTTAAAAAACACAAGAATAAACCTTGGAGTAATTAGGATAATTGCAACTGCGTTAAGTGAACTAAATGAGAGAGTTGTTTATGTAGGTGGCGCTGTTGTAAGTTTATATATAAACGATCCTGCGGCAGAGGATGTTCGTCCGACAAAAGACATTGATATTAGTTTAAAAATTGCGTCAATTGGAGAATTAGAAGAAATTAGGGAATCGTTAACTGTGAAAGGTTTCAAACAATCACCAAGTGATGATGTTATTTGTCGTTTTAGGTATGAAGATATAAAAGTAGATGTTATGAGCACTAAAGCAGTTGGTTGGGCACCAGCAAATCCTTGGTTTGAACCAGGATTTAAACATTTAGAAAAAATAAACATTGAAGATAAAAGCATCAACATACTACAACTATCTTATTTTTTAGCCACCAAATTTTCTGCTTTTAAAGACCGAGGTGGAAATGACGCAAGGCTCAGTCATGATTTTGAAGATATAACATACATATTAGATAATAGGATTGATTTAGTTGAAGAGATTCAAAAATCACCTAAAGAGGTTAAAGAATATTTGAAAGATGAATTTAAAAAAATATTAGCTAATCAAAATATGAAGGAGGCTTTGCTAGCAAATCTTTATTTTGAAACTCAAGAGGAACGATATAATATGATAATTGATAAGCTAAATAAAATAGTTGAAGAAATCTAATTGGATGAATTAAACCAAATTTTTTAAAAATAAATTTTCATCTTGTCAATTAATGATTAAATACCAACATGTTACCTTTAAAATAATAAAGAAATAAATTTGACTTACCAAAAGTTTAAAACATAAACCCTATTTTAGTTAAATAATTTATACGCATATCATGGATAAATCAAAGTTGGTGGTTAATGATTCGATTATTAAAATAATTGGAATTTTTGAATCGGAAAATAAAAAAAATGAACTTCATAGATTGTTAGAACATAATCAGTTCAAACATGAACCAATAAAAGATGGTGCGGATAATACCCATAAAAATTTATGGTATCCTGAATTTCGAAACATGTTTATTCTTGAAAAAGGAGAAAACGCAAGCAAAATATACCATAAAGCAATAAACAGAGAGTTGACTTTTTTATTAAGAGAAAACTACCAAACAAAAGTAAAAGACTATTTTGATGCCTCCATTTTAAACGTTGAACTATTTACATTTAATGAAGGCTTACATTTTTTTTCAATTGAAGTATCCGTTAAACAGCAAGAACTAAGCTATTATTCAGATTTAACATTTACCATCAATAAATTTAATAGTAAAGTCGTAATTAACGACATAGAAACAAATTGGGTAAATTGGATTGAACAGAATTGCTTAGCGGGCATAAAAATTTCTTCAACAGAAAAATTAGAGGTTAAGGTGGACGATTATTCAGGTTCCAAGTTTAAATTATTCACGGTTTTAGATTTAGCTGAAAATTTAGATGCAATTACTACAGATGAATTGCTTTATGATATTGGCTGTGGAGCAAAAATTGGTTCAGCTGGAGGGACTGAATATTATAGCCCGAGTCAAGACTATTATAAATCTTTATTAAAAAATAAAATTTCCGTTTTTAATAATTACACCATCCTACCATTATTTGATAGTGTCACAGTCATTGGTCATAAACTAATTGATAGTAACCCTGATTCCTATAAAAGAAAGACTTGGTCACAATCTTACTTTAGAATTGTATTGTATAATCTATTTATCAAATTTAATTTGTTTCGATACAATTCTGAATTACAAGAAAATTCAACTACTGATGAAGTGGAATTAAGGGATAAATTTGAAAGTTTTTT
>CANLAV010000194.1 GCA_947487905.1 Bacteroidota bacterium | reverse complement strand
GTCTCTTAATTTTTTCGCAAAATTGATATCATTAAAATTACCGATTGTATAAATATATAATTCATTGATAATGATTGCATTTACAGGCCATGTTTTAATATTTAAAAACGATGCAGCCACTTCATTTGGTACTTGATTCTTATAAGCACCAATTTGTACTCTGTAAGAGATTCCTGAATCGTCTGATTTAACGCCATTTTCAGCCGTTGGAACTGGACCAGATTGAACACCATTTGTGAAAGGTTGTACTCTATTTGGATCTAAAGTTACATTTGTTTGAATTGGCGCCGGCGTTTGAATCAATGATGGTGATTGAATAACAGATTCAGGAAATACGATTGGGTTTTGTGTTTCCATTGTTACATTCACATTATCAGCTTGTATTTTTTTTCCTTCTGTAAAAGGAATTCGTTTAGAATTGTAATAAGCTGTAACAAATGCGTCTTTTATTCCAACCGTATTTACTACTCTAAATTTATCTTGTAACAAGGTTTCTGGATTATTATAAATACCAGCCGTATATCTAAAAAGACCATTTGGCAATTTCTCAGAATAGATTGGTGTTAAATTAAATAATTGAGTGCGCGTAGCCTGACTTCCAAATAATCCGATTTGAATAGTATAAAGCAACCCATTTGTCTGTTCTAATTCTTTGGCAACCTCAACTAATGCAATATTAGTTGTATTCGATACACCACTAGGAACAGGATTATTTGTATTTGCCACTTCAGTATTTTGTGCAATGCTAATTGTTTGACCATTTGCTTTAGCTTTATCCAATGCTTCATTTAATGTAATGCGAACACCGTTTAAATAAGCTACAATAAAAGCATCTTTGTATCCAACATTTTTTAAATAATTTTTTACCGTATAAGCACCATCGTATTTTTCAAAATTTCCTGCCATGTATCTTAAATATCCTGAAGGCGTTGTTTGAGCTACAATTGGAGAAATCCCTTTAAATGCGTCATTAGGTAAGGCCTGCTTAAATGCTCCAATTTGAACTTTAAAAATAAGTCCATCATTGAACTTCTCATCAATTGGAATTGGATTACTTACATTATAGACGCTTACTTTTTTAGTTTCAAAACCTTCTACATTTATTTCAGGAAGCGAGTTGACAGTTGCTAAGTTAGTTTTTGATTTTTTTTCTGTGCTTACCATATCATTTTCAGCAGATACATCAATCATTTCCAAATCACTTGGCGAAAACTCATTAGAAATTACCTGATTTAATAATTTCAATGATTTTTTTTCGGTTAAATTAACTTCAACCATCAATTCTTTCTTTTTAAAGGCGTCGTTTGTTTTATTAGCTTGCGTTAATAGTAGTTGGCTTTTAGCAAATAATTGTTCGGCTTTCTTTTTTATTGAAGTTTGAATGGAAGAAAGATTATCTGGTATATCCATTAATTTATATTGATAGGCACTTTGATTTTCACTCGATAGACGTTTTAAATCTTCAACAAGTTGTTCGTTATACACTTCAACTTTTTTCTCTTCTTCTGTTATGTTCTCTTTTCTTTGCCCAGATTCAATTTCTTCAATTGGTTTAATTAGTTTGTTATTTAAAAAATACTTTGAATAAATATCCAAAATTGTTTGTTGTTTTGATAAAGCTACATTTTCGTTTTCTTCAGCACTCACATATCCACCTAGCTTAGAAAAATCTGTTGGGTAATAATTAGCTTCATCTCTTATTTGTTTTGCTTTATTAAAATAAAGAATTGCTTCATTGGTTTGCATTTCCGCAATTTCTAGCTCTTTAATATCATATCCTTTTGCAACCTGCTGAAGCTCTTCCAATTTTTTTTGATTAGAAACAAACGTGCTGATATTTAATAATTGTTGTTTGTTAGCAATGTCAATTTTTTTAGTGACAGCTTGCGATTCCAACTCAACGGCTCTTTTTATATCAGCAGCTCTTTCTTCAGCTGGTTTGGTAGTAGCAGCTTGTCTAATGCTTAAAGCTTCTTCATTTAATTGCTCTGCTTGATTAGTTGCTTCATTAATAACTTGTTGGTCGGTTCCAATTGGCAAAGTGATTATTTGATTGGTAACAGTTTGATTCAATTCAATTTTTGAAGACGCGTTCGTATTTAAATCCACCACCGCAATGGTAGTGACTTCAAGCGGTGCAACTGTATTTGTGGAGGCAATCGTTTTTGTTTCTGAACCAGCTAAAGCAATCGTTTCAAATTCTTTTATTTTAGCATTATTCGCAACAATACGATCAACATTTTTTGTTTTTAACTGTTCTAACATTTCTATTTCATTAGAAATATTTTTTTTATCATTATCATTGGAAGAAGCAGTTAAGGCCGCTCTGTTCGCATTAATGGCCATTGTAATTTCTTTGTTATAATTATCCAACAAGCCATTCTGATTAATCGCATCTTCTTTATTTATTGCTATAGAATTAATTGTAGGCTCATATTTATTACTAATATCTTTTACAACTGTTATATTAATAGGTTGTTCGCTACTATTTGTTTTTAATTTTGAAGCACTCTCAGTATCAGCACTTTCGTTTTTTTCATCATTATAAACAAACGTTTCTGATTGTTGATTTAAAATTTTAGATGCTACGTCAATTTCTTTTTCAATGCCAGTAGCCTCATTTTTAAGTGTGGTATTGGTTTGTTTTGCTAAGTCTAATTCTTTGTTTTTATTTTCAATATCACTACTAAGCTCAACAATTTGTGCCGAAATATTTTCTTTAATGGATTTATCTTTTTCTTTTGCTAAATCACTTTGAAGTGTTTTCACTTCTGATTTCATTTGCTCAGCTTCCTGTAATAAGTTTTCTATTTTATTTTGAGCAGCTGAATAGGCCTTAAGTTTAACATCACCTTGTGTTTTTAAAGAGAGGAACAATTCATCGGATTGATTTTTCTGCTTAGAAATAAGATCCAACTCTTTTTGTATGTTTTCGAGTTTAATTAAGGCTTCGGTATTGTTTTTATTCTTAGTAATGATCTCCAATTGGCGAATGTATTCTTGTGTTAAGTCTGATTCTTTTTGTTTCGTAGTGGCATCAGCCTCTAATATTTTAGCTAGACTTGTTGCTGTATTTGCAACTTGTGCGTCAATTTTAGCTTCCTGTTTAAAATCATTCGCTTTGGCTACTTCTCTAATTTTTAATATAGAATCAGTAATTAGCAAAGCTTTTTCCATCGCTTCATCAGCCATTTTTTCTGTTTCAAT
>CANLAV010000193.1 GCA_947487905.1 Bacteroidota bacterium | reverse complement strand
TGCATTTGAAATGGGCAAACACGCGCCATTAATAGATACAGCGCAAGTGAAAGTGCCACCGCCACTTGACCCTGTAGTAGTATAGGTAGACCCTGTAGCACCACTAATGTTTGAACCATCTTTTTTCCAAACATAAGTGTAGCCCGTGCCTGTAGGAGCCGTAAGAACAACAGAACCCCAAACAAAACCAGACCCACTAGGAAATTGACATATTTGTGTACCATTTGAGGTAATGGTTGGAGCTGTACCTGTGGGAGCCGTAATAGTTGTAGAAGCAGAAGTTGTACAACCATTGTGTGTTCGAGTAAAAGTATAAGTACCTAATGAATTTAATAGAGTAAAGCCTATGTTAGATGAACCTGGTATTGCAACACCATTTAATTGCCAAGAGCCATTTACTTGACCAGCTGATTGAATGTATGTAGTTTGTTCACTAGGGCACCATACAGTTGGATTTGTAGAACTAAGTGCTGCTACCTGAACGCCAGAAGTGTTTAAAATACGATAGGTTTTTGATGGATAAGAAGGATAGCTGGTTGTAGAGCAAGCAGAAACTGCACTATTACCAACCCTCAGTGAATAATAGCCAACTGCAGAAGCTATATACTCTCTATTTGTAGCACCTGCAATTGCCGTATGAGTACTTTGATTACTACCTGTACCAAAATACCATTGATAGGTCCAGACTGCGCCACTAGGTACGTTCTGTGCTGGCCCGACTAATGTTTTAGTAGCCTGTGGGCAAATTGTTACCTCTGTATTGCTATTAAGTAGTACGCCACCAACTGTTATAGTGGGCGTGCATTCTGCTTGTGCATTTAATTTACTCGAACTAAATAAAAAGATCATCGTCCCAAAAAACAGGGTCATGAATCTTTTCCTCGTGGAAAGTTTTTGGTTTTTGAGTAGAAAATTATTCATAGTTTTTACTTTGTTAACATTTTTAACTTTAAATGCCTTAATCAAATAAGTACGGAACGCTTAATATATTTACATAAGATTGGTGACCATTGCTCATGAGCAACATGCATTGCTACCAATGAAAGAAAAATGAAAAAATGCGCTATTTTGTTTTTTAAAACGAAAATTTGATTGGATATTAGTTTGTGCTGCAAAGTTAGGGAAGTGTAATTTTTTTAGTTGTAGTTGAGTTATCATTTTTTGTAAATCAATTATAATTATTTGATAAATGTGTTTAC
Organism: Bacteroidota bacterium; assembly: GCA_947487905.1. Classification (GTDB taxonomy): domain Bacteria; phylum Bacteroidota; class Bacteroidia; order B-17B0; family Aurantibacillaceae; genus UBA4416. Next base: position 2,036 of record CANLAV010000193.1, on the reverse strand, counting down.
ATAATTTGTAAAAATGTGGTATTTGCTCACTTTTTATTTGTTTATTACAGCTTAGCTCAAATATAATCCTTCACAATTTTTGTTAAGGATTTAGGTGTCAACAATGTTAAAAAAGTAAGCGTTCCCCAAAACCTTGCTTTTTTAATACAACAAATATTAACTTAGCTTACTATCATTCTTGATCTGGTATTTGGGAGTATTATAAACTTGGTTTTTGAAGCGATTTTATTAGAAAGGCTACCGACTACGCAAAGTTCTAATTAATCAATTTTTTTTAGTCAGGTAATTTTAAGTATTTTTGTAAACTAATTTTTTTTCATGATAAATGTGTTTACAAAAACGTGTAATTTATTGTATTTGCTCACATTTTTTGTAGTTAACTATAGTTTTGCTCAAATACAGCCCGATACAATTTTTATTAAGGATTTAGGTATCAACAATGTTAAAAACATTTCTGTTTTTGGTGAAAAATTATATTTCAGAAGAAATGATAGTCTCTTTGTGCTGAAAGATAATGTTTCGGAATTTGTCACTAAAGTCGATAAATATTATTCTTACATTGACTACAATCCTTCTAAAAAAGAGATGGTAGTAATCAATACTATATTTCCAAAAAACAGGAAAACATCTACTCTTTCTATATTTCCAGGAAGAACTACTGGTGTTATAACTGATGGAAGGATTTCCAATTATTACTATTTATGTTATAATGGTCGAATATTAAAGTATCAGATAAATGACTTTTATGAGCTTTATTATCCTGGCAAGTCGATAAGGTCAATTTGTTTAACGTCTGGTAAACTTATAGTTGGCTCTTACAGTGGTGTATTTAGGTCCGACTTTAGATTTAATAAAATTGACACAATAAAAAATGTAGATTATGTCAATGGAGAAATTAATTCCATAGGGGATTTTATTTTTTTGTGTGAAGATCAATTAAAAATTATTGAGAATGGTGATTCTGCAATGTTGATAAATTCCGCTAGTGACGGGGACCGTTTCAGAAAAATAATTAAATACAAAAAAGGTTATTTAGCTCTTAAAACTGAGAGTTTTGAAATATTTGATTTAATCCCAAATTATAAATCAATAAAAAAATATAAATTTAAATTTAAGCCAACTGATTTAGAATATGATAAAAAGATATATTTCAGCAATGAAAATGGTGAAATCTGCACTTTTGACAAAAAAATAAAAATTTCAAACCACCCAATTGTTGATTTTGATATTATACATAATGTAATCATTGCAGTTAGTAAAAATGAACTTTTTATTTTAAGAAAATCGAATTTAACATTATTAAAAAAATATGAATTAAATGAAACAATTTTTGAAGTTGCTTCTAATGGAGAAAACATCATTATTTGCACAGATAATAAACTTTTAATTTTTTCAGACGAAAAATTTTATACCCTTTTAGAAAATGTCGAATTTAATTCCCGAGCCATTTATATTAACAAAGGTATAATTTACGTTGGCTCTATAAATGGTTTATATAGAATAGATTTAAATTATGTGCGGTATGATTTATTTCCAAAAATAGAACATCAAGTTATTAAATCAACAATTATAAAAGATCAAACAATTAATTTTAAGTTTCTATTGGTTATTATAATTATTGCTTTTTCTGTTGTTTTATTCTTGATTTCGAAAGCAAGAAAAAATAATTTAAACACAGAGATATACCCATATGAATTCACTATGGAAAATATAGTATCAATTGTAAAAAATGAAAACGTTAAAAATGTTAATGAGTTAGCTGATTATTTTAAAATCTCTAGGGTAACGCTTAACAAAAAAATCAATCAATTAGGCTTCAAACCAATTGATTTGATAAAAAAAATAAAATATGATTTAATTAAGGAATACTATTTTAACGAAAAATTGAGTATTGATCAAATTTCTAAAAAAATAGGCTACAATAAAATAACTATTGAAGCAATAATTAAAACAAAATATGTTCGTTGAACCAACTGATCTTCTCCGTTGCATACGGGAATTCTTCTAGTAATTCGCCTGAATAGTAGAAGTCGTAG
>CANLAV010000192.1 GCA_947487905.1 Bacteroidota bacterium | reverse complement strand
TATTTGGAATAGCTGTAGATACTAAGTTTACTGCTCCTCCAATAGTGTAGGGGCCATATTTTATTTGACTACTTCCTTTTAAAACTTCTACACTTTGCATGCGAGCAAATGTTGGAAAATAATAAGCTGAAGGATCAGCATAAGTGGCAGGAGCAATCAGAATACCGTCTTCCATTAATGTGATTTTAGCACTTCTGTTTACAGGAGTACCCCTCAATCCAATATTAGGTCTTAATCCAAAACCTTCTTCATCTCTGACGTTTACACCAGGAATTATTCTTAAAACATTGTTGATGTTAGGTTGATTTAGTTTTTCTAGTTTACGTGGACTAATAAATTGGCCTGCTCCTGATATATATTTCGCTTTATCGCCAACAATCGTTACTTGTTCAATATTTTTAATTTTAAGCGAGTCTTGTTCTGTTTGTTGTGCATATGTTGAAACAGATATTAACAGTAATCCTGCTACTAAATACTTTCTCATTCTTCTATTTTAAATGTACTATTAATTAGGCCGCAAAACTAAATAGAAGAAAAGGACTGAGTTTTAGTTAATAGGAAAAGTGTTTTAGTTATTAGGAAAAACTTGTTTAATTTGTTCAGTTGGTGAAATCCCAAAAAAGTTTTTATAGGATTGGCTAAAACTACTTAAAGACGAATATCCAACGTTGAAAGCTATTTCGGTAATATTAGGATTTGCTGCTTGCAATAAATGCCTCGCTTTTTCCATTCTATTTTCTTGAATAAATTCAAAAATAGTTTGTTGAAAAACTTCTTTAAATCCTTTTTTTAGATAACATTGATTGGTACTCACATGATTTGAAAGAATAGGAATCGTTAAGTTTTCTCCTAAATTATCTAGAATGAATCTTTTTGCTTTTTGAATTTTTTCTAACTCAATGGGTTTATTTAAAATGCCACAACTGTCGCAACCTAACTGAAATATTAAATTATTTTTTTGAGATTGATAGAGTAGAAACAGAATCGTACTTTCTAAAAATATTTTTTTATGAATGCCATTCAGTTTGCAATTAATAATTTCTAAAAGCTTTGATTGTGTATTGCAACAAATGGTTTGCTCTTCAATATTAATATCTATAGGTTCATTGTATTTTTCGAAATAGTTTTTAGCAAAACGAATATGAAATTCATAATTATTTTCAGTAAGGTCAAATAAACAGTCGTTGGCATTTAAGCCAAATGTTAAGTAAATATACGATTCGTCTTGAGTTGTTTTACAGTATGACTTCGTTGTTGAAGCATCGACTTTAAAGGATAAGTTAATAAAGTCATTCACGTATTCCATGTTGCAAAAGTAGACTTTTTAGTAAATTTTAAAAAATCAAAAATGTATAAATGAAGTTAAAATCGTTTCCAATATAGAATATTCTTTCAACAAAAAAACGGCTTCAAATGAAGCCGTTTTTTATTTATTTTATAAATGGAATTAAGCCATTTTATTTGCAAAATAATGCAATGTTCTTACTAACTGACTAACATAGCTATTTTCATTATCGTACCAGCTCACAGTTTTCACTAATTGAACATCTCCTACAGTCATAACTTTTGTTTGAGTAGCGTCAAACAATGAACCGAACGCAGTACCAATAATATCTGTACTTACAATTTCATCTTCATTGTAACCAAAGCTTTCATTTGCAGCAGCTTTCATAGCAGCGTTAATTTCTTCAGCTGTAACTTTTGCAGATAAAATAGACGTTAATTCAGTAAGTGAACCTGTGATTGTTGGAACACGTTGAGCTGAACCATCTAATTTTCCTTTTAATTCTGGTAATACTAAACCAATTGCTTTTGCAGCACCTGTTGAGTTAGGAACAATGTTTTGAGCAGCAGCACGTCCACGACGTAAATCATTTTTAGGATGAGGTGCGTCTAATGTATTTTGATCATTTGTGTATGCATGAATCGTAGTCATGATACCAGTTACAATTCCATAATGATCGTTTAATACTTTTGCCATTGGAGCTAAACAGTTAGTTGTACAAGATGCACAAGAAATAACGGTTTCAGTTCCGTCTAAAATATCATGGTTTACATTGAATACAACTGTTTTTAAATCGCCAGTAGCTGGAGCAGAAATTACAACACGTTTTGCACCTGCAGTAATGTGCGCCATTGCTTTATCTTTGTCTGTAAAGAAACCAGTACATTCTAAAACAACATCAATTTGATGTGCTCCCCAAGGAATTTGTGCAGGATCTTTTTGTGCATATACTTTTATCTCATTTCCTTCTACTTGAATTGCATTATCAGAACTTGTTACGTTGTGATTAAAACGACCTTGTGCAGAATCATACTTTAACAAATGAGCTAATGTAGCAGGACTTGTTAAGTCATTTATTGCAACTACATCAATGCCTTGCATGTTATAAATTTGACGATAAACTAAACGACCGATACGTCCGAAACCGTTGATAGCAACTTTAATTGTACTCATTGTTTTTCTTTTTTATGTTTTTAAGTAAAAAAATTAATCCTGCAAAATTACACTCTATAAATGGTAATTGCAATCAATATAAAAAAATAATGTTTAATTTTTTGCTAAATTAAAAATGTTGTTTTACATTTGCACTCCAATCAGATTTGCCGCGTTGGTCAATCGGTTAAGACGCCTCCCTTTCACGGAGGAATGACGAGTTCGATTCTCGTACGTGGTACAAAATAATCCCGATTTCATTCGGGATTTTTTTATGTCCATACATTTTTTTGATACCAATTTTCAATGCAATTTGCCAAACAAATTCACTTGAAATGTTTAGTTGTCAACTTATTTATAATTCAGTTTTATTTTTATTTCAATGTGTAATCAATGTTACAATTGAATTTGTTTATAGTTATGACTTTTGCAAACAGAATGAAACAATTCATATTAAAAAATAATACAAAATAAAAATGGACGTAAAACAATTATTACAAGAAAAAAAAGGAACTATCCTTGATGTAAGAACACCGGCAGAATATCAAATGGGATGCGCTGTAGATTCATTAAATATTCCTTTGCAAGAAGTAATGGCTCGTATGGATGAAATTAAAGCATTACAAACCCCTATAATTTTATGTTGTGCTTCAGGTGGAAGAAGTGGGCAAGCAACATCTTACCTTTCATCAATTGGGATTGAATGTGTGAACGCTGGCTCTTGGTTAGATGTAAATTATTTACAAGCACAAATAAATAAAAATTAATATAACATGTTTGAATCAATTAAAAAGTTATTTGGGGCGGG
>CANLAV010000191.1 GCA_947487905.1 Bacteroidota bacterium | reverse complement strand
TGTTCAGGTACTTTTAAGGGAGAATTCTCAGAAAATGATTGTTCTATGTAACTTAAAAAGGCTGCATTTGGCTCATCTATTAGAGATTGTTTTGTAATCGAAATTCCATTCTGTGCTAATGCATCTATCAGTTCCTTTCTTTGATTTGCCTCAAAGGCGGCAGGAATACTAACTGCATATTGAGTAGTTGTTGGGCAATTGTTTTCTTGAATGTACGTTTGAATTTTCGCCATAATAAAACCCATAAATAACTTCAAGGCATCTTTAGGATTTCTAATTTTGTCTTTTTCGCTTTGTATTTCGCAATCATAATATAATGCTCCTACATCAGTGCCTAATTGAGTTTTGAAGGAGTACCAAATATTTTTACCTAGTTTAAAATTAAAATTATGCTTTAAGTCAGCACCACCTTGACCATAAATAAATTTATTTTGACCCAACACTTTTAGAAATGCAATAACTGTTGGGACTTTTTCTGATGTATGATTTTGGCCATTTTCTAAAGCTTGTTTAATAGGAATTGCTTTTGTTGTAAATCGTCCAGTTGATTTGTCAAAATTTGCAATTGAAACTACAGTGGTGGAAGTACCAAAATCAATTCCAATAAAGGTTGTGTTATTAATTTCTGAATTAGATATTCTGGGAGGTAAAAGGGTGTTAAGTGTAATGTCTGTCATAACTGAATTGTCTTTGGTGCGGTTGGGCAAAAACAAATGTGGTGCAACTGTGGGTCGGCTTGTGGGTGGAGTTGCACCTCTTTTGATTTTGCTGAAGCGTTGGGTTTTTTCATTTTTTTTGTCTGTTGTTTTGATGTTATACTGTCTGTCTTTTAGCATGACCGCTAACGGTTTGCAGCTACCAAAAGGTGGCGGTTTGGAACACTAAAATGTATATACCCACCAAACTTTATTAGTTGCACAAATGTTTGTATTCGCACTTCCCCCCCCATTTTTTTTAGGTGCTGTTACAAGCTGGGCGGTTGAGTGTCCTCGTTATTTTCAATGTATTTTAGTTTGCCTGTCTCAAAAAATTTCTTTACTAATTCATTTAGATGGTCGTGTTTGTCATGAAACGCTTTCCATTTTGCTGGTTTGTTCGGTGAAAATATTTCTTCGTTTGGGCATGCTACATTATTACATTTTAAAGCAATCGAAATTAAATGGTCCACAAAATAAATGTGGTTTTGTGTTCGGCTTTCGGATAATTTGAAGCCATTAGAATTCAATCTAATTATTCCATCCTCTCGCTGATTGGCATTAATAGCATTAAAATTTAATTTAAAGCGCCAGAATCCATTTTTATTTTCTTTGTGTTCAACAAATTTCTTTTGTTGCGTATCTATTAAACTTTTAATAATTTTTTGTTGACCTAAATAGAATTCCTTGTTCAATTTCATTTTGTCCCCACAGTGGTAACAAAATGTTTTCTTTAATTCGTCATGTCCAATGGGCGAGCATTTATAAGTTTGATTATTTTCTTGTTTACGTTCAATTACTCTGGTTATTACATTTGTGCCACAACAAGAATAGCAGGAGTCGCAGATGTACCAGCCACAAGACGCATCATAACCTTCGTGTGTACATTTTTTTGAAGCTCGACTGTCAATGATATTCGCACAATTTTTATTTAGACAATGATTTAGATACACCTTTTTATTAATCTCAGTGCAAGACTCAGTTGCACAGTGAAAATTGTTTATTATATGAAAAGTAAATTTATTTTGTCCCGAGGGTCTCATTAAATTATTACAACCATTACATTTCAACCTGTCAATTAAAAGATTTGCCTTGTTGATATAACCTAAAAGATAGGAAATGTTATTAGGTTCATATGGAATTTCCAATATGTGAAGAAATTCCTTTATAGTCCATTCGTTATAATCATCATTCAACTCCAATTTGGAACTTGATGGATCAAAACACGGCAGACCCGTACACCATGAATATGGTTTGTCCGCTGGGAAACCTAATTTATTATTTTTGTCTTGTTGTCCGTCACAAAATTTATGATGCAGAGGTTTATCTTCTTTATGGTGATAATAGTTAAATTCAATTGACTCAACTTCTATATATTCACCTGATTCTCCAATCTCTGGGGTTATTACTTTTTTCTTTGCACCAACAGTTCTTCCTTTACACTTCGGATAAAAGAAGTCGATATGTTGTATGTCTTTGTAATCCTTAACGTATTCAAGAAAATATTCAAATATTTTACCGGAAACGTCTTTGTCAAATTGTTTAATGTCGGATATGGTTCTGAGGATATGAAATAAAAGGGATACGTTAAAATCTAAATTAATATAATCTATTTCTGGTTGATTTTTTTTTACTTCCCTAAAGAAATCAATGTTAAATACCTTTATTTCACTTAGGTCGTTTAGAGTAAAATTGATTTGCCCTTTTGACTTCCAATAGAACATCTTTTTAATGAAACGGGATTGATCTTTCCTTTCTAGATTCCAAATACTTTCTTTATACTCAGCAAAGTCGAATGCATCAGTCAAATCATTAAGCCAAAGGTATAGCCGAATTTTGGGCGTGCTTAAATTTGAAAATAAAGTGAACGCATTTTCAGCATTAATAGTAGGAACGTTTCCTTTTATTAGTTCTACGAACCTCTTTATTGACTCGAAGGATTTATCAAATGGAAGAGTTTCACTTTCAAGAATAATTTTGTAAATAAATTCCTTATTTACATTTTGGGGAAACTTTTTATAGAAAATTTCAAATTGGTAGAAATTGTTAAAAAAGGTTTCAGTTAATGCATCGTACTTGTCTGCGCCTTGAAATCCCATTTGTCGTAAGAGTTCTGCCTCTTGAAGCTCATTGATTTTGTTCTCTAAATTTTCAAACTCTTTAGGAAAAAATGTTTGAAGTCCAAACTTCATCAACAAAAATTTAGAGGAGGTCGAATTATTTTTAACCAGTTCTTCGAGATTATTTACTTCAAAAAACGTTCTAAAAAAGCCTATTTGTTCTTCTGAGATATTGATTTTGGCGAGTCTGGAGATAATTATTTTACAAAGCTCTGTAACGCCATAATTTTGGGAGCTCGAATCTAATAATTCAATTCTTTTGTTTAGAATGTCAAGTAAGAAGTCGGTATCTGTTTCTGAGTCAAGAGAACAACCATCATAACCTTCATTATTCCCTTTTTTAATTTTTGATGCCCTTATTCTAAATGTAACATAAACTTCTCTACCATCAAATCTGTCAATGTCGTCTTTAAACTCTTTGTCATGTATAAAAAG
>CANLAV010000190.1 GCA_947487905.1 Bacteroidota bacterium | reverse complement strand
GTATGGTTCGACTCTGGTGCAATGCCATATGCACAATTACATTACCCATTTGAAAACAAAGAACTCATTGATGCAAAAAAATATTATCCAGCTGATTTTATTGCAGAAGGCGTAGACCAAACACGTGGGTGGTTCTTTACATTACACGCCATTGCAACAATGAATTTTGATTCTGTTGCTTATAAAAATGTGGTCTCTAATGGTTTGGTGCTTGACAAAAATGGTGTAAAAATGAGTAAGCGTTTAGGCAACGTGATAGATCCATTTGTAACCATTGAAAAATACGGAGGAGACGCAACACGCTGGTATATGGTTGCCAATGCAGCGCCATGGGATAATTTGAAATTTGACTTAGAAGGAATTGGTGAAGTGCAGCGAAAATTATTTGGCACACTTTACAATACTTATGGATTCTTTGCTTTGTATGCAAATGTTGATGGGTTTGTTGTTGATACAAAAAATACTGTTCCAATAAATAACCGTGCCGAATTAGACCGTTGGATTTTATCAAAATTAAACAGTCTAATTTTAGATGTTACTGAGCAATTCGAAAACTTTGAACCACATAAAGCAGCTCGCTATATTGAAGAATTTGTTGACGAACATTTAAGTAACTGGTATATTCGATTATCTCGCCGCCGCTTTTGGAAAGGTGAAATGAGTGAAGATAAAAAAGCTGCTTATGAAACATTGCATGAATGCTTGATGGTATTATCTAAATTAATGAGTCCAATTGCTCCATTCTTTTCTGATTGGTTATATACTAACTTAAGTGATAATACAACTGCTATTGATTCGGTTCACATTTCTGAATTTCCGAAAGCTAGCATTCAACATATTGATGCTAATTTAGAAAAGCGCATGGAAATGGCTCAGAAAATTTCTTCTATGGTTTTATCCATTCGTAAAAAAGAAAATTTAAAAGTACGTCAACCTTTACAAAAAATTCAAATTCCAATTTTAGATACTGAATTCAAGCAACATGTTGAAGCTGTAAAAGATATTATCCTTGCTGAAGTAAACGTAAAAGAATTAGATTTTGTAACAGAAGCTGAAGTTCAAATTGTAAAAAACCTTAAGTTAAATTTTAAAACCTTAGGAAAAAAATGTGGAAAGCACATGAAAACAGTTCAGGCATACGCAAACGATAACGGTAAATTAATCATTACTGAAATTGAAAAAACAGGTCAGTTTAAAATGAATATAGAAGGTGAAGAAATTATTTTAGAAACCGAGGATGTTGAAATTATGCCAGTTGATATTCCAGGTTGGAAAGTAGCAAATAGTGGGCAAATAACTGTTGCGCTTGACATCACCTTAACCGATGCTTTGCGTGAGGAAGGATTGGCAAGAGAATTAGTAAATCGTATTCAAAATCTAAGAAAGGAGTCTGGTTTAGCACTAACCGATAAGATTTTGGTTAAAATTCAACAAAATGATGCTTTAGATAATGCCATTCAAAATAATTTGAACTATATTTGCGCCGAAACCTTAACTGGTGATTTGCAAGTTGTACAAAATTTAACTCTAACTACAGCAAGTGCCGTTGAAGTGGATGAACTGGTCTCTACTCTTATTTCTATTGAAAAATTAAATTAATTTATTAAAAAAAAGAAAATGGCAAAGAAAATAGTAAAACCTGCAAAGAAAACAAATAAACCAGCGCCAAAAAAAATTGTTGCAAAAAAACCAGTTGCAAAAAAAATAGCAATTAAAAAGCCTGCTCCTAAAAAAGTTATGGCAAAGCCTACTAAAAAAGTAGTGAAATCAGCAAAGCCCATTTCTAAAAAAGTTGTGGCAAAACCCACTAAAAAAGTAGGAAAAGTAATTACAAAAGTTCAAGTAAAAAAAGTTATTGCTAAAAAACCTACAGTAAAATTAAATGTAAAAGCTTCCGTTAAAAAAGCTGTTGCTAAAAAACCTGTAGTAAAAATAAATGTAAAAGCACCAGTAAAAAAGACTGGTGCCAAAAAATCTGTACCAAAACCAGCCCCTAAAAAAGTGATAAAAAAAGTTCCAAAAGCACCAGCCAAACCAACAAAAACAACGAAGCCAACTCCTAAAAAAGTTGAAGTAAAAAAAAGCACTAAAAAAGAAATTGCAAAACCTACTGCAAAGATTAAACCCGTTGTAAAAGGTAAGCCAATTGATGCAATAGTAAAGAAAGCCTCAACAAAACCATCAAAAGTTGCAAAGAAAGCAAAAAAAGGAAAAAAGGATGAGGATGAAGAAGATGATATTGAACCGGAAGAGGAAGATGATTCAGATGTTGATGTAAAAGATGATTATGATAAAACTGATGACGATGATGTAGTTGTTGATGTAGATTTAGATGAAGCGCCTGTTTTAGATTTAGAAGGTGGTGGTATTCCTCTTGATGATGATGATGATGATGAGATTCCAGAAAAACGTGGTCGCGGTCGCCGTAAAAAGAATGAAGGACGCTCCTCAGGTTCAGAAACATATATTCGTAACAGACCTTTACATATTGATATTACAAAGCCTTTGGTAAAAAAACCACAGGCGGCCCAACCAAAGCCTTTTTTAAATACAACTGATAACCGTAGCCGTTATTCTGATAAAGAGTTAACTGAATTTAAAGAATTAATTATTGGGAAATTGCAAGAAGCTCAAACCGATTTTGATTTATTAAAATTAACCTTGTCAAATGCCGATAATCATGGAACAGATGACACATCGCCTTCATTTAAATTATTAGAAGATGGATCAGACGTTTTATCAAAAGAAGAAACTGCACAATTAGCAATTCGTCAAGAAAAATACATTGTGAATTTAAAGAATGCATTAATGCGTATTGAAAATAAAACTTACGGAATATGCCGAGTTTCTGGTAAATTAATTCCTAAAGAACGTCTACGTTCGGTGCCTCATGCTACGTTAAGCATTGATGCAAAACTAGGACAATAAATAATAAGTAACGTGTAATTCGCTTATTTGATTTATTATACCTGACTTAAAAAAAAGGTTATCTTTACAAAAGATAACCTTTTTTGTTTCACAGGCTTTATGCTTCATAAATATAAACTACCCATCATAACTGTATTACTGGTTTTAATTATAGACCAAAGTATTAAGTTATATATCAAATCCCATTATCCTACTGGCGAAATTTGCCGCATGATTGGCAATTGGAGCAGATTAACCTTTACTGAAAACCCAGGAATGGCATTCGGTTTAGAGTTAGGCGGTGATTACGGAAAATTAGCTTTGAGTTTATTTCGAATACTAGC
>CANLAV010000189.1 GCA_947487905.1 Bacteroidota bacterium | reverse complement strand
ATTTCAATTTTTACAACAGCATTGCTATTTTTTAATTCAATCATGCCAGTTGTTGGATTCGGAAAAATAATAATATTGTTTTGTTTCAATGAAGATGTAACTGAAGCTGGCGCATTTTGTCGAATAGGCTTATATGCTTCATAACAATTAGATTGAATTCGCATCAATTCAAAAAACTGACCATTTGTATTATTGATTATTTGTTGACTTACTTTTAACCCAGTTAATAGTGAAACTCCAACTAATTGATATCCATTGTTGTAATAATAAGTCATGGTAGAAGGATCAATAGTAGATCCAGCATTGAGGGTGTAGCCACCTTGATCTAATTTTGTTGGTGATATTTTTATTACCACGCCTGTAGAAGGATTGATTCTTCCTAAATGAATCGCTGTTGAATCTAATGTTTTAATGGTATCCATAATTAAGGAATCATACTCATATGAAAAATAGTTTGTGCGAATTAATCCATATAAAGCAGTGTCTATACAACTGTAAGTAAAGTTGTCAAAATTAGTCCCACCCGCTGGAATTGAAATTGGAGAATTTGAATAGACCAATCCTGTATACATATCAACCCCTACTAAATTAGTTCCTGTAGAATAATAAAATATTTTTTGATAGGGATCAATAGCACTCCCTGCTAAAGCAAAACCTTGCCCAATTGAATTGGGAGAAATTTGAGAAATAGTTCCTGTGGTTGTATTAATAGTAGATAAATAAACTTCACCATAACCAGTCATAGTTACAGAATCATAAATATATCTTCTAGCTAAACCATATAAGGTACTATCTGAATTATTGAAACGAAAATTATCAAAGTAGCTATTAGCTATTGGATTATTAATAACTACAGAATTGGTTTCTAAGCCAGTTGATAAATTAATTGTCTTCATTTGATTGTATCCTACAAAATGATAATTGTTATTGTATGGATCCAAGGCGGCACCTGTTAGATTTACTATAGGTGACAACGAAGTTGGGCTTATGTTTGTAACCACACCTGTTGAGGGATTAATGGTTGCTAAAAATATTTCATTATTGGGAGTATTTTTTCGAGCCAAGCCGTAAAAAGTATTGGAAATTTGAGCTTGCACTTTTACAGCCACAAAAATTGCAATAAGTATAAATATCTTCTTCATTAAATGTTTATTTTAATAGACTATGAGATTAAAAAAATAGTTTGTAACTAGAATAAATAAATACTGATTGATGATAAATTTAGTTGATAAAAAAACTATTAATATACAATCTCTACATCATTGTGCTTAATTACTAATTCTTTTTTATCTGAAGCTTCCACTTTTCCAACAATTTGTGCTTCAATATTAAAGCCAGTTGAGATAGCAATTATTTCTTGGGCAGTTTTTTCGTCCGTGTAAATTTCCAAACGGGTTCCCATATTAAAGACTTGATACATTTCTTGCAAACTTATACCCGATGCTTCTTGCATTAAATGGAATATTTTAGGAATGGGTAACAAATTATCTTTTACTATTCGCACATTACCTGGGATGTATTTCATACACTTTGTTTGACCTCCACCCGTATTATGTACAATTCCTCTAATCGCTTGACCAAAATGATCAACCACTTGTTTAATAACAGGCGCGAACGTTCTTGTAGGGGATAATAACATTTTACCGATGGTTAATCCATGTTCAAAAGAATCGGTTAATTTATGTTTTCCAATGTAACAAACTTGCTCTGGTAATGAATTGTCAAAACTTTCAGGAAAGCGAGTCATATAACTTTTGTCTAAAATATCGTGTCTAGCACTTGTTAAACCATTGCATCCTATTCCGCTGTTATATTCACTTTCGTAGGTTGCCTGTCCATAGCTTGCTAAACCTACAATAACATCACCAGGTTTAGGATCAATGGTAATAATATTTTTTCTATCAAAACGAGCGAAAGCAGTATAGCCTACATCAATTGTTTTTACTAAATCTCCAACATCAGCTGTTTCTCCACCTGCACTGTGAATTTCAATTCCGAAATTTTTCCATTCTTTAATCAATTGATCACAACCTTGGATTACTGAAGATAATACCTCCTTTGTGATTAAATTTTTATTTCGTGCTATTGTTGATGATAAAATAAAATGATTGGTAGCACCAGAACAAATCATATCATCAATATTCATAACCATTGCGTCTTGGGCAATGCCTTTCCAAACCGACAAGTCTCCTGTTTCTTTCCAATAAAGATATGCTAAAATAGATTTTGTACCGGCTGTATCGGCATGCATAACACAACATGCATTTTCATCATGAGCTATGTAATCAGGTAAAATCTTACAAAATGAATTTTGAAAAAGACCTTTGTCTAAATTTTTAATCGCTTCATGCACATCTTCTTTTTGTGATGAAACTCCTCGTTGATTATATAAATCGCTCATATTATTTTATTAAAGTGCAAAGGTGCAACTTCTTTAACGAAGTCGATAATTTAGTAAGAAAAATTATTTACTTTTTTTCAAATTCATGATTCGAGTATAGCTTTCATTAATTCTTGACATCGGAATTTCTCGTTCTAAAACTAATTTTTTAAATGTAGCATGAATATTTTCAGGTGTATAATCTTTAGAACCTTCAATGTTATTGCTAAAAATAACAATATCAACCCCTGCGTTGATAGAGAGTTTTAAACTTTGCTCTAACCCATAAAACTTACTAATTGCATGCATTTGCATGTCATCCGAAATCACAACGCCATTGTAATGCAATTGTTTCCGTAACAAACCGGTTACTATTTTTTTCGATAAGGTTGCTGGTAACCCACTTTTATCTAATTTTTTATTAATAATATGAGCCGTCATGATCATATCAACACTTCCAGTATCTATCAAATATTTATATGGAAACAATTCTTCAACATTCCATGTTTTAGAAACATCTACCAAGCCCAAGTGAGAATCTGAGGTACTACTCCCATGTCCGGGAAAATGTTTTAATGCCGTTTTAATATTTAATTTTTTATGTTCTTCAATCATTATTTCAGCACATTGCACAATCGTTTTTACATTTGAAGAGTAGCATCTATTTCGTTTTCCTAAAACAGGACAATTAGGGTTTAAAATATCTACATCAGGCGCAAAATTTAAATTAATACCGCATGTTTGTAATGAACTTGCAATCGTATTTCCTATTTTATGAGTATATGCAGAATCATTTTTTTGTCCCACAATTTGAGCTGAAGGCATTGAAGGAAAACCATATTTCATTTTTAAACGATTCACTTGACCACCTTCTTGATCAATAGAAATTAATAATGGAATTTGAGCTGCCTCTTGCAAATCATTCGTCAATTCTAATAAATTTTCTTGACTATTT
>CANLAV010000188.1 GCA_947487905.1 Bacteroidota bacterium | reverse complement strand
ATAATTACGGTGTAGGTGCCATTATTAATTGTATTTGCATTAGTAAGAACAGGGTTTTGAACTGCGGCCGTAAAACTATTTGGCCCAGTCCAGTTGTAAGAAGTTCCTCCCGTTGGCGCTAATAAATTAATATTCCCATTATTACAAATAGGCAAAATATTTGGTAATGAAGCGGATGCCGCTGGGACAACGATAACATTCGAGGTATTAGATGTAACACAAGTTAAAGTTCCAAAAGCAAAGCTCGTTAATACAGTATATGTTCCACTATGTATTGGTAAAGCGAAAGTGGAAACAGTTGGATTCTGCACAGATGAATAAAATGCTGAAGGTCCTACCCAATTATAACCACTAGGTGTTATGGAGGTTGTAGTTGTTAATTGTAAAATTCCTCCTTGACAAACAGTGTAGGTAGGAGTTGTGGTAACGCTAGAAATAGGTATTAAGCCTATGGTTTTTGTCGCTATTGCTGTGCAAGTTTGAGCCGTTCTTCCTATTAAAGTGTATGTTCCGATAGTTCCAAGTCCAGCACCTGAAATAGAAACGCCAGCAACTGAGGTTGTTTGAGAAAAGGCTGAGGGGCCATACCAAGCATAATTGGTAAATCCTGGGCTAGCAAATAAATTTATACTTGTATTAGGACAAACTAAACTATTTCCACTTATTGATATTGTAGGACTTGGCAGGACAGTTACGGTACTTGTAGTTACATTGGTTGTGTAGGTTGATGATACGGTATTTGTTCCTCCAACAGTTAAGGTATATACCGTTGTTGTAGTTGGAGAAACTGTAATGGTGGGAGTATTTAAACTGCCAGGCATCCAGGTATAAGATGGGCTGCCTAAGTTAGAAGTGGCTGTTAAGGTTGCGGTTCCTAATGGACAAATCGTTTTACTAGCTGTTGAAGAAACTGGGAAACAAGAAGTCCCAGCAGTGCCAGAGAATGTCATATTTATAGTCCCATTAATATTACTAAAGTTTGTGACACAAAGTATAAAGGATTGTCCCGCGGTTACAGTCATAGCTGGTTCGAAATTTCCAGCATTGCCGCCCGGTGGTATTGTTCCCATTCCTGTTCCTCCTGTCGATGTGAGATTCCAATTACAAGCTACAGGAGCCAATGTATTGTTTTGGATATTTGCACAAGTGCTTGCGGTATAAGGCCACATAGCCCAGTCTGTAAAGCCAAATTGAGTGATATTAAATTGCAAAGTGCCTGAACTACTGATATTAACAGTTACCCAAGTTGCATTTAATTCTCCCGAAAGTAAACAACCCATATTTGTGCTTAATGGATTTGGATTAGTTGAAGGATTGCTAATGCTACTTGTTGAGTTACCAGGTAAATCCATTACAGCGCCATAACTTGTTGGAGATGTATTTGTGGTAAATGGAAAAGATGGGTTCCCAGAACAAGCAGATACAGTTGAAGTTGAGCAATCTAGAGGAGATTGGGCTAATGCAAAATTTACATTACTAATAATGCAGATAAACAATATTTGTAATCTTGTTTTCATTAGCGAGTTAGCAGAAAATTAAACGTCGAATAAATCTGATTTGTTTCAATGTTTTTATTTAATAAAATACCATTATGATCAAAAATAACATTTTTGACTTCATTAGTAAAACCTAATTTAGATAATTTTGAATTTAAAGAAAAGGCTTTAAAATCGCACATTAAAAAACGAGTATTAATACCATCTTTTTTCAAACAAATGGAATAAGGAATTTCTTCGGTGTCGCTAGATATTGAAACAAAAATAATACCCTTTAATCCTCCTTTTAACTTAGCTCCTTCATATATTTTACAAACACGACTAAATTCTTTATTACTTTCTCTTAAAACAGGGTCAGTGGAATTCCAATGATTGATTACAAGTAATTTATTTGAAAAATCGATTTCAGGATAATTAGCCTTTAGTTCAATATTAATCATGTTATAATTTAAGTTCTGAGAACTCAATTGACATGATACTATTGTGAGAAAACTAGTGACTATGATTTTGAACATATTTAAATTTCTTTACTAGGCAAGTTAATGTTTTTTTATTACATATTAATCATATCTTAATCATTGAAACGCGCAAGTAACTCATAATTATAGCCGTTTTAATAATTTAGGTGTTTATTCACCGCCAAGCATACAAATCCTATCGAATTCTTCTAATTTAACGATCCCTACTGATAATCGCTGAAGTTTAATAAGTTGCATGTCTTTTAAATACTCATCAGCTTTTATTTGAGCTAATGTGATTGGAGTTTTAAATGTTTTAAAAGGCGCAACATCTACACTTACCCATGTATCTTCTGTTGAGGTTGGATCTTTATAAAATTCTTTTACAACTTTTGCTATACCTACAATACACATGCCTTCATTACTATGGTAAAAAAGCAATAAGTCACCTTTTTTCATAGCTTTTAAATTGTTACGAGCTTGATAATTTCTTACACCATCCCAACACGTTTTTTTATCTTTTTTAAATTGTTCCCAACTGTATTTAAAAGGTTCTGATTTAATGATCCAGTAATTCATTTTAATAATTTATTAAGTATTTAGTGTAAAATATATTTTAATTTAAAAACAACTTAAAAATGGATAATTAATAGATTAAATGCAAAATAAGTTTGTAACAATAGATTGAATAATTTAATTTAAAATAAGTTTGTTTTCTTATTCAAATTATTAGATTTGTTACGCATTAAACACATAAAAAATGGCACATTTATCAGATAGAGTAAACTTAATTTCAGAATCGCAAACAATAGCGATGGCGAGAAAAAGTCGAGAGTTAAAAGCTAGCGGAATAGACATCATAAGTTTAAGTTTAGGTGAACCAGATTTTGCAACGCCAGAAATTATAAAACAAGCAGCTATCCAGGCTATCAATGATAATTTTAGTTATTACACGCATGTAAGTGGTTACTTAGAATTGCGAGAAGCAATTGCAAGGAAGTTTAAAAGAGATAACGGATTAACATACAAGGCTGATGAAATAGTTGTATCAACAGGCGCTAAGCAGAGCATCGCAAATGCTGTTTTATGTGTTGTTAATCCTGGTGATGAAGTCTTGATTCCATCACCTTTTTGGGTGAGTTATCTTGAAATATTAAAATTAGCTGGAGGTGTTCCAATTTTAATTGATACGGAAATAGAAAATGATTTTAAGGTAACAGCTGCGCAGTTAGAAGAACACATTACTTCTAAAACACGCATGATGATTTTTAGCACACCGTGTAATCCAACTGGTTCTGTTTATAGTAAAAAAGAACTTCGTGAAATTGCAGATGTTATAAAAAAATACGATGAATTATATATCGTTAGCGATGAAATATATGAGCATATTAATTTTGTTGGTGGACACGAAAGCATGGCTCAATTTGAAGACATTAAAGATCGTGTT
>CANLAV010000187.1 GCA_947487905.1 Bacteroidota bacterium | reverse complement strand
TTTTTTACTATCCACAATTTTTGCATAAATCTGTGTGGTTTTTATTTCACGATGGCCAAGCATTTTACTCACTGTATAAATATCTGAACCGTTCTCTAATAGCAATACAGCGTGGGTATGACGAGCACAGTGAAATGTTATTCTCTTTTTTATTCCTGCATCAGCAATCCATTTATATAATCCAACATTGATGTATGCACTGTACTTTAAGCCAACAAATAAACGATCATCATCTTCTTTGCGTTCACCCAATAATTCAACGGCTTGCTCGCTAATTGGCAGGTATTCTTTGCCACCTGTTTTCTGTTGACGAAATGATAATTCATATCCACGTTTTTCTGAATGCCTGAGGTTTACCCAATTTAAACGTTGAATATCGCTCCATCTAATACCAGTTAAACATGAGAATAAAAATGCATTTTTTAAAACAGGGTACATACATTTTGTTTTAATTAATTTTTGAACTTCTTCAAATGTTAAATACTCTCTGTTACTTTCGTCTTGCTTAAAACCTTTAATAAATTCAGAAACATTTTCATTGATGAGTCGTTCTTTAAAGGCTAATTTCAAACAAGCTTTGAACTTATTTAAATAAGAATACTTTGTATTTTGAGATAACGGTTTATCACTTTTACTTCTTGCTTTATCTTTTAAATACAATTGAAATTGTGTACAGGTTTCAATATTCACATCATCCATAATTAAGACCCCGCCATAACAATTGAATAAATGTTTGTAGGTAGAATCCCAATTACCATAATTACCAGTTGATTCAATGCGTTCTTCTGTTTTTTGTTTGAAGTAGGTCAAAAAATTTTGTCTACCATGTTCTTGCCGATGAGTTCCAAATTGTTTGTCTTGCAATTGGATCAGCCTTTCAGCCCTAATGATTTCAGCTAGTTCCAATGTTTTTTTGTTTTCAGTAACTTCCAATTTATTTTTTGGAGAGTTGTAAATAAATAAACCGAGTGTTTCGATTTTACGTTTACCGTTATTGGTAATAACAAGATTGACGCTTGTTTTTTCTGGACTTGTGAGTCGTTTTCTGATTTTTACATTCATGTGTTTTTGATTAAATTAGTGTAACAGTTTTGTCACACTAATCTTTAAAAGTGTTACAAAACTGTTACAAAGGTTCTCCAATATTTTGAAAATCTACAAAATACTTCCTAACATAGTTTGTTTAAAACCATTGATAGTAGAGGGTTTCGAGAGTAAAATGACTAGATGGATTGTGTTGAATTTTGTAGAATTATGAGGCACTTACTTTCCGATACAAAACTTCGAGAAAATATTACCTAATAAATCATCATTGGTCACTTGTCCTGTAATTTCGCCAAGTGCTTCAAGGGCATAGCGGATGTCTAAGGCTAAAAAATCACTTTGTATGTTGGTTGCGAGTCCTTCGTTTACTTTGCTTAAAGCCGCAAAGGCTTTGTTGAGTGAGCTCACGTGGCGCGAGTTGGTAACAATGGTATCGGTGGTGTTTACAGTGCGCGTATCAAATAAAGAAACTAATTTGTGTTTTAATTCCTCTATGTTATTTTTTTCTTTCGCAGATATAAACGTAATGTTTTCAATGGCTTGAAATTCTTTTTTCAGAGCCTCTACATTTTCAAAATCAATTTTATTACCAACCACTACCAATTGCGAAGTGCCAATGTGTTCTTCAATCACTTTTAGTTCTTGTTGCAAATCGCCCAAACTTAATTCGTGTGTGTCAAACAAATAAATGATAATAGCCGATTTTTTAATCACCTCAAAGGCTTTGTTTACGCCAATTTGCTCAATCACATCGGTTGTGGTTCTTAAGCCAGCCGTATCAATAAATCTAAATAACACGCCATCAATAATCAATTCATCTTCAATGGTGTCGCGCGTGGTGCCTGGTATTTCGCTCACAATGGCTCTTTCGTCATCAAGCAATACGTTTAATAAAGTTGATTTTCCAGCGTTGGGTTTCCCAACAATGGCAACGGGTACGCCGTGTTTAATCACATTACCCAAATCAAAACTCAGTATTAATTTTTCAATAATGGTTAAGATGGTGTGTACTAGTTTTTTTAAATCGCTTCTGTCTGCAAACTCAACATCCTCTTCACTAAAATCTAATTCCAATTCAATTAACGAGGCAAAGTTTAATAAGTTTTCTCTTAACACAGCAATTTTACTGCTAAATCCGCCACGCATGTGTTGCATGGCCACTTGGTGAGATGAGGCCGAATTACTCGCAATTAAATCAGCAACAGCTTCGGCTTGGCTTAAATCTAATTTTCCGTTTAAAAAAGCACGTAAGGTAAATTCGCCAGCTTGAGCCGGGCGTGCGCCTTGTTTAAATAATAGTTGTAATATTTGTTGTTGTATAAATACTGAGCCGTGGCAAGATATTTCTACAATTTCTTCGCCCGTATACGTTGTTGGCGCTTTAAATAAAGTAACAAGTACTTCGTCAATAATAAGATCTTTATCCGCTATCACACCAAAATGAGCCGTATGACTGGCTTTGGTGTGTAATGGCTTTGGCTTTAATGTTTTGGTAAAAAATACGCTTTCAGTGATGGCAATGGCCTCTTTTCCACTTAAACGAATAACTGCAATAGCACCAAAACCATGTGGGGTAGCCAATGCTGCAATCGTATCGTTATTTAAGGTATAATTTGCCATGGTTTAATTTTCAACCGCAAAGTTATCATTTATTGTGTGTTCAGCCTAATTCCTATTTAGTAAATTATAGTTTTGATTTTTTGGGCGTTCCCCTAAAGGGTCGGGCTATCATTCCAAGTCCTCGCTTTTCCTTCGTCAAAGCTGTGGGCTTTCCATTCTATCCCTAACGCGGGTTTAACTTTGCGTTAAGGATTGCAGTGGAAATCCTTTTTGAGGCACGAAAAAAGATTGCAACGCAAAGCCTGACCCGCAGGGAACGCCCACATCTAAAGAATATGGCTTAATCATACATGTCATCTGAAAATTCATCCAATTCAATAAAAAAAGAATTTGTTGCGTTAAAATAAAAATTATGTGTAAATTGGCACCACAAATTGAGCTTATCATTCAATATTCATAAATTAACATTCAAAATTTCAACAAATGGGCGTTTTAGTCGGAAAAAATTCAAAAGTAATTGTTCAAGGTTTTACAGGTGGCGAAGGTACTTTTCACGCTACTCAAATGATAGAATACGGTACTAAAGTTGTGGGTGGAGTTACACCAGGTAAAGGTGGTACAACACATTTAGAAAGACCCGTTTTTAATACTGTGAAAGACGCTGTAGAAAAAGCAGGAGCAGATACATCTATTATTTTTGTACCAGCTGCATTTGCTGCTGATGCTATCATGGAAGCTGCTGATGCAGGCATCAAAGTTATTATTTGTATTACAGAAGGTATCCCAGTTAAGGATATGATTTTGACAAAAGAATAT
>CANLAV010000186.1 GCA_947487905.1 Bacteroidota bacterium | reverse complement strand
GAAACCAACAAATTTCTTCAAACCGCCAAAAGCACCGTACTATTTCAAGCGGGCTGGCACAAAGGAGTTGTCGGCATCGTCGCCAGCAAAATTCAAGAGTTTTATTTTAGGCCCACGATCATTTTAACAGAGTCGCACGGCCAAATTGTAGGCTCAGCGCGATCGGTCAAAGGTTTTGATATTCATGCAGCTCTAGAAAAATGTGCTGATTTACTGGCTCAATTTGGCGGACATACCCATGCGGCAGGATTACACCTAAAACCAGAAAACTTGCAGGCTTTTATTGAGCGCTTTGAGGCACTAGTACAAACAGGTTTGCCAACAGGCGAGTTGAGGGCAGAATTGACGGTCGACTTGCAAGTGCCTTTGGAAGCCATGACGCTCTCCTTTTACGATCAATTATTATCCCGGCTTTCCCCCTATGGCCCTGGCAATATGATGCCTAATTTTCTGAGTGGACCTGTTTATTTAACCAAGGCTCCATTCATCATGAAGGAAGATCATTTGAAATTACATGTGTCCTCGTCGCCTTCTGGTTCAGCTTGGGAGGCCGTAGGTTTTGGGATCCGCAAAAATTTTTATGAAGGCCTTTTAAACACCTACGAAAAGCAGCTCGCGTTCCAAATCGTTTATCATGTGGAAATCAATGAATTTCGAGGCGATCGCAATTTGCAATTGAGGATTTTAGATATTTCAGAAATTTAAAAATTAAGCTTAAATTTATTTTTTGATACTATTTTCACACTAAAACGCGCCCTATTCGAATAGAATTAAAATATTTAAGTTTTTATGAATACTTGCAAAATTCATGGGATTAAAATATTAATGTTTTGCCCTCTTCTCTTTTTGTTCATTTATTGGATTGTTTTTAGTGTCGATATTCCTTGGTATGATGATGTGATGGTACTAGCATTTAATCGTAATGTTCAAACTCAAGGATTCAATTTTACAATTTTAAAACAGCTATTTGCTAATTATAATGAGCATATTTTAGTTGTTACCAAATTAATTTTCTGGTTAAACTATAAATGTTTAGGATATATTAATCTTAGTTATATTTCTCTTCAAGGTATTATCATTTATCTAACTTTTATTTATCAACTAATTAGGGAAACCAATAGAACTATTTATTCCAATATAATAATTCTTTTTACACTTTCTTCGCTTATGTACAAAGAAGGATATTTGTGGGCAATGACAAATATTCAAAATTTTGCATCCCTATTATTTACCTTTAATTCAATGATAGCCATTGCAGACAAGAAAATTAAATTAAGCTTGTTTTTTCTTGTTTTGGGTTTAATTTCTTCGGCTCAAACATTAATTTTTATTCCCTTCTTAATCTTAATTGCCTATTATCATCAAAAATTAAATTGGAAATTATTGCTTTTTTTGATTATAACAATCCTTTTGTATTTTTCTGGATATGAAAAAACAAGCGTCCTGCCTGATATTAAAACTATTCTACACTCTTTTACTAAAGTATCTCCTTTTTATGCACCCCCATTTGGTACCTTAGGAGCAACTTTCAGTCTTGTCTATAACTCTATTGAATTCGTTTTACTTTTATATGTCTTTTATAAAATATTTTTTGATTATAAAAATAAGCTGTTAACAAAGCGAAAAATTATATTAGCAACACTTTTGTTATGGTCGACGTTCATTTTATTTTTTTCATTTATTATAAGATATGACACTCAGTTCCGCTACTTACTTTACTCAAATATTAAAACTGTCTCTATCTTTTTATACATAATTGAAATCAAATCAACTAAAAAAATTGCTTTCAGTTTCGCAATAGCTTCGATATTATTTTATTTTGTTACACTATTCCCGGCTTTTATCTTGGCTAAAAATATGCATTTAAAAATGAATGAATTAAAATACAATTTGCTTAATAATAAAATGTGTTATTCTTATTCAACCGATGATGTAGACGCTAGAAAAATAACTCCTTATTTTAAGGAGTTAAATAATAAGATTATAAATATCCCAAATCGATTAAATGGCAGAAGATTTAGCCATTTATTGCTTTTCAATCAAATTTCAAATGAACAAATTCGATTCTCAAAATTTTCGAAAAAATTTAGTGGCATTTTTAACATAAATGACGGAAAAGCTACATTAATCAATAAAAAAATAGTCGTAGATTCTTTAAGCGAATTTAATGTTTATCAAAATAGTATCTCATCTAAAAATTTATTTGAAACCTTTGCAATAATTTTAAAGTCCAAAGACCTAACAATACAATATGCTTATGAGATCAATATGTTGACATTGCCACAATATATTTTAAAACAAAATTTAATAAATCAAATTGCAATTTATAAAAATAGTCTGCCATATGGCGAATATGATATGTACCTTGTTAAGTATAGCAATTTTTAATTATTTTATAATTAAATTAAGAAAACAAAAACCCTAATGAAAAACTAATTGAATCCGAAATCGTTTATTTAGTGGAAAATAATAAATTCTGAGTTGATTAGAATTTAAAATTAAGGATTTTAGAAATTTAAAAATTAGTCTTAATTTTGTATTTTAAAGATTCGATACCATGTCAAAAAAATTAATTGTTACGGGTTCTATGGGCCTAATCGGTTCCGAAGTAAGTGAATATTTTCTGCAGAAGGGATGGGAGGTACATGGAATCGATAATAATCAAAGAGCCGTGTTTTTTGGGATGCAAGGCGATAATTCGTCCAACAAGGATCGCCTAAAAATATATGGTTCATTGTATCAATTGCACAATACCATCGACATTCGAGATCGTCAGGCAATTTTAGATATTATTCCGGCCATTAAACCGGACGCCATTGTTCATACCGCGGCCCAACCAAGCCATGACCGGGCGGCGTCCATTCCCTTTGAGGATTTTGATACCAATGCCGTGGGAACTTTCAACTTATTAGAATCCCTTCGTCGCTACGATACAAACGTTCCTTTTGTTCATTTATCGACCAATAAAGTATATGGGGATGCTCCGAATTTGATCAAAATGAAGGAGTTGGAGACCCGATACGACTATGATGATCCCACTTATTTCGAGGGTATTTCAGAAAGTTTTAGCATCGATCAATCCAAACATTCGTTATTTGGTGCTTCTAAAGTATCGGCTGATATTTCAGTGCAGGAATATGGACGTTATTTTAATATGCCAACCGCCTGTTTACGAGGAGGTTGCCTAACTGGTCCCAATCACGCTGGGGTTGAATTGCATGGCTTTTTAAGTTATTTGATCAAATGCAATATCGAGGAGAAAGAATATACCGTTTTTGGATACAAAGGAAAGCAAGTGCGCGATAATATCCATTCCTACGACGTAGCGCGGTTTATTGAGGAGTTTTTAAAGGCTCCCCGCATCGCGGAAGTGTACAACATCGGTGGAGGAAAAGATAATTCGGTTTCTATTTTAGAGGCCTTTG
>CANLAV010000185.1 GCA_947487905.1 Bacteroidota bacterium | reverse complement strand
TTATAGGGTAGGCATTGAAACCATTAATCACATCTAAATTTAATATTTCAGAAGTTTTATCACCTTGAATAGATTTTTTAGTAGCTGCTAATAATTTGCCTACTATGCCTTTTGCTGGAATTAGGTTGAGCCATGCTTTTTTTTCTAAATCAAGGTATCTTTTAAAAATATCATAGCCTGCAAATAATTCGTCTCCTCCTAAACCTGATAATGCCATGGTAATTCCTGCATTCTTAGTTGCTTTTGAAACCATGTAAGTGTTAGCTCCATCGCCACTTGGATGGTCAATGGCATTTAATGCTTCCGGTAATTGAGATAAAAAATCATTTGGTGTTAATGTGATATTGTGATGTTGGGTATTAAATTTTTTAGCAATTAATTGTGCGTACTTAGCTTCTGAAAATTCGCTTTCATCAAAATTAACTGTAAAGGTTTGAATTTTTTCAGAAGAAACTTTACTCATTAAACCTACAATGGCACTACTATCAATTCCTCCAGATAAAAATGCGCCAAACGGAACATCTGAAATTAACCGTCTTTCAACGGATCGCGTTAACAGTTCATTTACTTTTTCGCAAGTTTGTTTGTAGTTTAAATCTTCTTTTGATTTTGAGAATTTAGTGATATTCCAATATTGCGAAATAGTAAATGTGAAATGTTTAGTTTCAAATTCAAGTATATGTCCGGGCATTAACACATTTACATCTTGTAATAGTGTGTTTGGTGCATGAACTGTAGCATATTGAATGTATTCAGAAACAGATTGTTGATTTATTTTTTTTTCAATCAAATCTGATTTTAATAAAGCTCTTATTTCTGAAGCAAATAGTAATACATTATTTTTGAAATGGTAGTATAATGGTTTAATTCCCATTCTATCGCGGGCTATAACTAATCTCTGTTCTTGCTTATCCCAAATAGCAAACGCAAACATGCCATTAAAATAATTAACACACTCAATTCCCCATCTTAAATAGGCTGCTAGAATGACTTCAGTATCAGTATTTGTTTTAAAAAAATAGGGTAATTGGTCTGTACCAAATTCAGAACGCTGTAATGAAAATTTCAGTTCATTGTAATTGTATAATTCTCCATTATAAACTAAAACAAATCTCCCATCTTGAGAAACAAATGGTTGATTTCCTGCTTCAGATAAATCAATAATGGATAAGCGTCTGTGACCTAAATAACAATTCGCATCATCCCAAATTCCTTGTGAATTTGGTCCGCGATGTGTCATAGCATCGGTCATTTTTTGAATCGTAATTTTAGGAATTGAAGATTCGATATTTAATCCAACTATACCTGTTATTCCGCACATCTTTAATTAATTATTTTATAGGAACACGTAACGTTGTTTTTTATACTATCTAAATTTACCATAAACACACTTGTCAACATGGAGTTGATGATGTATTTATACTTTTTCAGTTCCTAAGCAAGCTTTTACGAAATTCACAAATAAAGGATGTGGATTTTCAACAGTGCTTTTATATTCAGGATGAAATTGAACGCCAATAAAGAATGGATGAGTTGGAATTTCAACAATTTCAGCTAAATTTGCATCTGGGTTAAATCCAGATAATACCATCCCAGCATCTTTATACAATTGACTATAATCATTATTAAATTCATAACGATGACGATGACGTTCATTAATATTTACTTGTCCGTATATGCGGTATGCTAATGTACCTTCTGTAATTTTACAAGGATAGGAGCCTAAACGCATTGTTCCACCCATGTGTGAAATATTTTTTTGGTCTTCTAATAGATCAATAACAGGCGCACTTGTATTTGGATCCATCTCTCTACTGTGTGCGTCTTTTAAGTTTAAAACGTGTCGAGCAAATTCGATTACTGCACACTGCATTCCTAAACAAATTCCGAAGAATGGAATGTTATTTTCTCGTGCATATTTTATGGCTGTAATTTTACCTTCAATACCTCTATTTCCAAAGCCAGGGGCTACGAGTACTCCTTTTAAATTTTTAAAAGTTTCGGTAATGTTCTCTTCCGTTAAACCATCACTGTGTATCCATTCTAATTTAACTTTACAATCATTGATGGCACCTGCGTGAATGAATGCTTCAGCAATTGATTTATAAGATTCTTTTAATTCAACGTATTTACCAACTAAACCAATTGTTACTTCTTTTGAAGGATTTTCTAGTTTGTTTAAGAAATGTTTCCACTTGTCTAGTTTTACTTCACCAAGGTTTGAAATGTTTAATTTTTTTAAAACAACTTCATCTAATTTTTCTTTTTCTAATAATAATGGCACTTCATAAATGGTTGAGGCGTCCAGACCTTCAATTACGGCATCTGGAGATACATTACAAAATAAGGCGATTTTACGTCTGATTTCGGAACTAATTTCGCGCTCAGAACGACAAACTAAAATATCGGGTTGAACACCATATTCTAATAATAATTTTACGGAATGCTGTGTTGGTTTTGTTTTTAATTCGCCCGATGTAGCTAAATATGGCAATAATGTTAAATGAATAACCGTACAATCTTCACCTAATTCCCATTTTAATTGACGCACAGCTTCAATATAAGGTAGTGATTCAATATCACCCACTGTTCCTCCAATTTCAGTTATAACAAATTGATAATCGCCTGTTTTTCCAAGTAATTTAATTCTATTTTTAATTTCGTCAGTAATGTGAGGAATTACCTGCACGGTTTTTCCTAAAAACTCGCCTTTTCTCTCTTTTTCAATAACAGATTGATAAATTCTACCAGTTGTTACATTATTGGCTTGAGATGTGGGAACATTTAAAAAACGTTCGTAATGACCTAAATCTAAATCTGTTTCTGCACCATCTTCTGTAACATAACATTCGCCGTGTTCATAAGGATTTAAAGTTCCCGGATCAATATTAATATATGGATCTAATTTCTGAATAGTAACTGAAAAACCTCTTGCTTGAAGCAGTTTTGCTAAGGATGCAGCAATAATGCCCTTTCCTAATGAAGATGTTACACCACCTGTAACAAATATGTATTTCGTGTTTTGAGTTGTGTTTATTGACATAGCAGTTTTTTTAAACCGCAGATAAAGGTACGCTTTTTTACTATACTTTTTTAAAGGAATTCATTGAATTTTATCATAATTTTAATTATCTAACATCGTTTAATTAGGGATTCAATGAAATTCATAAAAAAAGAGATTGATGAAAGTCAATCTCTTTTTTTTAATTGTAAATAATATACTGTTATCTGTCTAAATTTCCGTAATCTAAATTTTTCTTTTGAAGAAATAAAACAAATCTTAAAATTAAAATTAAAAATGGTATATACATTATGGCTGTTGGTAATTCAAAATGATTTAAAATCACAATTGATTTACGTTTTAACCTTTCAGTTATTAAATACATAGAAGGTATTAATAATAAGGTTAACACAGTTGCGAATAGTAATCCAAATATCATTGTCCAGCTTAATGGGCCAAAAAATGCTACGTTA
>CANLAV010000184.1 GCA_947487905.1 Bacteroidota bacterium | reverse complement strand
AGCTGTTTTGGCATCTCTTACAGCAATTTTAGACATTTCTTCAATTTCATTCAATTCACTTTCTGTTGCAATGGCATTATCTAAAATCCACTCGCGCATTTTTTTAATACAATCAAACTCCGCTTCAAACTGCAACCGTGCTGCATCTTTATAACGCTCATGAGAACCAGAAGTACTGTGTCCTTGTGGTTGTGTAACTTCTTCTACATGAACTAAAACAGGAACATGTTGCTCTCTACAAATTGTAACGGCTTTTTCGTATGTTTCACAAAGGTGAGCGTAATCCCAACCTTTGGTTTTTATAATTTCAAATCCATTTCTACCTTCTTCACGCTGAAAACCTTTCAATATATCAGAAATACTTTCTTTGGTTGTTTGGTATTTTTTTGGAACAGAAATTCCATGGCCATCATCCCATACACTCATCAACATAGGAACTTGTAAAACACCTGCAGCGTTTATGGTTTCCCAAAATAAACCTTCTGATGTGGAGGCGTCGCCAATTGTTCCAAAAGCAACTTCGTTTCCTTTATCACTAAAATTTAAAAACTGTCCTTGTTGTAACGCTTCATTTTTTTTATAAAAATGTGACGCGTATGCCAAACCTAATAAACGAGGCATTTGTCCTGCTGTTGGTGAAATATCTGAAGATGAATTTTTTTGATTCATTAAATTTTTAAAAGTACCATCTTCATTTAAGCTATGAGTTCCAAAGTGACCACCCATTTGTCTGCCTGCACTCATAGGGTCATGATTAATATCAGTATGTCCGTATAAACCAGCGAAATATTGTTGAATTGATAATTGGTCTATTGCCATCATAAACGTTTGATCGCGATAATAACCACTTCTAAAATCACCATTTTTAAACACTTTTGCCATCGCAACTTGTGCTAACTCCTTGCCATCACCAAAAATACCAAATTTAGCTTTCCCCGTTAATACTTCTTTACGTCCTAATAAACTAGTTTGACGACTTTCATTGATTAATTTAAAATCATTTAAAACAATGTGTTTAAAATCTTCAAAATTTAGGCCTTTAGTGGCTGATTTACTTTCTTGTTGCATAGCTTTACTGTAATATACAAATATATATTTTTGGTCCGAATTACGAAACATATTTAATCTATATTTTGAAATTAAAAACCGTCAAATAGCTCAAAAAAACGGCACGAAAAGGATTAAAATACAAATGCTATATTTGTACAAGAATTTTTAAACCAATTATGATAGACATATTTTTTACATTTTTATTAGTTTTATTGAATGGCTACTTTGTTGCAGCCGAATTTGCATTAGTAAAAGTTCGATCTTCACAAATTGATTTATTAGTTCAAAAGGGAAGCAAAAGAGCGAAATTTACGCAACAAATACTTCAAAAATTAGATGCTTATTTATCTGCTTCTCAATTAGGCATTACACTTGCTAGTTTGGGCTTGGGTGCTTATGGTGAACATGTGATGAGTAAAATTGTAAGTAGAGTATTTATGGACTTAAACATGGTTGTAAACGAACATTTTGTAACAGTTCCAATAGCATTCACCTTAATTACTTTTTTGCATATTACTTTAGGCGAACAAGTTCCAAAAATGTTTGGAATAAAATTTCCGATTGAAACAGCCCTATTTATAGCTTGGCCTTTACGATTGTTTTATTTTGTGTTTTCTCCATTTATATGGTTACTCAATAAATCATCAAACTTTATTTTAAGAATATTAGGAATTAAGAGGGTTGGTGATGATGACGTGCATACCGAAGAGGAACTTAGAATGATTTTAACTGAAAGTGAAGAAGGAGGTGCTATCAAACCAAGTGAAAATGAATTAATACAAAATGTATTTGATTTTGACGACCGGATTGTAAAACAAATCATGGTGCCACAAAACCGAATTTCAGCTTTAGATGTTGAATTAGGTAGAACCGTTATGATTCAGAAAGTGATAGATGAAGGTTATTCGCGCTTACCAGTATATTTAGGAGACATTGATAATGTCATTGGTGTAGTGCATTCTAAAGATATTTTAAAAGCAGTGATTGATAATAAGTTTAAAACAATCAGAGATATTATGCGTCCAGCTCATTTTATACCTGAAAGCATGCACGTTAACAATTTATTAAAAGATTTTCAGAAACTTCATGTTCAGATGGCCATTGTTACCAATGAATTTGGTGCAACAGCGGGCGTTGTAACAATGGAAGATATTATTGAAGAGTTAGTTGGGGAAATTCAAGATGAGCATGATGAAGAAAAGCCGAATGTAGAAAAGAAAAGTGAAACTGAATATATTGTAAATGCACATAGTAGTATTGGCGATGTAAATGAAGCTTTACCAATGGCTTTACCCGAAAATTCAAAATATGAAACTGTATCAGGTTTAATAAATTTTTTATGGGGAAGAATTCCAGCAGTTAATGAAAAACGAAAATATGAAGGATATGAAATTTCAATTCTGCAACGCAAAAAACAAACTGTAGAATTAGTTAAACTACGTATTCTTGAAGCAAATAAAGTAGAATAGAAAAATAGGACTATTTAAAAATTTCGCAAACTAATTTTCTCTTTATTTTAGAGATAATCCATTTTTCATAATTTTCAATCAAACTATTTATACTATTATTACTTTCAGTCTTAATATCTACTATAAACAATTCAATTTTTTCGAATATTGAATTTACTTCTTTTGGAGATATAAGTAATGAGTTTGAGATTTTAATTAAGGAATTTAAAATTTTAATTTCTAATGGTATTAAAATATTCCTAAAAGTATTTTCTCTTAATATTTGCTTAGCCATCGAACTAACAAGAGACATATTTTTTAATTCAAAATGCAAAATAACACTTAAAACTTTTGCTCTAAAGTAAACTTGCGGCCTGGCACTAAATTCAAAATTATTTAAAATTTGGTTATTAAATTTTAAGGCTTTACGAAAATCTCCAACAAAAATTAATGTAATAGAATGGATATAATTAAAATAAATAATATGGTAAGATTCAATATCTAATTTAGTTTTAGAAATTTCTTTTTCAATAGCATTTAGTTTTTTTATAGCATCAGTAAAATTATTATTAATTAAATAATACTCGAGTTCGTGTGTATTGCAATGAATAAAGATTCTGTATGTAACAACTTCCTTTCTAATGAAATTATGCTCAGAAAATCGTTTTAATATCATCAAATCATTAAGGAAATTAGTTGAAGGAAAATGTTTCTTAATAGCTAAAAGTCTATTATATATTGAAATATAATCTAAAGGATTTTCTAAAGCGTATGTTTTTGATTGATTTAAAAGTGTCATTAAATTTTCTAAGAAACTTAACTCTTTAGGTTTATTATTAATAAAATTGAAATAATGTATGTCGTCAAAGTAATTTGAACTTTTCACTAAGGAGTGTTCTTGTTAATTCAAAATTAATTTATTTTTCTGATATTTCAATTTAAATTTTTGATATTCTCTTAATCTGTTTTTAAAAGATTCTTGTTTAATTCGTTTTCTTTCTTT
>CANLAV010000183.1 GCA_947487905.1 Bacteroidota bacterium | reverse complement strand
AACTTCAACTTCAACAATGGAAATGTCAACAACAACAATAAGAACAACACAAACTATGTGCGTGCGGTTCGGGCTTCTTCAATTAAAATAACCCCCGTGACTTAAAATTTCGGGGGTTTAATTTGAAAAAAATATGCAAATATCATTATTTGAAACAAATTTAGATCAGGAGCAATTAAGGAAAATAGATGTTGAGCAATTGTTTGAAGCTTATTTCAGTTGTCGTAAAACAAAACGGTACACAAAAAATGCGATTAAATTTGAAGTGGACTATGAGGCAAATTTATTTCAATTAAAAGAAGAAATTGAAAGTGGGAACTACAATCCCGGACGCAGTATTACCTTCATTGTAAATAAACCTGTAAAACGAGAAATCTTCGCAGCTGATTTTCGTGATAGAGTCGTGCATCATTGGCTCATCAATAAACTAAACCCACTTTTTGAAAATCTTTTTATACAAGACAGCTATGCGTGTCGTATAGGCATGGGTACTCATTTTGGAGTACAGCGTGCAGACTCTTTTATAAAAGCTTGTTCAGAGAATTATATTAAAGATTGTTACATTTTGAAATTAGATATTCAAGGCTTTTTCATGCATATCAACCGCAAAGTGCTTTATAATATGCTGGAACAATTTATTCATGAACAATATAAGAAACGAGACAAATCACTTGTATTGGAAATTGCCCGAAAAATCATTTTTAATAACCCCACCCAAAACTGTATCATTAAAGGTAATAAAAAAGATTGGGAAGGATTGCCCAAAAATAAAAGTTTGTTTCACAGCCCCCCTGAATGTGGTTTGCCCATCGGTAATTTAACTTCACAGGTTTTTGCTAATTTCTACATGCATCGGTTTGATGAGTTTGTAACCAAAGTATTGGGTTTAAATTATTATGGGCGCTATGTTGATGATTTTATAATCGTTCATCAAGATAAAAACTACTTAAAATTACTCATTCTCCAACTTTCTGACTTCCTTGTTTCCACTTTGCAACTAACACTGCATCCAAAGAAAATCTATTTACAACATTACAGCAAAGGGGTTAAGTTTTTAGGCACAGTTATTAAAACTAACAGAATATACATAGCTAACCGCACCAAAGGAAATTTCTATAATGCTATCGAAAAGCAAAATAAAGTTATACGCGATCATAAGCCCACTATAGAAGAAAAATCGGCATTTTTAAGCAGTATGAATTCTTATTTGGGTATTATGAAACACTATAAAAGCTATAAACTGAGAAAGAGAATGCTGTTTAAAAGGCTTTCGGGTTATTGGTTCAACCATGTATATCTTAGCGGAGGTATCGCTAAATTTGTATTAAAAAAAAGACCGATAAAAAATTGAAAATATTTCATACTTAAAATATTATTTGACTTTAAATTTGTCGAAACAAAATTTTAAAAGATATTAAACTATGAGAAAATTTATTCTATTGTTGTTATTCATACCAATTTTTACAAAAGCACAAGAATTTAAATTAGTAGATAAAACGGTTACAGGTATTTTTGAAATTAAAGATAAAACGAAAGCAGAAATTTATGCTTCAATCAATAAATGGGTTTCTATAAATTATAATTCTGCAAAAAATGTTATTCAAATGAATGATTTAGAATCAGGTACGATTATCATAAAAGGAATTAATAAAGTGAGTTATAAAAATACAATGAAAGTACTTTATCCCAATAATGTTTATATCCAAGAATATGCTACGACTAACTTTAATCATCTTATAGAAATAAATATAAAGACAATAAATTTAGAATTGTATATAAAATAATTGATATTGCTGATGTCGCTGCTTCGGATTATAGTTTTTTTAATTGTATTAGTTTTGATGGAAAAAATGAAAATGCAATTTTAGAATATAATGATAAAATGGAAAATATATTTAAGAAAGGATTAGTTGGAAAAGAAAAACGTGAAAATTTCAAATCCCTATCAAAACCTTCATTTGAAGGAATAAGTAATTCATTAGTAAGTGACATAAAATCATCTATGCAATCAATTGAAAAGTCAATTAACGAAACCCAAAAAGACAACTGGTAAAAATAGCATTTTTAGATTGTGCTGTACCTTATTTGTACCTTGAAAGTTTTTTATTTTTTTAAAGTATTATAAATAAAGGGTTTTGTCAAATTAGTTACTTTCTGTATCGGAAAGTAACTTATGCAAAAGAAACAAATAACAAACGCATAAGAAACTTATAAAAAGCCCTATTTTAAAGGGTTTTTTTTATGCTCGTTAATGTAGTTTGTTTTAGTTGTTAGTTGTTTATTTATTAAATATTTGTACCTTTGTTGTACCTTTATGTATAAAATGGAGTTAGTTAATCTTATTTGTACCTTAAAAAGCGAAATTAAGACACTTAAATACATTTAATTATACTTAAATATATCTAAAGACACTAAATATAAGGATAAATGAGTGGTACGCAATTTAAAATATTGAAACAATGCCAGCAGTGTGGTAAAATGTTTGAAGCCCAAAAAATTACAACAGCTTGTTGTTCTCATAAATGTAGTTCAGCAAGATATAAAATGAAAAAAAGGCTTGAAAAAAGAAATGAAGTACAAATAGAAATGCCCCCTGTTTTCAAACCTAAAACGAATGCAGTTAACAAAGAATTGATTAAAGATAAAGAATTTTTAACTGTTCGTGAAGTTGCACATTTACTAAATTGTTCAATTCGTTCAGCTTATCGTTACATTAATTCAGGTACAATAAAA
This sequence comes from Bacteroidota bacterium, assembly GCA_947487905.1. Taxonomy (GTDB): domain Bacteria; phylum Bacteroidota; class Bacteroidia; order B-17B0; family Aurantibacillaceae; genus UBA4416. Next base: position 839 of record CANLAV010000183.1, on the reverse strand, counting down.
GCAGTAAATTTAGGGCAAAGGATTACAAGGATTAAGCGTTTAGATATTGAAAAACTTTTTTAAAAATATATAACAATGGCAATAAAAGTAAAGTTAAGAGAAAAGAAAATTTCAGGTAACAGGCAAAGTTTATATTTAGATTTTTACCCAGCCATACCACACCCCGAAACAGGTAAGCCAACCCGAAGGGAGTTTTTAGGGCTATACATTCATGGCAAATTAGACCTGAATGAAAAAAAATTACTAGATAAAAAAGAACATAAAAAACTTTCACCACTCTATCAAATTCATGATGAAAATACGGTTAATAATGCCGAAGATATAAGGCAGAAACGTCAAAACTATTTAAATAAGCCCGAAATTTACACAGGGTATGAAAAGGAACAGCTAAAAATAAAAGAGCAGGGCGAACAGAATTTCGTAACCTACTTTAAAAGCCTTGCCGACAAACGTAAAGCAAGTAACCACGATAACTGGGTTTCAGCATACAATTACCTTGAAATATTCACAAAGGGAAATTTGAAGTTTGCCGACCTCAACGAAAAGTTTTGTAATGAGTTCAAAGAGTATTTACTCACTACCAAAAGTAATAAAAGTAATAAAGTAACCCTTGCCCAAAATTCAGCCGTTTCCTATTTCAATAAACTTAAAGCGACTTTAAAACAAGCCTATAAAGACGGTTATTTAACCAACGACTTGAACGGCAAAATACAACCCGTTAAACAGGCAGAAACACGAAGAAACTTTTTAACTATTGAGGAACTGAATAGCCTTTTAAAAACGGAATGTAATAACCCTTTATTAAAACGTGCAGCCTTATTTTCAGCCCTTACAGGGTT
>CANLAV010000182.1 GCA_947487905.1 Bacteroidota bacterium | reverse complement strand
TTTGCTTGTAAGGCTTGTATTAAACCGCTGGTTATAGTAATTTGTTGGTTATCAATCATAACAATGCCAATATCTTCAACAGGTATCAAGGCTGTTTTAGTTTCACCATCAACTGTTGTTTCAATACTCAGTTGTTTATCTTTGAGTTTTAAAAAACCAGGGTTACCAAAGTATAAAGTTCTTTTTATCATGACGATTGTTTTGGAAATAAAGACCTTCAAGGTTTTAAAAAACTTGAAGGTCTTTATTTCTTCGCATTTTATAATTAATACTCACCAATTGAAATAATTTGGCCAATGTGATTAATTCTAACCTTAAGAATGTTATTAATGCCATTTAAACCTACTCTTAACCATGTAATCCCTTTTAAATTATTTATATTTTCGACATTAGTTTCAAGATGGTGTCTAAAAAAATAATCCTTAATTGTAAATTTCTGAACCCTAAACAAATTTGGGCTAATTAAATGGTTGTTTTCTGGATTTAATAAATCAATTTCTAAAGGATTAAAGCCAGTTGTTTCATTAGGGAAAATAAAATACTCATTTTGTTTCATACTAAACAAAAATTGCCATCCATCTTTTTCTTTAAAAGTTTTGTCAATAATTGGAAGGCCTTGATTAACCCTTTCTGTTGCCTCAAAAAAAGCAATGACGTTTTCTTGTAAATTTCCTTTTTCATCTTTGTAAATAGCTACATGATGATTGTTTCCTGTGTTTACAAAATCAACAGGAATAGTGTTACCTTGTTCGTCAAGTATTAAATTACCTTCTTTGTCTTTTTTATCATGCAATGCTTGAGCATTACTAATGCCTGTTATTGCAACTCTTTTAATTGCTATTCTTTTTTCTTTATTAAGCCAAATTGGATTTTCATCTAAATTTACAAATGCTTTTTTTGCATCATTACCAAACTCTTTTAAGCGTTCTTCTAAAACTGATTTTACTTTTGGGTCTATAACTTTATCAAGTTTAAGTTCAGGTGTAATATCTTTTCTAATTGTGTAAATGGTTTCCATAGTAACCGTTTTTACTTTTTCTGGTATTTTATATGTTTTTAATTTATCAAAATATAAAGGTTTTTTATCTAAACTATTTTTACCTGTAAATGCTTTTTTAGGATCGTTATCAAATTCAATTAATCTATTTAATAAAGCTTCTCTGCATTTTTTGTTTGCAACAGTTGCAATCATTTCTTCATTAAAATTTGCTCCAACTTTTACTTCATTTATTACATGTTGTTTTATGCTGCCGTATACGGTTTCTAAGTGTAATTGACCACGTGGCGTAAGTTGTTTCTTTTTATTTGTACCACTTTTCTTTTTGCTGGTATTAATATTTATCGTTGCAATTTTATTTTTTGCTTTAATCGATATAATAGTGTTTTCTAAATGCTGTTTAGCTTTTGCTCTAAAATCTTCTATAGGAGAAATAGGCGGTTTAAATTTTAATTTATTTCTTTCATCTCTATAAAGTTCTTTCACTTCAATACCATAAATACTGCCAGATTTATCGCTTCTTGCATTTAAATTATTTAGATACTGAATATGACTTCGTTTTGTAAATGCAATAGTTAATGCATCCATTGCATGATGGCGATGGTCGTTACGTTTTGTCCAATCTTTAATTCTTTTTATTTTATGTCCATCTCTATTTACAATAGTTTCTGTTAATCCAAGTGTATCATATTTATTCCAATTTAATTCTTGCATGACATCTATTAACTGCCAATCTTCTCTCAACCTATTAGTAATCATTCCGCTTGTTGAAACAACATCTTTTACTAATTCTTCTAAAATTGTTTTTGCTTTTTTCGCAATGTATTGTGTATCTCTTAAATCACGATTTATAAAATCATCAGGTATATCATTACCTTTCATTTTTAATTTATTGTACTTTGTTTTCGAAATTTTAAAAGCTCTATATAAATCTTCAATTCTATTTAAATATTCTTTTAGTCCATTATCATCTTTTTTCGCACTGATATAATCAAAGGCTGTTTCATTATTTTTCTCAATATTAACGCTTCTACTTTCAATAGTTTTATTGGAAAAAGAATCATCAAATAATCTTGATTGTGGAATAATATGTTCAATATCAAACTCTTTTGTAAATAATTTATTAGGCTCAATATAAGTGTTTGAGTAAAGTGTATGAAAACCTCTTGGTTCTAATTCTAAATATAATTTATACCTTATAATGTCATTACGACTAACATGTATTAATCCAAATTCTTTATTAAGAATAAGTCTGAATTTTTCGTGATCCGCTGTTGATTTATTTATAGCGCTAGTCGCTTTTTCTCTTTCTTCAGCACTTTTTTTAAGTTCCCTTGCTAATTCAATTCTAATCTCATCTGGTTTCCCGTAACTATCAATTGCTGAATTTACAACGTTAATCATTTGATTTAATATTTTTTCAACCACAGGATTGCGCAAACTATTTTTAGGTAAAATATCAAGGTGGTTTTTTAAAACTTTTTTATCCTTTTCTTCTTTTGTTAAAGAATTTTTGGAATGTTTATATCCCGCATGTGTGCAAGCCACACTAAATTCGTTCCCTTCTTTTAAATGCGGTAATATTTTACGAATAGCTTTTGTACTAAGACTACCATAATCAGGCTGAAAACTTACATTTGCTAAAATAGTAGCATATTCTTTTTCAAAGCCATAATTAATCATGATTTTTTGAATCAATTTTTCATTACCTGTGTTTGAATTATCCCCTTCAAATGAATACAATAAATGCCATAATTGATAGGCTGGTTGCTTTTCAAAATCACTTCCTTCTAAATTAGTGTTGAAGTTTAAAATGTCAGTATTATAATTAAATCCTTTAAAAATAGATTTTACTACTTCTAATATTTCTTCTGATTTCATTTTTGTAAAATCAAATTCATCATGCCCACTTAATTCTATGATACCGATATATGCTTTTAATAGTGTAGCTTGAGTTTTATTACCTTCAATGTCTTTAAAATTCAGATCTAAATCTTTGTGATTTGTATATAAAATTTTTAAAGCCTCATTTTTAGATATTTTATCTCTAAAATTTAATTCGTTAAATAATATTTCTTTTTCTTCCTGTTCTAATAGTCTTTTTGCTCCATTATCTTTTTCTATTAGTTGTATATTATTTAATATTTGCCAAATTTTAAATTCTTGAAATAACGGAGAAGATTTTGGACAAACACGAGAACCTATTGTTTTTATCTTTTTCTTTCCATCATCATTTAATTCAATTTGATTACTTTCAAATTCGCAAAAACTTATTAAGCCTTTTTGGCTTTTTAATCTTCTTTGATAAAATATTATTACATCTCGAATTTCTCCTTTTAATTCTTCAGATAACTCTTTATGATATTTCGCCTGTATTTCCCAAATGGTATTAAATTCATCTAAATAATCTTGACGATAAAAAACTTGATTTTTTAATTTTGTATGTGAATCTTTGTCTAATTGATTCATTAGATATTGTCCAACAGTTTGTTTGTTAAAAAACAGTTCTTTGCTTCTATCACTAATAGAACCTAAATACCCGCTTGAATTACTTATAATTCCATTAACATCACTAATAACAAATGCTAGTTCATCTTTTGATA
>CANLAV010000181.1 GCA_947487905.1 Bacteroidota bacterium | reverse complement strand
TCATATTTTTAATTTCAATAGCATTACTTCCACCATCAGTAACAATACCTACATTTGCATTTCCAATAAATTTACAATTAGTAAATATACCATTTTGAGCAATCCCCCCTGTAGGTTCTATATCCATTCCACTACCTGGAGCCCCCCATATAGAATAATTTGCAGTATGATTAAATTCACAATCTGTTACTTTTAGATGATTGCTGGCATAAACTGTAAGCCCTTGTCTTGTATTATAATCAGCAAGGCAGTTTGTTATATTAATATTATTACCTCCAACTGCGAAGCCATCCAATGCCATTTTTTTACAAACTACATTATCTATTTTATTTTCAATACTTGAGTTCGAAAAAACATCTAACCAAATACCATAATGCCAACATTGGTAACCTTTATCTCCCCATAGCCCTCCAATTTTTCCGTTTGTAATTAATTCATCAACACTACCATCAATTTCTAAGTTAGAAATATCCACACCACCAACACAACCTATAAAAAAAACAAAAGAACCGATATGTGCAGCAGTATTTTGTGTTGGGGAGCCTGACTGAGAATTACTGTTTGGAGTTGGCCCTGTAGATGTATTATTGATAGGGGCATTCCAAGCACCGAAATATAAATCATTAAAATATTTTATATTCACTTTAGATGGTGTTGGAGTTAGTGAAGTTAAACTAGAACTAGAATTGCTTAATAAGGGTGCATTGCTCACACCTGATAAAATAATTTTTTTATTAATATTATGTGCATATAAAATATTGTTATTATAATCAGTAAAACATCCATTGGGAGATATTTGGTATGTCCATATACCGGATCCATTAACAGAAATATTTGATTGTTTACCCACAAAATATTTTTCATTAGGTACTGCTTCAATATGAATAAAATATTCATCTGCTAAACCGTTTAAAGGAGCAAGTGCAGTAAAATCATTCTGCATTGCGTCCGATATTTCATTAAATTCTTCAGTAGCATCATTTGTAGGTGTATGAGCTGGTGTTGTACCAAAAGTTGGAGCTAATACATTTTTAATTAAAAAGTAATTTGCACCTACTTTTTTATACAATGTAATGTTTCCTGCCATCAAATCTCCTTGCCAAACCATTAGCAAAAGCAATGTCATTAAAATATGTGTAGTAGGTTTTTTCATTTTTATGTGTTTAGTTGGTAATAAATAAATGGGCAGTTGGTTAGTCATGCTTTTAACACACTCCTTTTTCGCTTAACGAATATACAACTTTGTTAATTAAATTTAAATTAAAAAATTATTTATAAATTTAAATGGTCATTTATGTTCAATTAATAATTACTAAAAAAGGACGTACATCCCCACTCATTTTTCCTAACAGACAAGTAGCATTTGCTGAGTGCAATAAAAAAGCGACTCGAAAGTCGCTTTTTTATTTTTATTTTAATTTGAATGCTTTTTTAACGGCATCTACATAATCTAATTTTTCCCAAGTGAATAACTCAACTTTTAATTTCAACTCATTCTTTTTGCCTTTGTTGAAAATTTTTGTAACCACTTCATTCTTGCGTCCCATGTGTCCATAAGATGCCGTTTCTGAGTAAATAGGATTGCGTAATTTTAAACGTTGCTCAATGGCATAAGGACGCATGTCGAATATTTTTTCTACAATACGAGCAATTTCGCCATCGTTCATTTTCACTTTTGATGTGCCGTAAGTATTTAAAAACAATCCACATGGTTTTGCCACACCAATTGCATACGATACTTGCACCAAAACCTCGTCACACAAACCAGCTGCTACTAAATTTTTAGCAATATGTCGGGTTGCATACGCAGCGCTTCTATCTACTTTACTCGGATCTTTTCCTGAAAACGCACCACCACCATGCGCACCTTTTCCTCCGTAGGTATCCACGATGATTTTACGACCTGTTAAACCGGTATCTCCGTGAGGACCACCAATAACAAATTTTCCTGTTGGATTGATATGGTATGTAATTTTATCGTTGAATAATTTTTGTAAAGCTGGTTTCAATTGTTTTTTCACTCTAGGGATCACAATTTCAACGATGTCTTTTTTGATTTTAGCCAACATAATTGCATCCTTACCAAAATCGTCGTGTTGTGTAGACACTACAATGGTATCAATTCGAATCGGATTGTTATTGTCATCATACTCAATCGTAACTTGACTTTTAGCGTCTGGGCGAAGGTATTTTAGTTCTTTACCAGCACGACGAATTTTAGACAATTCTTTTAATATTTTGTGGGCCAAATCCAATGCTAGTGGCATGTAGTTTTCGGTTTCACGAGTGGCATAACCAAACATCATCCCTTGATCTCCTGCACCTTGTGCATTGGCTTTAGTTTCAAAGCTTTCTTTTTTTACTTTTCGATCAACCCCTTGATTGATATCGGCACTTTGCTCATGAATAGCAGATAAAATACCACAAGAGTTGGCTTCAAACATGTATTCAGATTTGGTGTATCCGATTTCACGAATAACGCCTCTAGCAATTTCTTGCACATCTAAATAGGCTTCTGATTTTACCTCTCCCGCTAAAACCACTTGACCTGTAGTCACTAAGGTTTCACAAGCTACTTTAGAGCTTGCATCGTAGGCTAAAAAATTATCAATTAATGCGTCAGAAATCTGATCGGCAACTTTATCTGGATGTCCTTCTGAAACGGATTCAGATGTAAATAAATAAGGCATATTTTTAATTAATGTTTACTGATTAATGTTTAATGATTAGTTTACTAATTCATTTTAAAGCGTTGCAAATGTATATTAAAAATTAAGAATTTTAATAGATTAACTAAAACATTTGAACACAATTTATTACGAATTAAAATGAACGACCTATACCGATTACCCAACGATTCAATTGAATAAAATCTGGTTTAGCATATGGAGGCGAATTTAAGAAGAAAGGCATATCTAAACGAACAGTAAATGGAGGTGTGGTTTCAAAAGGACCAAACTTTTTAACTGTCATTGCCACACCAACGCCTGCGTCTGATCTGAATTTACTCCAAGCGTTTGTAGGAATTAATGATGAAATAGAAGTTGGGGATAAGGCACCTCTTGATATAATTCCTGCATCTGCAAAAAGATACGTATCAAAATGAATATAATCTCTTATGTATTTAGGTTTGATGAATGAAAAATATTTATCAAAGTCAATTTCAATATTCAACGATGCACCACTTCTTCCTTTGTAATTCAAGTATTGATTGCCACTGCCATCTTGATCAATAGCGTAATAGCCGGTATAACCTCTTAAATTCATACCGCCTCCCATGTGTAAATTAGAAAAATCGGCGCTGGAGTATCCTCCTGCACTCAACGGGATAATGCCTTGTGAACGAGTAAATTTATTTTCCATCAACTCCTCCGGATTGGCGCCTTGCAAATAAACGGCACTTTCATTTGGTATTTCGTTCCCAAAACCAAAACGACCAAATGCCCTTGTTTTTGTTTCAAATTTTTTCCAATTATAACGATGAACATCTTCTAGCTGAAAGTAGGAATGATTGTAATTAAATGAAGTTCGAACAATGGCTTTTAAAAATCCATTTCCAGCTTTCCCATTGTAATTGGTATTGTAGGTCAATTGAAGAAATGAATTCTTCTTGGTATCGGTGTAGCTCGTCCATTCATTTTTATCAAATAAATATTCGTT
>CANLAV010000180.1 GCA_947487905.1 Bacteroidota bacterium | reverse complement strand
ATTGTGAACAATGTACAATCACTCAATAAGAAACAACTAGTTAATCTAAGTTAAACACTTGGTGTCTATTCGGAATTTCTACATCCTTGAACCCTTTTTTTAGCAATCGATTTCTAAATTCTTCTTGCACATCGTATTCGCCATGTACAATAAATAATGACTTCACTTGAGACGCATTTTGGCAAGCAATAAATTGGCATAAATCATCATAATCTGCATGCGCACTCATGCTTTTGATACTGGCTATATTGGCTTTCACTTGAAATTCCTGCATGTATATTTTTACTTCTTTTTCACCTCTCATTAATTTGGCTCCTAAAGAATGATATTCACAATAACCAACCATTAAAATGGTATTTCGAGGATTTTCAATGTTGTTAGCAATGTGGTGTTTTATTCTTCCTGCTTCTGCCATGCCTGATGCAGAAATAATGACCATGGGTTCTTTTTTACTATTTAATCGTTTAGAGTCTTCTACATCTGTAATCATATGCAATCCTTTAAATTCAAAAGGATATTTATCTTCTTTCATTAAATGCACCACCTGTTTATTATAAAGTTCGGCATGGCGTTTAATAATTTCTGTTGTTTTTACAGACAATGGGCTGTCTACATAATAATTTAAATCGGGTAATCTACCCTCTACTTCTAATTTGTTTAAAGCAAATAATATTTCTTGGGTTCTGCCTACGCTAAAGGCTGGAATAATTAATTTTCCTTTATTTTCAATACAAGTTTCTTGAATATGATTTAATAATTCTTCATCTGTATTCGCCAAATCTTCATGCAAGGAGCTTCCATAAGTGCTTTCTAAAATGATATAATCCGATTGAGGAAATTCTTCAGGAGAACATAGGATAACATCTCGATACCGACCAACATCACCACTAAATGTTATGGTGGTTTCTTTTCCATTTTCTTTGATTGTAATATGAACAGCAGCACTCCCTAAAATATGTCCTGTATCAGTATAGTGAAATGAAACATCATCATCTAATTTAAAAACTTCACCATAATTTACTTTTTGAAATAATGGAAAAACATTTTTGGCATCAGCGATGGTATAAAGTGGAGAAATAGGAGGTAAACCTTTGGCCATTTTTCTTTTGTTTACATAAGCTATATCTGCTTCCTGTATAAAAGCCGAATCTTGCAATAAAATGGTGGTCAAATCGGCTGTTGCTGGTGTACAAAATATGTTACCTTGATAGCCTTCTTTCACCAATTTAGGTAATAAGCCCGAATGATCAATGTGAGCATGAGAGAGAATCATGTAGGTAATTTCTGTAGGATCAAAACCAAATTGCTGATTGTGCTCTAAGGTTTCTGCTCCTAAGCCTTGAAAAAGCCCACAATCTAACAGAATTTTTTTTCCATTATTTAAATGAATAATATGTTTTGAACCCGTTACTGTTCTTGCGGCTCCGTGAAATGAAATCTTCATATTTGATATTTTTAGGTTAAAATCTAACGAAATATAGTATATTAGCGTCTAGTTTGAGGTAAAGATAGGTGAATTTGAATAAGATAAAGTTACATACTTTAAATTTTATACCGGAAATTCATCTATACTAAAATAAAAATTATATGAAAATTGTACAAAATATTTTAATCTTGTTAGTTCTGGTTGTTGGAATAAGCAGTTGTAAAAAATATAATCAAATAGATAATGGATCAACTGTAAAAACGCCCTATTCATTATATGTTGGAGGCTACAATGGAATATTGAAAAAAACAAATGATGCACTTTATTTTAGTACACTATATTATAATGACAATTCGATGATTCGTCAAATAGTAATAGCTGACAGCGTGATTAGCTGTATAAAACAAAATTTTTATTTCAGTAAAGACGATGGTAAATTTTTACAACTTAGCAGCAATTTAGGAAAAGTGAGAAAATCGTTAACTGCAAAAGATTCTTTTTATAATTATTTTATCCCAAATGTATCCTATTACAACAACAATGACTTAACTGTTTATTTATGTACCGAGTCAGGAATTAGATATAGCAAGGATTTTGGAAAATCATTTACAGCAGATAATAATTGGGCAGCAACTCCAGATTTACCTCGTTCAATAACTCGTACAAATAATTTAGATTTATATGCAATGAAAGGAGATACGTTGTATGAAAGAAAACAATCTGTACCACCAAGTGGATGGAATCCTTGGACACAAGTAGTTGCCGTTTCACCAAATACGTTGCCAGTAGGGAATAGTTGGTATATTAGTCACTCACATGACAGCTTGTTTGCAATTGACTTTAAAGGAAATGAAGGCGTTTATTTTAGTGCAGATAAAGGGTTAAATTGGTATGTAGGAAAACAATTATTGCCGAATACCCATGAAATATTATTCGGAAAAGAAGTATTTGGTAAATTTTACATAGGTTTAGATAGTGCTGGGTTATTTAGCTTCAGTGGAAATCAATTTAAATCGATTGGTAAAGGAATTCCTTGGTATGCTAAAGTGAGCGATATTATCGGAAAAACTGTTCGATATAGAACGGATGCAATCAGAAACTATTGGTTTTGTGCTACCGATCAAGGTTTATACATCAGTGAAACAGATGGTACTGATTGGAAATTAGTACTTCCAGGACAATGGAGTTCACTACATTAACGATATCTCGTTTAGTAGTTATGAAGGTGGTTATTACCGGATTATTTTTTCTAATTACTCTATTTGCCAGGGCTAATGATTCATTGGTATTGGTGAAATCAATACCCATAGAAGCTCGTTTATTTACAACCGACTTAATTGGCAATTGTTATGTTATTAAAGAAAATAATTTTTTAATCAAATACAACGCATCAGGTGATAGTATTGCACAATTTAATGAAGTAAAAAAGGGAAAAGTAACACAAATAGACGCAACCAACCCTTTGCGCATTCTATTATATTATGCCGATTTTAATCAAGTGATTATTTTGGATAACATGCTTTCAAAAAAAAATGTATTGAAATTAAATACCATCGGCATTTTTAATGCACCTTGTATTGCTAATTCGATGGATGGGAATATTTGGGTATACGATCAAGCGACCAATAATTTATTTAAATTGGACAATCAGTTGGCGTTATTATCGACAATTAGTTTGAGAAATTTTTTAACTGAGTCGATTGATCCAATATATATGGTAGAACAAGAGCGCAATTTGTTTATGGTAGATTCTTTACAAGGCATTTACAAGTTTGATTTATATGGCTTTTATAATACAACTTATCATTTTAAAACAAAAACGGTTCAATATTTTAATGGATATTTAGTGTATCAACAAAATCCATTTTTATTTTCATATCAAACACAAACCATTTTAGAAAAAAAGGTTTTACTGCCAAATCCTGCATCTATTTTGCAAGTAAGAATAGAACGAAATAAAATATTTATACTTCGAAAAAATACGTTAGACATTTATGATTTAATTCAATCATAATCTATTTATTTTTGCACTTCCAATTTTGAAAAAATATTTACTAAACATTCTTTTCATTTTCCCCTTTTTTTTGCAGGCGCAAAGTAAAAGAGGTATTTCATTTGACGTAAAAGAAATTCCTTATTCACACCTTCACATACGAAAAATTACTTTTTCGGGTAATCGAGTTACCAAAGAAAAAATCATTATTCGGGACATGAGCATTCAGGAAAAAGACAGTATCCAAACTAAAAATT
>CANLAV010000179.1 GCA_947487905.1 Bacteroidota bacterium | reverse complement strand
TATTTCTGTTTTAAATTAGTTCGTATAAAATCTAATATATATTATTAAATGATTTAAACCTAATATAATTTCAAAAATAAAGTGTTAATAATGATGACGCCAATCTTATCCAAAAACTTAATATTATTTAAACTAAAATATAACTTTGATTATTGTTTTTATATCACAATTGTAATAAATTTTATATATATTAGCTTAAACTCATAAAAAACAAAAAAATTAAAAATGGAACAAGCTAGAAACAAAGATCAGAAATGTCCTGTAGTAATATTATTAGATACTTCAGGTTCAATGTCAGGAAAACCTATTGATGAATTAAACAAAGCACTAATTCAGATAAAAGAAGATATCTTAAACGATACTATGTTGTCAAATCGCCTAGAAGTTGGGATTGTAGCTTTTGATGATGATGCAAGGGTAGAAAGACCAATTGATTTAATATCTCCCGATACGGATTTACCTATTCTAAATATTGGTGGAGTTACAAATCTTGTAGCTGGAATGAATAAAGCAATTGAGCTTGTTACAGATAGAAAAAATTTCTATAAAACGAATGGAGAGCAATATTACCGACCTTTTATTGTACTTTTTACTGATGGAGCTCCCACAAACACTCCAGAAGAAATTGAACAACTAGATCAAACAATTCAACAACTATCCGATGAAAAGAGGTTTATATTTTTACCTTTCGGCGTTGATGGAGCAGATATGCAACTTTTAGCTAAGATTGCTGCCCAGACAGCTGATGAGAGATTAAAGAATACAGGAACTGCCTTTGCAATGAAAGATGTTTCTAAGTTTGCTGAGGTTTTTCAGTTTGTTAGTGCAAGTATTTCTGGAATTATGGAAAAAGGAGGCACTCAGGCTGTTCAACTTCCACCCTCAGTTGCTACACCAATAACTTTTGATTTAAGCACTTAATTAAATATGGAAAATGACTTTAAGGTTTCCTGGACTTGTATTCAAGGAAAGTCTCATAAAAAAATGGAACCGCAAGTTCCTTGTCAGGATGCTTTTGTATTTGAAAAAATAACAAATGGTGGTATTAAAAAATTTTTAAGTTTTTCGAAACCAAAAAGTTTTAGTATTTCTATTGTATCAGATGGTGCTGGCTCTTGCAAGTACTCTCATATAGCATCTAGTTTTTGCGTTAATCGATTACTTGAGTTATGTAAATCAAGAAGTTTAGAAATTGAAGAATTAACGAAATATGACTTCAAAAAAGAAGAAGAAAAAAAGTTGATTTTAGAAGGTTGGAATAAATTAAGTACAGATTTATTTAACCAAACAAGAGTTGACCTATTACTTTATGGAGAAAAATCAGGACATGAACCTAAAGATTTATACTGTACACTAATCTTAGTTATAAAAACTCCATTTGGATTTCTTACAGCAAATATTGGAGATGGAAGAGCGGGTTATTATAATGGAACCGAGACAAGACCATTAATTGTGCCCTTTATGACATTTACAGCCGGAGCCACTTTTTTTCTTATTAAAGACGGTTGGGATAGAATATTTAGGTCTTATGTTACATTTGAAGATAAAGTAGATTATTACTTTGTTTCATCCGATGGTTGTCAAGAATTTTTAATTGATGGTAGTTCTAAAGGACCTAAAACAGGAGTTTATGATGATATTCTTGGCGACAATGCTTTTTATGACTTAAACATACCTTTTCATCCTTTTTTTGAAGGTTTAATTAAATCACTTGATGAGGTAAATATTCCAGAAGAAGCAAATGCTCGACTTACAAACTTAATTGAGAATGGACTTTATACATTTAAAGGGATACAGACCGAATTGAAAAGTATCAGTAATCCATCAGTTGATGATGATAAAACAATTATAATCCATTATAAATAATTTTTAAATGTATTACGACTCAAAGGGAATTTCAATAAAATTGGGTAATTCAATAGGTAGGGGATCTGCAGGAGAGGTCTTTTTTCATGCAAATGATAAATCCAAAGCAATAAAATTATTTCATTCTGAATATTTACAAAAAGAGATTACTTTAGTTAGTAGGATTGAAAAATTTTATAAGCTAGAGAAAATTGCAGATTTTAATATCAAATATGGTTCAATTTCTAGATCTGTAGGGACATGGCCTAATGATATTGTTAAAAATCGTAATGGAACGATTGTTGGGTATATTATGAATACCGTAAATAATGGTATCGACCTTTCTCAAATTATTTTTGCTTATGACCCCAAAAAAGCATTTTATAAGTATAAAAAAGACGCAAGTAAATACCAACTTTGGATGAATACTTTTTTTTATAGTAGTGAAAACATTAGAAATCGATTTATTTTAAGTTATAGTCTTGCAAATTCATTTGATAAAATATACAATATCAGATCAAAACATGGTGCCCCCATTCAACTAGACATTTGTAATTTTGACATTAAGCCCTTAAATATTTTGGTCTCAATCGAAAATAATACAAATAATATAGTGCCTTTTATTTTAGACTTAGATAATTTAACTTTAAGAAACAATACAGGAAAACTAGGTCCTACTCATCCGCAATATACACCTGACTATATGGCTCCTGAGGGACCAGTAGATAAATATTATGATTATTACAGTATCGCTGTAATATTTTATCAGCTAATTTTTTCTACTCATCCATTTACCGTAACCGGAGGAACCAGATTTACAGATGGGATAACAACTGAGTTTTATGTTAAGAATAAATGTTTTGCTTGGGGAAGAAATCGCAAGTTCCTGCATGGGGAAACTTTAAATGATTTTAGGCATAACAATTTCAAACAAATTCCTGCTGGTCTTCAAAAGTTATTTATAAGAGCGTTTGATAGTGATTTTCCGTCTCATAGACCTACAATGATTGAATGGAAAAAAGAATTTGAAGGATTCCTTTTGGATAAAAACATTAAATTCAATAAGCTTTTTACTTTTAAATAGTGGAATTAGATATATGAACAAACCTATTGATAATTCTGACAACCCCACTTCAAAAAAATCAAATTTAGATCCTCTTTCAGAAGGTAATGAAAGTAATATGATTGTTGATAGTGCCGATAAATTTGTTCTATTCCCTTTGGATATCCAAGAAGATAATTTGACTAATGCCAATTCTATTTCACAAAGTAAATTGACTTCTCAAGAGGATGATTTTATTTTATTCCCTCTTGATTTAAATTCTTCATCAAATACAAATAACATAAATAATCAACCAACCTTACCATCAACAAATAAAAAGAATCAAACTAGTGCTAAAAATACTTCGCCAAAATCGCCGCCTAATGCTGCTCAACCTCAACCTCGACCTAATCCTACTGTTGCAAAATCTTTGCCAGTAGTCCTAAAAAAGACAAAACTCTATTGGGCTGTTTTATTTGGCATTTGTGGTTACGCTTGGGTAATAACTGAAGAATATTACTATTTAGGAATTATTTCTATCGTAGTTAGTTCTTATTTTGCAATAAGTTATTTTTATTTAAAAGCAAAATTGTCTAATAGTTCTATTTTTAAATTTATAAAATGGATTGCATTCTTGTCTTTATTTTCGTTTGGTTCATATAAAGTCTATAATTATATATCTGCCAATTCCTCTAGTTTATTTAATAGTAATGATCCAAATGAAGCAGGCATTTTAGACAGTGTTGATTTTATGTGGGACAACAGTAGAAAAAGGATGTCAGTCAAGGATTTTGTTTCGGAAAAATTTAATAAACTTGGGTAT
>CANLAV010000178.1 GCA_947487905.1 Bacteroidota bacterium | reverse complement strand
TTGTTGCACCCGAAAGATCTACTAGTTTATTCACAACTCAGGATGATGCGGTGAAATGGTTAAAACAGTTTAATTAGATTTTTGTATCTTCGTGTAATATGAAGATTTTATTTATTTTATTCTTACCTATAGTTTTATTTAGCCAAGAAAAAAAATCAACCTTTGATTTAATTTTAAATTTGGGTGTTTCTCCAGCGCAAATTCATGGAGATGCTTACAGTGGTTTTCATAAAGTTGGATTTTTGGGTGGAGTAGGAGTGGAAACAAAAATATCGAATCAATTACAATCAAGCCTTTCATTTTTATTTATTCAAAAAGGCGCACAAAAAAATCAAAATCCAACTAAAAATGATTTTAGTGCCTATTATTTAAATTTAAATTACCTTGAAGTTCCTTTACTTTTTACCTATACTTCAAATAAAAAATATCTGTTTGATATTGGTGTTTCTGCTGGCTACCTCATTAACTATTACGAAGATACTGAACAAGGAAATTTTACGGGTAAATATCCTTTTAATAATTTTGAGTATTCAGTTAAAGTTGGATTAGGATATCATATTAATGAAAAATGGTTTGTTAATTTTAGAAGTAGTAATTCATTTATAACGATTAGACCAAATTATACTAAACAAGCTATTTATTACAACAATTTGTTAGCTCGCTTGTTCAACAAAGGATATTACAACAATATTTTAGAATTTACTTTGGGTTATCGTATAAAAACAAAAAAATAATTTGAACACAAAACAAAAAATAGTAATTAGTATTACTGGAGCTAGTGGTAGTATTTACGCAAAAGTATTACTAGATAAAATTAGTAAACTCACTAATCAAATTGCTGAGGTTGGTATTGTTATGAGTGATAACGCTAAGGATGTTTGGAAGCATGAATTAGGAAATGAAGATTATAAAAATTATCCATTTACGTTTTATGATAAGAATAATTTTTATGCACCCTTTGCATCTGGTTCTGCAAAATACACAACTATGATTGTTTGCCCATGCAGCATGGGAACCTTGGCACGCATCGCCTCAGGTATTAGTAATGATTTAACTTCTCGAGCTGCTGATGTTATCTTAAAAGAAAGAAGAAAATTAATTTTAATGATTAGAGATACACCTTACAATTTAATTCATATTTCTAATATGCAAGTTGTAACGCAAGCTGGTGGAATTATATGTCCAGCATCGCCCTCATTTTATAGTAACCCTAAAACGTTTGAGGATTTAGCATCAACAGTAGTAGATAGAGTGTTAGATTTGGCTGGATTTGAAATTGATAGTTTTCGTTGGGCCGAATAAATACAATTCAAATTGTATTTAATTCATTTATAATTTCTGAAAATGATGGTCTATTAATTATTTCTGTTTTTAAACAATCATTTTTAATTTTTTTTAATCTATCTATATTTTTTAAAAACAGATCGCTTGCTATAATATTTAATAATAAATCTTCTATTAAATAACCGTAGGCTCTAACGTCTAACTTTTCAAATTTGCACGTGTGATTGGATTTTAAATCATATATAGATGCCGCACCAAAATCTCCTAAAATAGTATTTCCTTGTTCATCAATTAAGATGTTATGTGCATACAAATCTCCATGCATAATTCCTCTTGAATGTAAATGATGACAAGCATTTGCAATGTTTTTTAAAATAATTAATATGTGATCTAATGTGTATTTTATTGTAAATGTATCTCTTGTACAAGTTTCAAAATTTGGAGGATTGCCTAAATTAAAATAGTTAGGTGGAATTAATTCAAAAACTAAACCTGAAGTTTTTTGAGGATGGTTTTTTATTTTTCCAATTACTTTAACTATATTTTTTTGATATCCAATTGATAAACAGGTATCAATTTCGTCCTCTGGATAACCATCGCTCGTTACTTCACCTTTAAATAGTTTAATAGCCACTGTTTTTGGACTGGACTTTGGATTATTCCAATTGGCTTTATAAATGATTCCCGAGGCGCCTTCTCCTAGTTTTTCATCCAATGAAAATTCATCCCATTCTATCTCTTGAATGATGTTTTTTTGAGTTTGTTGCACACAGCATGGATTTCCTGAGTACGCTAACCATGCTAATTTCGGCATAGAAAGCAACCATTCAGGTAATTCTGCGATATAGTTTGCTGATATTCTCAGAAGTTCAATGTTTTGGCATTGTACCAATTCATCAGGTAAGCTTGTTAATTTATTTCCTGCTAAGGCTACTTTTTGCAAATCTTTACAATCACCAATACTCTTCGGTAATTTCTCAATTTGATTATTAGTTAATATGAGCCAGCGTAATGATTTTGGAAAAGCTTTTTCAGAAATAGTTTGAATCTGATTAGATTTAAAACCAATCATTGTTAAATTTTCGCATTTTGACAATACATCAGGAAACTGGGTGAATATATTTTCTGAAAAAAATGCAAATTTTATTTTTTTTAATTCATGAAAATTTGATGGTAATTCTGATAAATTATTTCCAGATAAATCCAGTATTTCTAATGTATCTGCTAGGTCAAAAATGTGTTGAGGAAATGATGTAATTCCGCAAGATAGTTTGAGTGTCTTTGTTCCTTTTAACCCGCCTGAAATAAGTTGCTGTAGTGTTTGCATTTAAAAAACGCTATAAAGAACCCTTCCTACAATGAAGTAAATTGAAATGCCAATGATGTCATTTAAGGTTGTTACAAATGGACCTGTAGCTAAAGCGGGATTTACTTTAAATCGATTCATCATAAGTGGTACAAAGGTTCCTAAAAATGAAGCACACAAAATAACGGTAATTAATGCTAAACTAACGGTTGCAGCAAGTGCCCAAGATTCGCTGATGAGTAAATTATAACCTAAAATTAATGTTGAACAGATTAAACCATTTATTAGTCCAACACCCAATTCTTTTAATAATTTAGGAGCAATTTTATCCGTAATTAATGTATTATTAGCTAATCCTTGAACGATAATGGCTGACGATTGAACTCCTACATTTCCTCCCATAGCGCCTATAAGCGGAATAAAAAAAGCCATTTCTGGTCTAAGTTGAATCTGATTTTCATAACTGCCAATAATACGTGAGCCAATAATACCACCACACATTCCAACTAATAACCAGGGGATACGAGCTCTTGATAAACGCCACAACGTATCATTACTATCAACATCGTCTGTAATACCACTCATTCGCTGAATGTCTTTTTCAGCTTCTTCCCTCATCACGTCAACCACGTCATCAATGGTAATACGACCTACTAACCTTCCTAGTTGGTCCACAACGGGCAAAACAACTAAATCATATTTTTGAATCAATTCAGCAACTTCTTCACTCGACGAGCTAGTTTTACATGAAATGATATCTGCATCAAAAATTTCTTCCACCTTAGCTAATGGATGAGAAATAATTAATTTTTTTAACGAAAGCATACCGATCAATTTCTCATTCATATCCAGAACGTAAACGGCATACATGGTTTCTACGTTATCTGTTTGCCTTCTAATTTCATCAATACAAGCCGAAACTGTTTCGTGGGCATACACACTTATTAATTCTTTTGCCATTAATGAACCAGCAGTACCTTCTTCGTAGCTCATCAAATCAGCAATGTCACTCGCTTGCTCTATATCTTCTATTTGTGATAATACTTCATTCTGAATTTCTTCAGGTAATTCATTGATAACGTCTGCCGCGTCATCCGAATCCATATTATCTAATTGTTCTGCAATTTCTTT
>CANLAV010000177.1 GCA_947487905.1 Bacteroidota bacterium | reverse complement strand
TGATAAAAAATTTGCTCCTGAATTACTAAAATTGACTACAGAAGATTTTAAGAATGCTGGTTTTTACTTAGATACATTGAAAAAACCGCTTGATTTTATAAAGGCTAATAAAAAGCCATTTAATAAATTACGCACTTTAAATCCAGAAGGAACAATTGCTGTAATGGAGCCGTCAAAAGAGGAGCTTACAAATATTTACATAGATAAATATATTAAGGATAAGAAAATAGCAAAGCAAATCGTGGCTTCATGGTATAATAGAACCCCTGATGGTAAAATGAATTGGGAATTATTGAAGGAAAGAGCAATGTATTCTGCTACTGCTGATGAGAAGTCAGAAGGTAGAACAGAACAACAATTAAAAGACATGCTAATAAAAGACATTGATGTGATTGGTAATACATTTATTGTTTTTAATAAAATGGACTTCTATGCAAATGAACCAGTTGCCCGTTTCATAAGAGACGCAGCAAAAACTAAAGCAATGGAATCTTTAGCAGGTAAACCTCAAATGATGATGGATAAAACAATGAAAGGATTGGATGATGTCTACGAAAAAACAAAAGAAGGTTACACTGTAAAATGTAATACTTACTTATATCAATTGGATTGGAATGAGAACATTGCAAAGAAAACCAATGATTATTTTTTTAATTCTAATATAACTAACCCAAATTCAATTTGGGATACTACAAATTTATATAAAGTAAAATTTGTTGGTAAAACTGTTTCTGCTTCTATTGTTACATTTAAGATAGGTGAGAAAAGAACAGAGGAACAAATTATAAGTTTACAAGTTAAAAGAACCATTGATAATGCAATGGCAAAATTGCAAAAGAGCTATGTACAATTTAGACCTGTTTCACCTATAGCTCAAGTTGGTCCACTACAAGCAAAAATTGGAATGAAGGAAGGTTTAGAACCTGGTCAAACATTTGAAATACTTGCAACAGAATGGGATGAATTTGGAATACCACATTACAAAAGAACAGGAAAAATAAAGGTAGATAAAAAATTGCCAGTTTGGGATAATCGTCAAGGAGCTGAGCCGGAATTAGATGCCGACGGGAAACCTAAGCCAGTTCAAGAATTTACAACCTTTAAAGGAGGTGATAAGGCTGAACTAATAAATGTGATTAGATTGCTTAAATAATTAGATAAAAGGAAATAATTAAAAAATAAAAACATGAAAACAAAAAAAATAATTTCATTCAGCATTATACTATTAATTATATTTTCAGGAAAAATATTCTCTCAAAACGAAGTATGGTTAGAAACAGATGCTTTCAAAACAACAGAAGTTTGGGGGGATAAAGTTGGTACTGATGTAAAAGTTGACATTACTTGTTCTGCAGAAAGTGTTAATGAATGTTTGCTCAAAGCCAGAAAAGTGGCAATTTATGAATTAATTTTTATCGGATTTGATCAAATAGGTGATGCTTCAGCAGTGTCAATGTTGATTCCTGATAAATCAGTATATGATCAAAAGAAAGATTTCTTCGTTTCATATATTAATGAAGAAGGCAAAGGTTTGCAATATGCTCAAGGTAAAATAAATGTTAGTAAGCCTGGTGGTGATGTTAAAGATGGTCGTAAAAAATTAAAGAAAGTTACGGTAACTGTAACATTACGTATCGAACAAATTAAGAAAGATTTAGAAAAACTTGGTTTGGTTGCATCTAATAAAAAATTAGCTGATGAATTAAAATACAAACCTAGAATTATTATTAAACCGAGCGATTCATGGCTTGAAAAATTAGGGGCTTTAAGAATAGAAAATAATCAAGGTGAGACTAAAAAAATAAGAGATTTACAAAAAATAACAACAGCGAAGAATAAAACAGGTCAGCCTATTTTTGAAATAATTACAGCTACAATTACTAAGGCTTTTGGTGATGGTTTTGATGTACAATCAATAGCATCCCAGTTAGATGCTATTTCAAACGCTAAAGTAAATGACCAGCTGTCATCATATGGTCTGTCAGAGTCAACTGAGGACCTCATGGCCAGAACATTGAACGCTGACATTTACCTTGATATAAATTACTATGAAGAGACAGTATCAGGGGGCCAAGAGACTCAATTTAATATTCAACTTATGGGTGTAGATCCATTAACTAATTCAAATATTAAGGAGCTTACCGGAAATTTAATATCAAAGAAAACATCAGGTGATAATATGACTGAATTAATTAAATCTACTTTAAAATCTGCAACAAATGATTTTAGCGGGACTGTTTCTGATTTTTTCATGCTAAGACTTAAGGACGGGTTAAGCTGTTCAATAGACTTTAGAATAGCCAAAGATTTGGAGGGAGAAAAAACTTTTAATGGAATGGTTAAAGGAAAAAAATTTAAAACTCTTATTGATGAAACAGTTACTGTTTTAGCAACAACAGGGAATAAAATTGGTGGAGATAGTCCTACAGCTTTATATTATGGCGTTACTATTCCTGCTCTAAGAGAAATAGGTAAAAAGCAAGTAGCCAATACAGTAGAATCTTTTGCTGAAACAGTGATGGAGGAAATGAGTTCTAAACTAGAAGGTTTTTATTTAATTACTCAAACTGTAGGAAAAGGCAAGGTTATTGCTATTTTCACTAAACAAGAACCAAAATAGTTACTTGATTCAATAATTAAATTTAAATCATGAAAACTTTAGATAAAAAATCAATTAAGTATTTAAATCATGAAATATTACTATCTCTATTTCTATTATTGGTAGTGTTCGACTTAAAGTCACAAGCATATTATGATTATGATGTAAGATGTTTGGGTCGAGAGATGGATGGTTCATTAACTTTGGAGGCATTTGGTAAAGGTAGAAACAAATCAGATGCTAGTGAACAAGCTAAGAAAGAAGCTGTTCGAGCTGTAATTTTTAAAGGTATTAAGTCTGGTAATGGAGGTTGTGAAGCTGAGGCTTTAATTATTAATCCAAATTTGGAGAGGATACATGAAGATTATTTCGGCATTTTTTTTGCTGATGATGGACCCTACCTGCAGTTTGTTAGTTTAAAAGATGAATCAATAAAAAATAAGATAAAGAGAAAGAAGCAGAAAGATGATAACCTTCAACAAAGAATGGTTGTCGTTAACGTTCAGCGCTTGGCTCTGAAAAGAAAATTAATTGAGGATAAAATAAAATAATATAAAAAACAACTCGAATGATTAAATAATCTTTTAATAAATACTAAAATGAAAAATAAAATGAAATCAATATCTTTAATCATAATAACCTCATTATTTTTTAATAATTTGTTTTCTCAAAATGATTTAGGTAAAAGTGATGACGCGGCTAGAGTGGCCCTTACTGTTTTTGTTCCTGAAAATTTAGGTGATCTAGACGCAACCTCAAAACAATCTTTAAAAACTAAATTAGATAGGGTTGTAACTAATAGTGGTTTGGGAGCATCATTTGGCAGCAGGTTTATTTTAACCGCTAATGTGATTGAACTTACCAAGGAGATTTCAGCAACTACTCCGGTTATTTATGCATATGAATTAGAAGTAACTTTAATGATAGGTGATGGAGTTGCAGGGACTAAGTTTGCTAGCCATGCAGTTAGCGTTAAGGGTGCTGGTAATAGTAAAACAAAAGCATATATGTCAGCAATAAAAAACATAAAGGATAATGACCCTGGATATCAAACTTTTATTGAAAATGGTAAAAAGAAAATAGTGGAGTATTATAATAGTCAGTGTGATTTTATCTTGAAAGAAGCCCAAACATTAG
>CANLAV010000176.1 GCA_947487905.1 Bacteroidota bacterium | reverse complement strand
TGTCAAACTATAACCTAACACTTCCGTTTTTACCAGAAAGAACATCAAAACCAAGACATAGCGGTATTACAATGGTAATGGATAAAGGTATTTCACTAAGACAAACCGAAGACTTTGTTGAAAGCTATGCTGATTATGTAGACTTTGTGAAATTAGGATTTGGAACATCTGTTGTTTCGAAACATGTAAAAGAAAAGGTAAAACTGTATAAAAAAGCAGGAATAAAAACTTATTTAGGTGGTACATTTTTTGAAGCATGTGTAGCAAGAGGAAAATTTGACGACTATCAAAAATTTATTGATAATTTCGGTTTAGATGCTGCTGAAGTTTCTGACGGAAGCATTGAAATGGCTCATGATAGCAAATGTAATTACATAAGAACACTTGCGAAAAACTTTACTGTTTTATCAGAAGTTGGTTCAAAAGAAGAAGGTATTATTATACATCCAGCAAAATGGGTTAGTATGATGAAAGCTGAATTAGAAGCAGGATCTTTTAAAGTTATAGCAGAAGCAAGAGAAAGCGGAACGGTTGGTATTTTTCATAAAAATGGAAGTGCTCACTCTATGCTTATTACTCGTATTACAAATAAAATTAAAGTAGAAGACATTATTTGGGAAACACCTCTAAAATCACAACAAGTGTATTTTATTAACTTATTTGGTGCTAATGTAAACGTTGGCAATATAAGTGTTGACGATGTTATACCTTTAGAGACTTTACGTATTGGATTACGTGGCGATACGTTCTTTAATTATATGCCCGAAGGAACTAAAGGGAAAATATTTTAATTATTTATAGATACAAACACATGAAAGAAATAACATCAACCGAACTCAAACAATTAATTAACGATAAAAAAGATTTTCAATTAATTGATGTTCGGGAAGAATATGAATTTGATGAAGGAAACATCAACGGAGAATTAATTCCGATGGGTGACATTATGGACAACCTTGAAAAAATATCAAAAGACAAGCAAGTTATTATTCATTGCAGAAGCGGAAAACGCAGTGCAGGTGTTATAAATGCTCTAGAAAGTCAGCACGGGTTTACTAATTTATATAACCTAACTGGCGGTATTTTAGCATACTTAGAAGAAACAAATTAATTTTATTTTTCTAATTTAAAGAATATCATGCTAAGAGTTTATATTCCAGTGGCATGTATTCTTTTATTTATGATTTGGGTTTTATATAGACTTTTGATAAAAAAGGACATTCATAACAACTACCACACCTTATTTTTAGGATTATTTTTTATTACCATTTGGACTTTAATTTACTTTTCAATTTTAAAGGGTTAAAAAAACTATTCTTTTTCAATAATCCCTTTTATAAAATCACTCATTAAATAAGCAATAAGTTTTCCTGTTTTATTATCAGCCTTTATGTGCGATAAAATGGGCGCTCCTTCTGCAATATGAAAATACAGTGTATTAAGTTGTTTGGCCGACTGATAAACATATTGCCTTGCTTGAATTGGAGAAAGTCCGCTACTTGTTTTAGCACTCGAAGGAACATTGGTAATGGCATCTAAGTCTATTTCAATTCCACACAGATCATCTTTCACAAAACCAATATTCTGATTTAAGACTTGTGTGAATGTTTTAGTTTCGCGTAAAAAAACATCTTCATACGTACTAAAATATAAATGTGAATTGTTTTTTTGAAATGTTTTTAAAACATCAGAAGTATTATATTGCTCATGAACACAACATACCGAATACTTATTTATATAATTTTCAAAAAAAGCATAGCTAAATCCGTTACCACTATGCCTTCCTTCATGTGGTCTAAAATCAGTGTGTGGATCGCAATTAATAACATTTATTTTTTTATTTAATATTTCCGAACACGCTTTAATAATAGGAAACGCATTATTATGTCCACCGCCTATAATAATCGGTATTTTATGAGCTGAAATAATTTTTGTAATAACTAAACATACACGATTATCTAATTCTGAAACTAACTGTCGTAATTCTAAAAAAGCTTGTTCTGTTTTTGAATTTAACTGATTAGCTTTCTCCATTAAGTCATCTACAAAAATGTGCCCAAGTACGCAGCACACTTTTCCATCTAAAAACTGATTACTTTGTTGATTTAAAAAACTATCAAGTGCTGGTTTCCAAGCTGTGTGAGCGCCACCTCTGCCAAAATTGGCTCTAACACCAATATCTTCAGGTATTCCAATAATTACAAATTGAGCGTCGCTTTTTTTTAATTCATCATCCCAGTGAGTATCATCTGAAATAACTATTACCTCTTCTCCTATTCTAGTTTCACCACGACGCTTTCGCGTTATATCATCAATATAATTTTGAGAATAAACTTCGATTAAATCCATATTACACCAAAGCTAACACTAGTAAATTAAATCAAATTTACTAGGATTAACTTCTAACATCAAATTATAAATCACATCAAATACATCATCAGCACTTGGTTTACTAAAATAATCACCATCCGAACCATAGGAAGGTCTATGAGGTTTTGAAGCAAGTGTTATTGGTTTAGAATCCAAAAACATATAAGCGCCCTGCTCTTCTAAAACTTTTTGCATCATATAAGCTGTTCCGCCACCTGGAACGTCTTCGTCAAAAAACATAACCCTGTTTGTTTTTTTAACTGAATTTAAAATAGAGTGATTAATGTCAAAAGGAAGAAGCGTTTGCACATCTATTAATTCAACAGAGATACCGTGTTCTTTTAATTGTTTAATAGCTTCTTGAGCAATTCTAATAGACGAGCCATAAGTTACTAAAGTAACGTCTGAACCTTCAATAAGTGTTTCAGGTAAGCCCAATTGAACTTTATAAGTACCAATATTTGAAGGCAATTTTTCTTTTAAACGGTATCCATTCAAGGGTTCTATAACTAAAGCTGGTTCATCAGCTTCTAATAGTAAATTATAGAAACCTGCTGCTTGAGTCATATTTCTTGGCACACAAATATTTATCCCACGGCAGGCACTAACAATCATACCCATTGGAGAACCGCTATGCCATACACCTTCTAAACGATGTCCACGTGTACGAATAACTACAGGTGATTTTTGACGACCTTTAGTTCGCCATTGAAGCGTTGCTAAGTCATCGCTCATTATTTGTAAGGCATATAATAGATAATCTAAATATTGGATTTCAGCTATCGGACGAAGACCTCTCATGGCTAATCCAATGGCTTGTCCCATGATAGTTGCTTCTCGGATCCCTGTATCAAAAACACGGTGTTCACCATATTTTAATTGTAAACCTTCTAAGCCTTGATTTACTCCACCAATCTTACCTGAATCTTCACCAAAAATAAGTACTTCAGGATATTTATTTAAAATAAAATCAAAATTTTCTCTTAATAATTCTCGTCCATCAACTAATTTATCATCGTTATAAACGGCCTCAACAGAAACTATATTAGATATTTTTTGATTAGATTGTGAGTATAAATGAGAACTGTATCTATCTTCATTAAGATTATTAGCATCACTTAACCAGCTAATTAATTGTTGACGTGTTGCTGAATTTTCTTCTTTAATTAAGCGTAACACTTTCTTTACAGCAACTAAAATGTCTTTTCTGATTGGCTCTTTAATGGCATTTAATTCTATTTTTATAGCATTAATTTTATCAGTATGAATACTTCCTGATAAATCATTAAACAAATTAATAACTTCTGAAAGTTCTGATTTTATTGGTTTTAAATATTCTGACCAAGCAGCTGTTTTGGCATCTCTTAC
>CANLAV010000175.1 GCA_947487905.1 Bacteroidota bacterium | reverse complement strand
AATGCTAAAATCTGAAAACCGAACGGTTTCATCCCTTAAGTTTTCAACATCATTTAAACTACGATATATTCCCCATTTTGGACGAATAAAAGTATTGTCAGGACGAATAGTTGCAATATCAGAATTGCTGTAGGATAACAAAACAGTTCCGTCGCTGTGTTTTTTTAAAGTTATTGAATAGGTGCCTGAACTTCCAATATTTATCTTTTCTTCAGCGTCAACCCAAATTCCTTCAAATGGCAATAAGTCAACAATACTAACTTTATCTGTTCCAGAAGATGCATTAGCAACATAAATTAATTCTAATTTATTTGGCGTTCCTAATCTTGGGGTTAATGTAAAAAGTGGACTACTATCATCACCATCAACTGCTTTTATTTGATGTAAATGCGTGAAATTTGCCGAAGGCTGAAAACCAATTGGTATTTTGAATTTCCATTTATAGATAATATTTTCACCTAGAGTCCCTTTTAAATTATCGGGTGATGCTGCATAGGTTTTAATTTCTACTCGTTGCCTATCTGTTAATGTTGGATCAACAGGTTCATTATCTAATAAAGCATGCGAATAAAATTCGAAAACATATTTATTTAACTCCGGATCAAAAACCTCTGCAATGTGTCGTCCTGATGCCCAAGGATGAAATAAATCAGGTGCTTCTACAGCACTAACACCATTTCCTGGAGCAAAAAAGCTTGTAATTCTTTCGTACGTATTACCTGGCCCATTTGCATTTAAAATAACTTGCGAATAGGAAAATTTGTTTGTTATTAATAATAAGCTAGTTAAAATTAATTTTCTACTATTTTTCAGTGATTTTTTATCCATAATTAAAATTCTTTTTCACCTATTTCACTTGTAGGTAATTTATTTTTACTTGATAATTTGTTTAAATTAAAACTGAAATTCAATAGTAATACATTTGTTTCATAGCTGTAGTTTGTTGTAGTATAAAAATCCGAACTATACGTTGTAATCCGTTGTTGGTTTGAATCCATATTTCCAAAATTAATATTTTGCCATTGCAATCCTATTGTTCCATTTCCATTCAAGATGGTCTTCTTTACGGACAAATTGGGAGATAAAAATCGAGAATCTTCGCCTTGAGCCGTTGGCTTTGAAGAAGTATAATTTACATTGGCTGTAATACTCGTAGTTTTGTCTAAATTGAATGTGCTATTTGCATTTAATGAATACACCCAATTAGAATTATCAACGTTTGATGTAGTACCTAAAATGTTCAATTTACCGGTAATTTTATAATTATAGATGTTCCCTCCTACAAATAATGAAAACCATTTTACAGGTTTTAAATTAGTTCCAAATTCTAGTCCAAATAGTCTTGCTTTTTCGGCATTGGTAAAAACTCTATTCAAAATTGTATCAGCATAAACACTATTTACACGTTGAATTGGATTTTTGATATTTTGATAATATAATGTAGTAAATAAAGCTCCCTTTTTGAAACTGTGGTTCACACCAAATTCTGCCAAATCTACAAATTGTGGTTTTAAATCGGGGTCGCCTTGTTCCAATGTTTCTGAATGTTCTCTTTCTGGTATTGGGTTCAACTCAAAATTATTGTTCCGTTGTATTCGTTTACTCCATCCTAATTTTAAATTCCAAAAATTATTAAAAGTATATAATAAATTAGCAGACGGGAATAAATTACTTAAGTTTAATACATGAGGATTGGTATCTGTAGATAATATTACTTCTCTCGTAGAATATTCATAGCGCAATCCCGCCGTATA
Source organism: Bacteroidota bacterium (assembly GCA_947487905.1). GTDB lineage: Bacteria > Bacteroidota > Bacteroidia > B-17B0 > Aurantibacillaceae > UBA4416. Next base: position 1,987 of record CANLAV010000175.1, on the reverse strand, counting down.
ATCTAATTTATTAGATTTACCGTTGTATTGTGAATACACACTATTAATATGATTTACAGATTTTGCTGTTCCTCGAAAGTTAGCTGCGTCAGGTTGAGTAGATATTGGAGTTACAAAGTAATCAAATTTTCCATTTTGTTGATCAAATCGATATTGATAACCACTTTCTAATTTTCCAGAACCAATTGCAATTGCATAATCTAATTTAAATCGGAAGCCATCAATTGGATTTTTATAAGGATTATTTACTTCTTGAAGAACAATTGATTTTGTAGCTAAATCTAAATTTTTATTGATTGTATTTCCATATAAATCCGCTTTTTCATATAATAATGAAGTGGTCAAATTGGATGTATTTGCAAAAGTGTGGGTATAATCAAGATTGGTTAAGGTAAATGTACCTTCTTTAGTTTGTACATTTGAATTAAAATACGGGTTTTCACTTATTAAAGCATTGGTATTTAAATCAGATGTCGAATTATTATATATAATATCTGCGCGTCGGGCTTGAAATTTTTTACCTACGAAGAAACCGAAGCTGAAGGTATCATTTTTATTAGCAGCATAAGAAATTGCTGTTTTAGTTCCGTAATTGTACTTGTCAAAACTTCGTTCTCCATTCGATGGAAATCGAGTGATGGTATTATTAATGAAGTTTTTGGTAAATACATCACCTTCACGAATACCATTTACGTCGTTTCGAAGATAGTTACCACTAATTGTGATGTCAAATTTTTTGTTTTTATAATTGAAAGTTACATCGCCTCCAAATCGTTTTGGTTTTTCTAAATTATTAAAATCGTCGATACTCGGTAAACCACCAGAAAGATTTGTTAAAAAAGCTATCCCATCGGTAGTTCCTTTTTTAGTTACAATATTTATTATTCCTCCTTTACCATCGGGGTCATATTTTGCAGAAGGGGCGGTTATTAACTCAATATTTTCGATTGTATTTGCTGGCAATTGACTCAACACTGTTTGCGCATCTGTTAAAACTGGTTTTCCATTTATTAAAACCATGAAACCGTTGGAACCGCGTAAACTAATTTCTCCTTGTCCGTTGACTGTTACAGAAGGTAGATTCTTTATAATGTCAATTGCAGTACCTCCTTTTGCTGTTGCAAATTGGTCTGACTTGTATTGTTGTTTATCTATTTTATTATACGAATTTGATTTGGTTCCTTTAATAATAACCTCATCTAAAGATTGATTACTTCGATTTAATTTGAAAGTATCTAAATTTAAGACTTGGTTGTTTTTAACTAAAATGTTATCTAAATACTGAATTTCATAACCTATAAAGTAGATTTTGATTGTATAATTACCCGATTGTATATTTTGAATAACAAAATTTCCGTTTTTACTTGTTACAACTCCTAAAACTATAGAATTATCTATTTGACTTACTAAAGAAACGCTAGCATATTCAATGGGTTGCAAGTTTTTATTATCAATAACAATACCTTTTATTGTGTTTTTTTGAGCAACAATTGTAGTGATTGAAAATAGTAGAAAAAAATAGGAATAGGGTTTTTTAATGCTCATTATATTGCTACTATTTTTGACTTTCCTTAATAGAGAATTCATTAAAACGAACCGCTTCATCTCTTAAATCAGCTGCTTTATTAAGACTTCTATATATTCCCCATTTTGGTCGAATGAAATCATTATCTGGTCTAATTGTCATCAAGTCGTTACTACTAAAAGATAGTAATTCATCGCCATTTTTAACTTTTTTAATCGTAATGGAATAGGTTCCGTTAGCACCAATTTTTATTTTTTCTGTAATTTCAACCCAAACCCCTTCAAATTCAGAAAGATTCGCACTGGCAACTGTTGTTTCATTATTATATTTTACAATCAGTTGATTGATTTTGCTTTTTCTTGCTGTTAATGTAAAAATAGGTAAGTCTTGTGAACCGCCAACAGCTTTTATTTGATGTAAATGAGTAAAATTTGTTGATGGTTGAAATCCTTTTGGAAGTTT
>CANLAV010000174.1 GCA_947487905.1 Bacteroidota bacterium | reverse complement strand
TTATGATGGAAGTGCGATCAGAAACTGATTACGCAGACCATCACATTCAAAAAGTGATTGGCATTTTTGCCGCCATGCAAGCTTTTTCAAAAGAACTTCAACAGAGAAAACATAACGTTATTTATTTTAAATTAAATGATAAAACTAATTTACAAAGTTTCGAAAAAAATTGTAACGAGTTAATAGTTAACCATAAGTTTTTACAATTTGAATATCAAATGCCAGATGAATATAGAGTTGACGAGCATTTAAAATCATTTTGTTTATCATTGCAAATTCCATTTAATGTTTTTGACACGGAACATTTTTTCAGCAAACGCAATGAATTAGGCGATTTATTTGAAGGAAAAAAAACATACCTCATGGAAACGTTTTACCGTTATATGAGAAAAAAACACCATGTTTTAATTGTAGATGGCGATAAACCGTTACATGGTAAATGGAATTTTGACGAAGACAACAGGCAAAAATTACCTAAAACACATCGCGTTATTACACCGTTTTTATTTTCAAATGATGTAACAGAAATTGAAAACGAAATAAAAAAAGCGAATATTAAAACAATTGGGGTTGTAAGAGCCAAATCTTTTTTATGGCCTTTAAATAGAATTCAATCTTTACAGTTACTCGATTTTTTTGTAAAAGAATGTCTTCCTCTGTTTGGGACATTTCAAGATGCAATGGCTCCTGACGAATGGTCTTTATATCATTCGCGTTTATCGTTTTCAATGAATGTTAAATTGATATCACCTCAAGAAGTTGTAAATAAAGCAATCGAAGAATATCAAAAAAGACCAGACGAAATTGACTATAATCAGTTAGAGGGATTTGTGAGGCAAATAATTGGTTGGCGAGAATACATGAGGGGAATTTATTGGCTTAAAATGCCCCAATACGCTTCTCTAAATTATTTTGAACATTCTGAAAAATTACCGACTTGGTTTTGGACAGGAAAAACAAAAATGAATTGCATGAAACATGCTATTGATCAATCCTTAAAATACGCTTACGCTCATCATATTCAGAGACTTATGATAACTGGAAATTTCGCTTTATTAGCTGGCGTAGATCCTTCTGAAGTGGATAAATGGTATTTGGGCATTTATATCGATGCTTTTGAATGGGTTGAAATTACTAATACAAGAGGCATGAGTCAATTTGCTGATGGCGGTATTGTTGGTTCAAAACCCTATGTTAGTTCTGCTACTTATATTAATAAAATGAGTTCATATTGTTCAGGATGTTTTTATGATAAAGCAAAAAAAACAGGTGATAAAGCCTGCCCGTTTAATAGTTTGTATTGGAATTTTTATGACAAACACGAGTCCAAATTAGCTGGCAATCCAAGAATTGGGATGATGTACAACGTATGGAGAAAAATGCAACCAAATGTGAAAGCTGAGTTATTACAACAAGCTGATTATTATTTAAAGCACATTAATGAATTATAATTGAAACCTATGAAAACATCCATTGTTTGGTTTAAAACAGATTTACGCTTGCATGATAATGAAACGCTTGTTCGTGCTATTGAACAAAGTGATTGCATTATTCCAGTTTATTGTTTCGATGAAAATCATTTCAAATCAACTGAATTTGGATTCCAAAAAACAGGAAATTTTAGAGCAAAATTTTTGTTAGAATCTTTAATCGATTTAGATAATAGTTTACGCCAAATAGGATCTGGATTAATAATTACTAAAGGAAAGCCTGAAGTTGAATTAATAAAACTTGTTCAAAAATTCAATGTGCAAAAGGTATTTAGTAAAAAAGAAGTGGCTTATGAAGAAATTCAAACGCATGATTTAGTTGAGAAGGAATTGTGGAAAGTACACTGTACGCTTGAAACATTTAGTACTAGCACGTTGTATCATGCACAAGATTTACCCTTTGCCTTAAAAGATATTCCTGATGTGTTTACGAATTTCAGAAAGCATATTGAAAAAGAGTCTTCAATACGTTCCGTTTTTGAAAAACCTAAATCTATCCCATCTCCAAAAATTGATTCAATAGTTTTACCAAGCTTATCACAATTAGGTTTACCACTTTTTGATAAAGATTGTCGTGCAGCAATTGATTTTAAAGGTGGTGAGACGGAAGGGTTTAATCGATTGAAAGCTTATTTTTTCGATACTCAAGCCATTTCTAATTATAAGGAAACACGGAATGGAATGATCGGTGAAAATTATTCAACTAAATTTTCTCCATGGTTGGCTTTGGGTTGCTTGTCGCCTCGAGAAATATATTATGAATTAAAAAAATATGAATCCATTTATAATGCAAACGATTCAACCTATTGGTTACAATTTGAATTATTATGGAGAGATTATTTTAGATTCATGATGAAGAAATATAAGCATCATTATTTTTTAGAGTTTGGAATTAATCAATCGAAAATAGAATCAACACAACATAATAGTCTGCTTTTTGATAAATGGAGAAGTGGCGAAACGGGCATTGAATTTATAGATGCAAATATGAATGAATTAAATTCCACCGGATTTATGAGTAATCGTGGAAGACAAAATGTGGCTAGTTATTTTTGTAACCAATTGCAATTAGATTGGCGGTATGGAGCCGCTTATTTTGAGCAGCAATTAATTGATTACGATGTTTGCAGTAATTGGGGCAATTGGGCTTATTTAGCTGGTGTTGGAAATGATCCACGCGGAAAGCGTGAGTTTAATATCGATAAACAGGCGAATGATTACGATAAATTAAAAACATATCGAAAATTATGGTTAACCTTTTCTAATAAATCAATTTTTAAATAGTCTTCTTTAAGATTCTTCTTTCCTATTAAAATGTTTATAATAATTTAATACAAAGTTTATTTATAATGTGTACATTTGATTATTAAAATTAATGTTATGTTAAAAAAATTCTCAATTACAGACAAATTACTTTTTATAGCTGCATTGTTATCTCTTATTTATTCTGAAGTTTTATTTTTTAATGGAGATAAACTAGATGCTGCCTTCATGGGTATTTGGGTACCATCCATATTAGCTTTTGGTATTTATCTTAAATTAATTAAATCTAAATAAATGGTAAATTTTATTCCTTACTTTGCAGGGTTAATTACTGTTATATTCGGTATTGCTTTTTATTTTATTCTACAAGAAAAAGAAAAAAAGTAGGGCAAGTTTTCAGTATTTTTTATATCATTTTTAATCACTTGATTATAATTTATTTTAAAGCTATTTTTTATTATGAACGGTTTTGACGAAACTTGTTACTATAGTGATTTACCTTCACCAATGGCCTATTTAATAGAACAAGAAAAGGATGAGGCCAAATTAAAATCATCGAGCAAACTCAGATTTAGTGGAAGCGATATCAATCGGATTATTGAGATGGCATGGGAAGATCGAACGCCATTTGAAGCTATTGAATTTCAATTTGGTTTGAAAGAAAAAGATGTGATTGAATTTATGCGTTTAAATTCACTACCATCAAGTTTTAAAATGTGGAGAAAAAGAATGAAGCATCGAAAGACTAAGCACTCAGCCTTAAGAAATGGAACAGTGATTAGATTTAAATGTAACCGACAAAGAGGAACTGGTAACAAAATTTCAAAGCGCTAACTTGAATATAATGAATAGCCTTAAACCTTTAGTCTCTTGTTAATAATAAGTCTTCAATGATTTTTATAACGTAGTCTAATTGTTCTTCTTTTGTAATGTCAGTATTATCAATTACAACAGCATCCTTTGCTTGAATTAATGGGTTTTCTTTTCTTGTTGTATCTTCAAAATCTCGTTTTTTTAGATT
>CANLAV010000173.1 GCA_947487905.1 Bacteroidota bacterium | reverse complement strand
GTATAAGATAAATGATTTATATTTTTGTTTTTAAATGATTCAATAGCATCAGAAACAGATAAAATACGAAATCCATTTTGAGTACTAACATACGTTGGAATGTAATTTGCTTTTTGAATTGATACAACCCCTGTAGCTAAATTTTTTACCAAATTAAGTTTTACAATGATGCCACAGTCTGTATATTGTTTTCTTTGTGCTGAAAAAAAGTTCCCCAAAGAAAAAACAGTAAAGCCAGATACATAGTCACTATTTGTGCTAGTTGGTTGTAAAACATGTGGATGTGAACCAAAAACAAGTAGTGCGCCATTTTTATGGATATAATTAGCCAACATTTTTTGAGAATCATTTGCATATCGCTGATATTCATTGCCCCAATGAACAAAAACCATTACAACATCAGCTCCCGATTTCTTAGACTTAGCTATATCATTTTTGATTTGAAGAGTATCAATGAGATTAACACAAAACCCTTTACCCTCTGGAATTTTAATGCCATTTGTACCATAAGTGTATGCCAATACCCCTAATTTGGTTTTATTTTTTGAAAGTATTAAAGAGGCATTACGATCAGTTAATGAACGAGCAGTTCCTGTATGTAATATTCCACGTTGATCAAGTTCATAAATCGTTTTTTCTATGCCAGTAAATCCACGGTCCAAGGAGTGATTATTTGCTGTAGTAAGTACATCAAAACCAACATGTTTAAGAGCATCTAGATACTGTACAGGCGTATTAAACATTGGGTAACCTGTATAATTAAGTGCGGCTCCTGCAGTTACAGTTTCAAGATTCCCAAATGTAAAATCGGCACTCTCTAAATACTTTTTAACAGGAGCAAATGTTGGATTAAAATCGTAGCCGGTATCTTTTTTTGCAAGATTAAACTGCTGAGAATGACACATTAAATCACCAACGATAGCAATTGATACAGTATCATAATTAACATCACTCTTTTGAGTTAATAAAGAAGAATTTCTAGAAGATAATTCTGAACAACCGTAAGTTGCAAACACAAATAGCGCCAAGCACAATGTAGCAGACTTAGTTATCATTAAGGTATATTTCATAACAAGTTATTTACAAGCTTCGTTTAAGATATCTCTGAATACAGGGCCGGCTACAACTGAACCATAAAATTGTGGTGAACTTGGCTTACATTTTATTAGCACAATACAACTGTATTTTGGACTTGTAGTTGGTGCATATCCACTCATTGAAGAATAATATTTCTTAGCACTATAACCGTTTTTACTTAATGCTAAAGTAGTGCCAGTTTTTGACGCAATAGAGATTACAGAATTATTTAGTAATAACTTAGATGTGCCATTTTTAGAAATACCTTCCAAGATTTCTTGCATCCTAACCGAAGTAGTTGACTTTAAAAACATTTTTTGATCATTATTCGCTAAACGATCATAAAAATTTAAAATCTGCTTTGGAGTAAGCATTAATCCGTATCCGAAACTAACGAAAGGCAAATTTATGTCAGTTTTATCTATTGAACCAAAATATACACTATCAAGAACATAACTGTTAACGGCATTAATAAAATTAGAAACTTGACTGTAATTAATATTTTTGTCATACAGTTTCGCAATTCCAACATTACTTGAAATTTCATTTACAGTTTTAATTGAAGTGTTCCGAATTTCATGATTCTCACTATCGTAAATTTTTAAACCTCTAATTGTTGTGGTCCCATTTTCAATATCAACACTGTCCGTGAGATTAAGATTCGTATTGTCTAATAAATAGGCTGTAGCTATTGGTATCATAAGGCTGCCTGGCTCAACCTTAACATTCAAAATCGAACTGTCTTTTACATATACAATGCCGGTTTTTGACTTTTTAGAAACAAAAGCGGAAGTAGCAATAATTTTACCCGTAGAAACTTCCTTTAAAATAACCAAACCATTTTCTGCCTGCTGGCTTTTTAACATAGTCAACAGTCTAGTATCACAATACGTTTGAATAGAACTTTGTCCCAAACAAACAGATGCAATAAACACTAAAGGGATAAATAACAGTTTCATATAGAAATTAAATTATATTGTAATATTACTGAATACTTCCAATATAATAGTTCTAAAGAGAGCGTAAATGCTAACTTTATAAGAAACATTTATACAACCTTTTGAATAATGCCACTTTTACAAAGGTCTTTGAGGCAATTTTGAACATAGGCATTTTCAAAATCTCTAGCTTCTCGTTCAATTCGGTTGTTATAGTAACCGTATTTGTTATAATTCAATAGCTTTCTAAATTCAGGATCTTTTTTGGATTGAATATGGTGCTTTATTTCGTGAAGTACTGTAGAACATATTTCGGAAAGATTACCATCGTGACTTTTAAGATAAATAACTATAGAATTTGATGAGGGTATATAAACACCCATTTTAGGTGATTTTTTATTGTACCTAACTGTAATTGAAGGAAAATATTTAACCCCATGAGTCGCCAAAATAGGCCCCGTCCACTTCATCACTTCTCTACAAAACTGCACATTGGAGGTATTTAACTTATACTTATCCTCAGATCTAAAAATATACACAACAAAGGCAAAAACAAAACAGGTAATGGAAAAATACAGTAACCACTCTGGATTCATAAAAATCAATTAAAATTATTTGAATGAGCCTGCTGGTTGCTCAACAGTATTAAAAAAGATATTGGTTTTATCCTGCTTAACCATAGCACTCACGTTTTTAGGATCCACAAATGCAACTTTATTATTAGGCAATACGGCCACAAGTGAAATTCGTTTTGTTTTTGACAACCTAACCTTATCCCAATCTTGTGGTAAATAATATACAACAGAATTGTCCTCTTCATACAAAACAAAGAGCTTGATATGATTTACTAAAGGATCAATATTTTTTTCAAAATCAAATTTCAAAGAAACTTTTACTAAATCATCATTTTTCATGATTTTATCAATATTCCAAACACCTAATTGTCTTATTTGAAAACTACTAACCATATCGGCTTCAACTTGTAATCGAATTTTCTCATCGTTCATTCTTACAATTGCCTTTTTATAATCACTAAGTTGATTTGTAAATATTGTATCGCTTGTATTAACAGGACTTGCTTGAACATTTAAAGAAATAGTATCAGTACCGGAACCATGTACCATAATAGACCTAGTAAAAGCAAGGTTATATAGATTTTTATTATTTTTTATAGGCGTTACAACTACGTCATCCCACGATAAACGCATACATTTTTCAACAATTTCAGGATCTGTTCCTCTTACAATTTTCCATTGCTGGTTTTGAAAAGCTTTTAGATGTGGAACTTCTTTTAAATTAGCTACAATCAAATAGTTCTCATTTATAGGAGTAGATTTTTTAACAAAAGGCTGTTTCAAAAACTTGACTATTTTTTCAAGCGCCTTAGACTTGCGTTCATTTTTTTTCACATTAAATGTGTCACTTACTTTCCAATTTTCATTGCCCTGAAGATAATATAAACTAAACCCATTAGCTGGAGAAAAATTAGCGAGTTCTATGCCAATACTTTTTCCATCAGCAATTTTTAGTTCTTCATTATTATCAAATACCCTAATTTCTATCATACCTCCAGATTGTAAAAAATCGTTTCGAGCACCATCGACACTCATTGGTATTCCAGATTTGAAAATATCACTAGCGGTATGCATTTCCCTTACTTTAATTTGTATTTGATTGGATACATTTGTACCATTTGCATACGTAAAAGTATTGGAATCAATTTTTATAACTGTGCCTTTAGAAGTGGCAATAACCATGCTTGTGTCTT
>CANLAV010000172.1 GCA_947487905.1 Bacteroidota bacterium | reverse complement strand
CTTCGTTAAATTGTTCTTGTGCGCGCTCAACCAAAGTTACAACATCACCCATTCCCAAAATACGATCAGCCATACGTGATGGATAAAACACATCCAAGGCTTCCATTTTTTCGCCAGTACCGATAAATTTAATTGGCTTGTTAACAACTGATTTAATTGACAATGCAGCTCCACCACGTGTATCACCATCTAACTTTGTTAAAACAACACCATCAAAATCTAAACGATCGTTAAACGCTTTTGCTGTATTTACGGCATCTTGCCCTGTCATCGCATCTACAACAAATAAAATCTCATTGGGGTTAATTGCTTTTTTTAAATCAGCAATTTCATTCATCATTTGTTCATCAATAGCCAAACGACCAGCTGTATCTATCAATACAATACTGTTACCATTTTCTTTAGCTTGAACAATTGCTGCTTGAGCAATTTTTATTGGATTTTTTTCTTCTTTATTTGAAAAAACATCAACGCCTATTTGTGCACCTAATACATGTAATTGGTCAATTGCTGCAGGACGATACACATCACAAGCAACTAATAATGGCTTCTTCCCTTTTTTAGTTTTTAAAAAGTTTGCTAATTTTCCTGTAAAGGTTGTTTTACCAGAACCCTGTAAACCACTCATCATTATAATGGTTGGATTTCCACCTAAGAAAATCTCTTCCATTTGCCCACCCATCAATTGCGTCAACTCATCATGCGTAATCTTCACAAGTAATTGGCTAGGAGAAACGGCTGTCAATACATTTTGTCCTAATGCTTTTTCTTTGATAGAATCAGTAAACGTTTTTGCAACTTTAAAGTTTACATCGGCATCTAATAACGCTTTACGAACTTCTTTCAATGTTTCTGCAACATTTATTTCCGTTATTTTCCCTTGACCTTTTAATGTTTTAAGGGCTCTTTCTAGTTTTTCGGATAAATTATCAAACATGGTAATGGTATTATTTTTTAAGACTTTAAAGTTAAATATTTTTATCGGACAAAATTATCGATTTAAACATTATGAATCATTCTCATTTGAACTGGAGCATCAATTTTATTTTGGTCAAACACTTTCTTAGCTATTTCAACTATATCTGAATTAACCTGCGACATATTTTCAGATTTTGCATAAGCTTTTATAGAAAGGGTTACCGCATTATCCATAATTTTTATGGCAAAAATTTCGGGGATAGGATCATTAATAATTAAATCATGCTTTGATATAGCTTCAAATAATAATGCTTTCACTTTATCAATATCATTTGATGCTGATACAATTACATCTACATTTCCTCTTAAAACACCATTTTTGCTATAGTTTACTATGGTCCCATTCGATACTGCTCCGTTGGGTAAAATAATCGTTTTTAAATCTGAAGTTAATAGTAACGTATTAAAAACCTGTATTTCTGTAACTCTTCCTATCTGCCCTTGCGTTTCAATGGTATCACCAACTTTGTAAGGCTTAAAAATAAGTAATAAAACACCGCCTGCAAAATTAGATAGAGAACCTTGAAGGGCTAGACCTATTGCTAAACCTGCTGCTCCAAGTATCGTTACAAAAGAAGTTGTTCCTATGCCAATCATGCCAGCAACGGTAACAATTAAAATGACTTTTAAGCCAACCGATAACAAACTCAATAAAAATGTTCGTAAAGAAACATCTAAATCTTTCTTATCCATTGCTTTTGAAGCAATTTTAGCAAATCGCTTAATAAGCCATAATCCAATAAATAGAACCGAAAAAGCACCGATTAAACGAGGCGTGTAGTCCAATAAAAATGAAATAAAACGCTCAATATGCATTTCGATATTTAAAAATTTAAAATCCATTTATTAATAGGCTCTAGCAAATAAAACTCTTTGAGTACTTGGTTTTCCGCTATAAATACATACACCAGCTTCTTGCATATTATTTAAAGGTACACAACGAATAGTGGCTTTAGTTTCTTCTTTAATTTTCTCTTCAGTCTCCGGAGTTCCATCCCAATGCGCTAAAACAAAGCCTGGTTTTTCATCCAAAGTTGTTTTAAAATCGGCGTAAGTATCAACTAAATAAGTACTTTGAACTTGACGCTCTTTCGCTCTATTAAATAAATTAGTTTGAATAGCGTTTAATAAATTTTCTATAACCACTTCAATTCCATCTATAGCAACCGTTTCCTTTGTTAGTGTATCTCTACGTGCAAGTTCAACAGTACCATTTTCTAAATCTCTTTCGCCAATGCCAATACGAACAGGCACGCCTTTTAATTCGTGTTCTGCAAACTTCCAGCCTGGCTTGCGCGTATCACTATCATCGTATTTTGTAGAAATTCCTTTAGCCTGAAGATTGGCTTTTAATTTAAACACAACTTCATTGATTTTCGCTAAACCTTCCTCTGTTTTGTAAATAGGGACTATCACAACTTGAATAGGCGCTAACTTTGGAGGCAATACTAATCCATGATCATCACTATGACTCATAATTAATGCTCCCATCAAACGCGTAGAAACACCCCATGATGTTGCCCAAACAAATTCTTTTTTATTGTCTTTTGTTACAAATTGCACATCAAATGCTTTTGCGAAATTTTGTCCTAAAAAATGAGACGTTCCTGCTTGTAATGCCTTGCCATCTTGCATTAATGCTTCAATGCAATAGGTTTCATCAGCACCTGCAAAGCGTTCATTGGCTGTTTTTATTCCCTTTACAACAGGCACTGCCATCCAATTTTCAACAAAATCAGCATAAACATTCAACATTTTTTCAGTTTCAATGATTGCTTCTTCCTTAGTGGCATGTGCTGTATGACCTTCCTGCCAAAGAAATTCAGCCGTTCTTAAAAACAAACGAGTTCTCATTTCCCAACGTACTACATTGGCCCATTGATTAATTAATAAAGGTAAATCACGATATGATTGTATCCAACCTTTGTATGTATTCCAAATAATAGCTTCACTAGTTGGCCTCACGATTAATTCCTCTTCAAGCTTTGCTTCAGGATCAACCATTAGTTTTCCTGGATTATTAGGATCAGTTTTTAAACGGTAATGCGTTACAATAGCGCATTCTTTGGCAAAACCTTCCGCGTTTTTTTCTTCCGCTTCAAATAAACTTTTTGGAATAAATAAGGGAAAATAGGCATTAACATGCCCTGTATCTTTAAACATTTTATCCAATGTTTTTTGCATGTTTTCCCAAATGCCGTAACCATAAGGTTTAATAACCATACAACCTCTTACTGCTGAATGATCAGCTAAATCAGCTTTTACAACAATTTCATTATACCATTTACTATAATCTGCGGCTCTTGTAGTTAAATCTTTACTAATACTTTACAACAATTGTTAAAAAAAACTTTTTAATTAATTAGTCTTGTTTATTTCGTAACTTTATTCTCACAAAACCCTGCAAAGTTAAACTTTTATTAGACGTAATCTCTAATATTTAAAACTAAAAAAAATGAAACACTTTGTATTAATATCAATTACAGCCTTCTTTCTTTTATCCTCTTGCGCTATCAAGAAAATAGAAAGATTCTCAGACGATGTATACGCAAATCCCGCTTTAGAAAGAGCTAAAGAAGCAGCCTACAAAAAGCAGTATACTGATTCTTTAAATAATGAACGTTTAGCTCAAAAGGCAAAAGACGACGCCAATCCTAGCTATAAAGAAAGGGAATTTCAATACGATGATTATTATGATTATGAATATGCAACTCGCGTTAAACGATTTGAAAATCCAATAGCTGGATTAGGTTATTACGATAACTATTACACAAACTCCTATTGGTATAATCAAAACCCCTATAACTATGGCGTTAGCGTTTATAATGGTTATCCATGGTGGGGCAACAG
>CANLAV010000171.1 GCA_947487905.1 Bacteroidota bacterium | reverse complement strand
TTTTAAGCAAAAAAACTAAACAAAGTACTATGAAAAAATTAATTGTATTAGCTTCATTTGTTGCCGTTGTTACAGGTTGTAATAAAAAGGTAGGTGAGTTAGTTGGCGTAGAAGGAAGAGAAAAGTGGTTCCAGCCAGATCCATTTGGTACACTTTATATTCCAATGGGTAGTTACCACATGGGGCCAAGCGATCAAGAGATTACCATGGCTCACACAGCTAAGTCAAAAATGGTTTCTGTACAAGCATTTTATATTGACGATTCTGAAATATCTAATAATGAATATCGTCAATTTGTATATTGGGTAAGAGATTCAATTGCTCGTAAATTGTTAGCAAATGGGTCAGGTCCAGACGCAGAAGATTTTCAAATTTCTCAAGAGGACTTCTTGTCTATGTTTCCTGTTTATAAAGGAGATAATAATTTACAAGATCCTTATATCAATTGGGCTACTAAAATTAAATGGGATAGCGATGATGAAGATTACCGTTTAGATTTACAGCCTTTATATTTGCCAGAAGGTGAACGTTTCTACAATAGAAAAGAAATTGATACACGTAAATTAAACTATGAGTATTATAGAATTGATATTAAATTAGCAGCCTCTAAATACAATCGTTTTGTACCACAAAAATCACCAGATGTTCAGGATGCTTCACATGCATACAAACAATCTGATTATATGAATGGCGTTCATACAAACGAAGGACAAAATGGTGTACCAGGTGGATTGTCAAATGCAGTTGGAGATCCAAGTAAAGATCCTAAAACACTAGGTACGTATGATGTTACAGATCAAAAATCTGTTGGAAATGGAAATTATACATCAAATGTTCGTAAGAGTGTTGACCGTTCTGTTTTTGTATTAAAGGATGTAATTAATGTTTATCCTGATACATTAGCTTGGGTTCACGACTTCACATATTCATTTAATGAACCAATGACTAATATGTATTTTTGGCATCCATCTTATGATGATTATCCTGTAGTTGGGGTTACTTGGAAACAAGCAAGAGCTTTTAGTATTTGGAGATCTAATTTATTGAATAATTATTTGATCGGAACAGAACAATCTATCGTGAATGATTTCCGTTTACCAACTGAATCTGAGTGGGAATATGCTGCTCGTGGTGGAAATGATTTATCTCCATATCCTTGGGGCGGTCCATATATCCGTAACGCTAAAGGTTGCTTCTTAGGCAACTTTAAGCCAATGCGAGGTTCATATATTGATGATGGGGGATTTCAATCAGTTTATATTTATTCATATAATCCTAATGATTATGGTTTATATTGTATGGCAGGAAATGTTTCCGAATGGACTAATAATGCGTTCGATGAATCATCTTATGATTTTTCTCACGATTTAAATCCTGATTATACTTATGAAGCGCAAGATAAGGATGCTAATGTTTTAAAGCGTAAAGTAATCCGTGGAGGATCTTGGAAAGACGTAGGCTATTATTTACAGGTAAGTACACGTACTTATGAATACCAAGATACCGCAAAATGTTACATCGGATTCCGTAATGTGATGACTTATTTAGGTCGCGCTAAAGGTGATGAAATTTAATAAACACACACATATAAACACAAATAAACAAACACAAAAACTCAACTAATTAAAAACTAAACAACTATGAGCAAACTTCCTAAAGTAACCGGTTTTAAAAAGTATTTACACTTAGCATCTTGTTTTGGTGCAGCAGTTGTAATTGTTGGAGCCTTATTTAAAATTATGCACTGGCCAGGTGCGTCTGCAGCATTAATTGCAGGTCTTGGTACTGAAGCCGTACTATTTATTTTATTCGGTTTAGATATTCCTCATGAGGAATACGATTGGTCTCTAGCTTATCCTGAGTTGGGTGGAATGGGCGGACATGAAGATGAAGAATCTTCTGAACATAGTAATTTACCTTTAACAAATCAATTGGATAATATGCTTGCTGAAGCAAAAATAGGACCAGAATTAATCGAAAGTTTAGGTATGGGTATGCGTTCATTAAGTGATAATGCCTCAAAAATGGGAGATTTATCAAATGCTCATTTAGCTACGAATGAATATGTTGATAGCGTTAAATCGGCATCTAAAAACGTATCTAATTTAGCTGACACATATTCGAAAGCTGCAGAATCTATGGTTAGTTTAGCTGCTTCAAACGATGTTAGTAGTTCAATTGGTGATTCTTTGGGTAAGGTTTCTAGTAACTTAAATGCATTAAATGCTACTTATGAGTTACAATTGCAAGGTTCAAAAAATCATTTAGAAGCAACTGAGAAATTTTATGGTGGTTTATCTGATTTAATGAAAAATTTACATGATTCTGTTGATGATACTAAAAAATATCGTCAAGAAATGTCTACATTATCTTCTAATTTAACTGCATTAAACGGTATCTACGGAAACATGTTAGGTGCAATGAATTATAATAAATAATTGTAAATAAATAAGAGTATTACGTTCATTTTTGAAAAATGGCGGTTTAAAGTTCATTAAAATATTAATCTAAAAGTAATTATAAAAGAATATGGGAGGCGGTAAAGAAACCCCAAGACAAAAGATGATTGGTATGATGTATCTCGTACTAACAGCACTCTTGGCAATGAATACATCAAAACAAGTTTTACAAGGTTATTTATCTGTAAATGAAAGTTTGGTTAAGTCTAAGGAGAACTTAAATGAAAATAATCTTCGTACAACTAAATCGTTTGAAGCCTCAATAAATGGTAATGCAGCTGCTAAGCCTTATTACGAGAAAGCTATTGAAGCTCAAAAAGAGATTGCATCGGTTTTTGAATACATCGGCAAAGTAAGATCTAATGTTGTTGTGCACACTGAGCCTGCAACGACTGGAGGCAATGAAAAAGTAGCTGATACTTTAAATTTGCGTCGTATGGAAAAAATTGATGATTACGATATTCCTAGTCACGTTTTAGGTTTAGGTGAGCCAAAATCTCCCGAAAAAGGACCTTTAACAGCGTATGAATTGAGAGGTAAATTAACAAGTCTTCATGATAAGTTGGTCTCTATGGTTGAAACCATGCAAAAAGATCCGAAAACTAAGTTGTTGGATGACGATTACCAAGGTATTAAAAAGAAAATTGGTTCAATTAAACCAGTTGATAGTAAGCGTTTAGAAGATGGTATTGAATTTAACTGGGAAATGGATAATTTTTATCATTTACCATTAGCCGCAGTTTATACAAGTTTCAATAAAATTCAAAACGATTTAAAAAACGTTGAAGCTGAAATTTTACAAGTATTTTCTGGCGCTAGTGGAAAACTTGCCATTAAATTTGACCACTTAGAGGCAAAGGTAATTGCGCCTTCTTCATACATTCAAGCTGGACAACCTTATAAAGCTGACATTTTATTAGTAGCGTCTTCTTCAAAGGCAGCAAAAGGTGATCTAGAGTTTTTAATTGGTGCCGATTCGGCAGCATCTTCAGGTGGAACCTTATTAGAAACTGTTGAAAATGGTATCGGTAAATATACGGCCGGCACTGGTGGGCAAGGTGAACAAACATTTAAAGGTGTTATTAAGTTCAAAAAACCAGATGGTTCTTTTGATCGATATCCTTTTTCTGCAACTTATATGGTTGCCGCTCCGGCTGTAGCTGTTGAGGCTGAAAAAATGAATGTATTTTATATTGGTGTTGACAACCCAATTGCAGTTTCTGCGGCAGGTGTATCACCAACTGATTTAATTGTGAATGCAACAGGCGGTGGTTGTACCAAAACTGGTGGTGCTGGAGGTAAGTTCGTTTTAAAATTCACCACAGTTGGTGAATGCGAAATTTCTGTTTCTGCAAAAACGAAGGATGGAACAAAACCACAGGG
>CANLAV010000170.1 GCA_947487905.1 Bacteroidota bacterium | reverse complement strand
ATCTTCAGCCGTTTTTTTCATTTTTTGTAAAATGATTGCTGAAATTTCTTGTGCGGTGTAGTTTCTGTCGTCAATTACAACACGTGGTGTGTTATTATCGCCTTTTACAACTTTATAAGTCATACGAGGTATTTCTTTTTGAGCTTCGTCAAAAGAAGAACCCATGAAACGTTTAATTGAAGAAATCGTTTTTGTAGGGTTTGTAATAGCTTGACGTTTAGCTGGATCTCCAACTTTACGCTCGCCACCTTCTACAAAAGCCACAACTGAAGGTGTTGTGCGTTTTCCTTCATTATTTGCAATCACAACAGGCTCATTTCCTTCCATAACTGATACACAGCTATTGGTTGTTCCTAAATCTATTCCTATAATTTTTCCCATTTTATTTATGTTTTTTTAGTTTATATTAAATTTTATATTGGCTATGTAGTCAATGTTTGTGCCATTATTATAATGCATCCTTTTAATGTCATGCTGACATAAAAAACATGTTAAGCCTTTAAAAATGTCATATTTAAAGGGATTTAATATTATAATTGTCAGAAAAAAACAGCTAAGGACAAGTAACCGCTCTTGGCTTTCCTGTTGTATAATCACAAAACAACAGAGGAAATGTACTTGGATGACAGGCTATTCTGTCAATAAAGTTTGAAATTAAATCTTTGGTAACTGAAGATGAGCTTCTGCTCGAAAAAACGCCTACACCACCGGATATATTCGTGTAATAAGGTTTATCTTGTGCAATGGTTGTAGATGGAGCATTAACTTCTAAAAAATCGGATAATGATTCAGCGCCAGCGTGAATAATGTATTCCATATATAAAGCTTTTCTGTTTTTTAAGTTTGGAACAGTTTGTTTATTGATTTCTCGAGCTAAATTGGTGTAAAATTCATTGGCTAAAAAATCGACATACAAGGCTTCACCTGTTTTTAATAAATTTCCTTTTACGGTATTGAAATTAAAATCAACATAACGAAGAATAGGAGTTGTAGACGTTGTTAATGAATCTGCATAATGAAAACGCATTACAACGTCGTAAAGTTTGGCATTTTTAATGGAAATAAATTTTATCTTTTGAGTAGCAATAGTTATCGAATAATCAATATATCGACTGCTTGGCGTTAATCCAGAACCAGAAGTAATGTATTGCCCATGATTTGGATAGGCTGTAATATTTGTTGGAATATGCATAAAAGGCATGGCATTAGATGCAGACACGCTTAAACTATCAATAATGACGTTTTGTGCTGATGCAATTTGTTCGCCAGTAGCTGTTCTTTTAATGATGAGTTTATATTCACCATCACGAAAAAGTTTGTCTGTAGTTTGCCAAATACGTTGAGTTTGACTAAATACCCCGCTTTGAGTTGCAACAACCGTTTCTGTTAAAACGATTTCTTTCTTTGATGAGTTTCCTTTTGTAGTTAGTTGGGGCGTTGTGTTATTAGCAAAAAAACGCTGTAAGGTTACAGTTAATTCTCCTGCGCTAAAATTTATAGCGTTAGCATCTTGAGCTGAAACTAAGGCATCTTGATCATTAACATATACTTTATTTATTCTTATATTTTGAATGTCTTTTGTAGGGTCTAAAATACCATAAACAGATACCATTTCTTTTCCAGGGGCCAAAACTTCTAAATCATTTTTACATGATTGTGTTACTGTTAAAATTACAAAAAGGCTAACAAAAGTTTTAATTAATTTTTTCATATTTAGTTCTGCGAAATAAAAAGCTAAATTACAATTTTTAAAGGACTTCCAAATATATTAATTAATTTTACCTAAAAATTTGTTTCAATTATTTTAACAACCAAATTAATCTATGTCAGTTCATAAGGAAGTAAAAAAAGTAACCACGCATCAGTTGCAAGAAATGAAACGCCGGGGAGAAAAGATAGCTATGTTAACGGCTTATGATTTTACGATGGCCAAAATTATTGACCATGCGGGTATAGATGTTATTTTAGTTGGTGATAGCGCCAGCAACGTCATGGCTGGGCACGAAACAACCTTGCCAATTACCTTAGATCAAATGATTTATCATGCTTCATCTGTTGTGAGAGGTGTTGATAGAGCACTGGTAGTTGTGGATTTACCATTTGGATCATACCAAGGAAATTCAAAAGAAGCATTAACGTCTGCTATTAAGATTATGAAAGAGAGTGGGGCACATGCCGTGAAAATGGAAGGTGGTCGCGAAATAAAAGACTCAATTGAACGTATTTTGTCTGCTGGTATACCTGTAATGGGACACTTAGGATTAACGCCTCAGTCTATTTATAAATTTGGAACATACACGGTAAGAGCTAAAGAAGAAGAAGAGGCCAATCGCTTATTAGAAGATGCTAAATTGTTAGAGCAATCAGGATGTTTTGCTATTGTTGTCGAAAAAATTCCTGCTAAGTTAGCCGAACAAGTTTCTAAGATTACAGAAGTGCCAATCATTGGGATAGGCGCGGGCTCTGGTGTTGATGGACAAGTACTTGTTACACATGATATGCTCGGTATGACTCACGAATTTAGCCCACGTTTTTTGAGACGCTATTTAAATCTTTTTGAAAGTATGACTGGCGCTTTTCAACAGTATATCAAAGATGTAAAAAGTAAAGATTTTCCAAACAGTTCTGAACAATATTAATTTTTTAATACACCTGTTAGGTTTTAAAACCTAACAGGTGTTCATTTAACCTTATAAAATGAAACCATCTATTCCTCGTGGCACAAGAGATTTCGGTCCAGCAGAAATGCACAAACGCCACTATATATTTAACATTCTAAAAACCAATTTCCAATTATATGGTTATTCGCCAGTAGAAACACCAAGTATGGAGAATATTGGAACCTTAACGGGAAAATATGGTGAAGAGGGTGATCAATTGATTTATAAAGTACTAAATTCTCGCATTCACGAAAGTAAAGACGATAAAAAAGAATTACTAAAAAAGGAGTTTAACACATCTTTAGAAAAGTCTTATAATTCAGAGTTTTTAACCGAAAAAGCATTGAGGTATGATTTAACTGTGCCATTTGCCCGTTATGTCGTCATGAATCAAAGTGCGATTACGTTCCCATTTAAACGCTATCAAATTCAACCTGTTTGGCGCGCTGATAAACCTCAAAAAGGACGTTACAGAGAATTTTATCAATGCGATGCTGATGTAATTGGTTCCAACTCATTGATCAATGAATTAGAATTAATAGCCATGATGGATAAATCATTTCATCAATTGAATATTCCAGTTGTATTAAAATTCAATAATCGTAAAATATTAAGTGGCGTTGCAGAAATTTTAAATGCCAGCGAAAAAATAATTGATATCACAGTTGCGATTGATAAGTTGGATAAAATTGGAAAAGATGGCGTAATAAAAGAATTATCAGAAAAAGGAATTTCTGATGTTGCTATTAAACAATTAGAACCATTAATAGATTTAGTGGGTTCCAATGACAATAAAGTGCAGGTTTTAAAAGCATTTTTAGAAACAAGCGACATTGGCAGAAAAGGAATTGAGGAAGTAGAATTTTTGTTAGACCAAATGAAAATCGTATCTCCAAAACACCTCTCCATTGAATTGGACATTACGTTGGCAAGAGGTTTAAATTATTATACAGGTACAATATTTGAAGCCAAAGCCAATGCAGGAACATTTACACCAAGTATTTTAGGTGGTGGTCGATACGATGATTTAACGGGTATTTTTGGGTTAAAAAATATGTCAGGTGTTGGCATTTCATTTGGTGTGGATAGGATTTATGATGTAATGGAAGAATTGCATGCATTTCCTGAAACGGTAAATGGTGTTTCTACAACTAAAGTTTTAATAACGAATAATGGCCACGAACAACAAGCGATTGCTGTTTCTATTTCAGAAAAGCTAAGAACTCATTT
>CANLAV010000169.1 GCA_947487905.1 Bacteroidota bacterium | reverse complement strand
GGGTACCCAAGAAATTATAATTATTTTAGTTATAGTTTTATTAATGTTTGGAGGAAAAAAGATTCCAGAATTAATGAAAGGTTTAGGAAAAGGAATGAAAGAATTTAAAGATGCTTCTAAAGGCGAAAGCACTTCAGAAGGCGAGAATAAATAATTAAAAAAATCACAAAAAAATAAGCGTCTTTCAAACTGATTGACGCTTTTATTATTTAATATAAATAACAGTGTATACATTTTCAACCATACAAAATCTTCAAACAGATTTAATCGCTGGTAACATCACCTGCGTTCAATTAGTTGAAGATTCTATTAAAACCATTGAATCCAAAAAACATTTAAATGCATTTTTAGAAGTGTTTCATATTTCAGCAATGGAGCAAGCGAGGCGTGTGGACGAAAAAATAAAATTAAAAACACAAGGAAAATTAGCAGGCGTAATTGTTGGATTAAAAGATAACATTTGTTATAAAGGTCATAAGGTTTCGGCTTCTTCAAAAATTTTAGAAGGTTTCGAATCACTTTATTCTTCAACAGTTGTAGAGCGTTTATTAAATGAAGATGCTATTATCATTGGTCGTTTAAATTGTGATGAATTTGCAATGGGCAGCAGTAATGAAAATTCGGCTTACGGAAAAGTATTAAATCCATTAAATGAAAAAACAGTTCCAGGTGGTTCATCAGGAGGAACAGCAGCAGCAGTTGCAGCAAATTTGTGTCACGTTGCCTTGGGTTCAGATACAGGTGGCTCTATTCGTCAGCCTGCTTCGTTTACAGGAACAGTTGGATTAAAACCTACATACGGCAGAGTATCGCGTTGGGGCTTAATTGCATACGGTTCTTCATTTGATCAAATTGGGCCAATAACAAAAACCTTAGACGATGCCGCTTTATTATTGCAAGTAACAGCAGGTGCTGATGAATTTGATACAACAGCTTCTCAAAAAGAGGTTGAAAATTATTCAGAAGGATTAGGACAAACTAAAAAATATAAAATCGCTTATTTAAAAGAGTGTGTTGAGGCAAATGGTTTAGATGCTGAGGTTAAACAAAAAACATTAGATACTTTAGATAGATTAAAAAATGATGGACACACAATTGCATCAGTTGATTTTCCGTATTTAGATTTTTTAGTACCAACTTATTATGTTATTACAACGGCTGAAGCATCATCTAATTTATCACGTTTTGACGGCGTTCATTTTGGTTATAGAAGTCCAAATGCGACTGATTTAGAAAGTACTTATAAAAAATCACGCAGTGAAGGTTTCGGTAAAGAAGTAAAGCGCCGTATCATGTTAGGTACTTTTGTATTAAGCGCTGGTTATTATGATGCGTATTATAGTAAAGCACAAAAAGTAAGAAATAAAATTCGTCAAAAAACACGTGAAATTTTATCTGAGTACGATTTCATTGTAACACCTTCAACTCCAGGAACAGCTTTTGAGTTTGGCAAAAACAGTGCCGATCCAATCAAAATGTATTTAGAAGATATATTTACTGTGCAAGCAAATATTGTTGGTTGTCCTGCTATTTCAGTGCCAAACGGACTTCATAGTAATGGTTTGCCAATAGGAATACAAATAATGGGAAGAGATTTTGAAGAAGCAGATTTATTTAACATCGCAAAACAAATGATGCATTAATGTGTTTTTAGTTTAAACGATTCACTCTCCTAATATTTACTTTTTTTAGATGTTAGGTAATAAAAAAAACAAACATGGAAATTACAATTGATAGCGTTATTGACGCTTTAAAATATGTAGACGATCCAGATCTTAAAAAAGATTTAGTGACTCTTGGAATGATAAAAGATGTTGCGGTAGATGGTAAGAATGTTTCATTTACTGTTGTATTAACAACTCCTGCATGTCCAATGAAAGACATGATTCACAATGCTTGTGTGAATGCAATAAAATTTTATGTTGATAAAGAGGCCATTGTTAATATAACTATGACATCTAATGTTACATCAACGCGAAGTACAGATAATTCAACATTATCTAAAATTAAAAATATCATCGCGGTTGCCTCTGGTAAAGGTGGAGTAGGGAAGTCAACTGTTTCAGCAAATTTAGCAGTAGCATTAGCAAAGCAAGGTGCAAAAGTTGGTTTGGTTGATGCGGATATTTATGGTCCGTCACAAACCATTATGTTTGATGTACAGAATGATATGCCAGCCAAATCAGAATTTGATGGTAAACCAAAAATGGCTCCAGTTGAAAGTTATGGAGTTAAATTAAATTCAGTTGGATTTTTAGCAGGCCCAGATCAGGTTATTGCATTGCGTGGCCCAATGGCATCTAAAGCATTAACACAATTGTTTATGGATACGAATTGGGGTGAATTAGATTATTTAATTATTGATTTACCTCCTGGTACAGGCGATATACAAATTACACTGTGTAGCACCATTCCAATTACAGGTGCAGTTGTTGTAAGTACTCCGCAAGCTGTAGCATTAGCGGATGCTCGAAAAGGAATTGCATTATTTAAATTACCAGCTCTCAATGTCCCTGTTTTAGGTATTGTTGAGAACATGGCTTATTTTACGCCTGAAGAATTGCCTGAAAATAAATATTATATTTTTGGAAAAGATGGTGCTAAAAATTTAGCAGAAGAAATGAATTTACCTTTACTTGGTCAAATTCCTTTAGTACAAAGTATCAGAGAATCCGGAGATATCGGGCGACCAGCCGTTTTACAAGAAACAACTCCGCAAGCCTTAGCGTTTAGAGAAATGGCACAAAACATTGCGCAGCAAGTGGCTATTTTAAATGCCAATAAAATGAAAGAGTCTGTAACTTCTTAATGGAATAAAAAAACGTTTGAACGAAAGATTTATCGCTTGAGTTCAAACGTTTGTAAATCTTTCAGCGGTTGTTCTTCAGAAATGACTTCAGTTACTTTTGATAAAGGAGAACCAACATAACACCAGTCGATAAATGTATTGACATTTTCTTCTTCGCCTTCCACTTCAATATACACATCACCGTTATGTAAATTTTTGACTAAACCAGTAAGATTTAATTTCATTGCTTTAGATTGCGCAAACACGCGGTAATTGACACGTTGAACTTTTCCTTTTACAAGAATGGTATAATGCCTAAGTGTTTTTATTTTTTTCATTTACGCAATGATGCTTATTTATTAAGCGTTTCTAAATTGCGATGTTCTGTTTTATTCAGTTCTTCTTTACTTAATGATTTAAAATAATCGTAAGTTATTTTCAAACCTTCAGCTCTGTTTACCTTAGGATTCCAACCTAATAATTGTTGCGCCTTTGTAATATCAGGTTTTCTTTGTTTAGGATCATCTTTTGGCAGATCCAATGAAATTAATTTTTGATTAGAACCTGTTAGTTTTAAAATTTCATCAGCAAAATCTTTTATAGAAATTTCATCAGGGTTTCCGATGTTTACTGGCAAATGATAATCACTCATTAGTAAACGATAAATACCTTCTACTAAATCATCTACAAAACAAAAGCTACGAGTTTGACTTCCGTCTCCAAACATAGTTAAATCTTCTCCACGAAGCGCTTGACCTATAAATGCTGGTAATACGCGCCCATCATTTAATCTCATTTTTGGTCCGTATGTATTAAAGATACGAATGATACGAGTTTCTAATCCATGCGTTTCGTGATAAGCCATTGTTAAGGCTTCCATGAAACGTTTTGCTTCATCATAACAACCACGAGGTCCTACTGGATTTACATTTCCCCAATATTCTTCTGTTTGAGGATGTACTGCAGGATCTCCGTATACTTCACTTGTTGATGCAACTAATACTCGTGCTTTTTTAACTCTAGCAAAACCTAGTACGTTGTGTGTTCCCAAGGATGAAACTTTTAACGTTTGAATCGGAATTTTTAAATAATCAATTGGACTTGCAGGTGATGCAAAATGTAAAATATAATCGATATTTCCAGGTACGTGAATAAATTTAGAAACATCAT
>CANLAV010000168.1 GCA_947487905.1 Bacteroidota bacterium | reverse complement strand
ATAAATTGTTTATCCTAGATTTAATTAATTGCATTTCACCTATTCTTAAAATTTCTGAGAAAGAATTTACATCTATCGAAAAACAATCGAATGGGTTAGTATAATTTAATTTTGTATTTCTCTGCCATCTTTTGCAATTGCTCATCACTCACGTCGTGTACATTTTTATGTTGATGGTATTTTTCGACTGTTATAATATAAAGCGAATAATTAAATTGTTTTGCTAATTTAAAATACGGCTCGAGTTCCCAATCCATAGTAAATGTGTTATGAATAAAGATTTTTTCTATCGTTTTCAGTATCGCTTCTTTTGTATTTTCCTCACATTGCTTGTAGGCTACATGGTTATTTTTAAAATCGAAATGATACACCTGAGTTTGCGCATCGGTAAAATAATCATCTACCGAATACATCGGATATTTTCCGTTTTCAGAAAGCAAATTAGCTAAAGTTGATTTTCCACTTCCTGGCAAACCCCTCAATAATATAAGACTACCGTTCGTTTTCATAAAATTAAAAGCCCAAACCATTAGGTTTGGGCTCTGTGGTACCTCCAGGAATCGAACCAGGGACACACAGATTTTCAGTCTGTTGCTCTACCGACTGAGCTAAGGTACCAACGTATTCGGGGTGCAAATTTAATAGAATTTTTTGTATTGCAAAAAAAAACTTAAAAAAACTTAAAATCATGTGACTTATCAAGTATTTATCTATTTTTATAGTCCATTGAATTTAGTTGTAGATATAGGAAATACGCGAACAAAAACTGCGTTATACCAAGGAGATACCTTAGTAGATTTATCTATACATGATCACTATGAATCTATTTTTTTGGGAGACTTAATAGAAAAAAGCGCGAATATTATCGTTGGTAGTGTGTTAAATGATGTTGATGCATTACTCTCTAAACTCGCAAAATTAAAACCATGTCAATTATTTACCACACAAACACAGATTCCTATTCAAAATAAATACCAATCTATTTCGAGTTTAGGCTCTGATAGAATTGCAGCGTCAATTGGTGCTTATTACTTATACCCAAATAAAAATGTTTTAGTGATTGATGCAGGAACCTGCGTTAAATATAATTTTACTAATTCAAACAACGAATATTTAGGAGGAGGTATTTCACCAGGAATTGAAATGCGCTTCAAAGCATTACATCAATTAACGGCTAAATTACCGCTCGTAACATTCAATAAAAATTTTGATGAACTAATCGGTAATTCAACTGAAAATTCGATTTTATCTGGTGTTATCAATGGAACAATTCAAGAGATTGATGGCGTCATTAATAATTACAAGTTAAATTTCCCGAATTTAATTTGTGTTTTAACGGGAGGCGATGCTGAATACTTGTCAAATCGCTTAAAAAATAGCATCTTTACGCATCGAAACTTAGTATTAAAAGGATTAAACGATATTTTAAATTACAGCATTGAAACCAACACACTTTAACACATTTCAAAAAACTTTGACTTTTAGTCTGTTTTTATTAATTCTTAGTTTCAACACTTTGGCTCAAAGTTTAACATCTAGTCCTTATTCGCGCTATGGTTTTGGAGAATTAAATACACAATCATTTGCCGCACAATCTGCTATGGGAAATTGTTTTATTGCCTACCAACAAGATTCTATCGCTCCATTTTTTATTAATATTGCTAATCCTGCGGGTTTATCTGGTATAAAATTAACTATACTCGAATTAGGCGGTCAGGCACAATTTTCTAATATCAGTAGCTCATCAACCAAAATATATAAAACAAATACTAATTTCTCATATGGCTCAGTTGCCTTCCCAATAAAAAAAATTGGCGGAGCTGCATTTGGCATTATGCCATATAGCACAAGTGGCTATAAAATCACTTCATTACAAGAGGAAGCCGCAGGTACAATGACTTATATTTACAAAGGAGATGGCGGATTAAGTAAAGCGTTTGTTGGCACCGGTATTAAACCATTTATGAGTAAAGAATATCGTTTTTATTCGTCTAAATTAGCCGATACGCTTACAAAATATCAAAGAGTAAATCGTTATAAGTTTTATAAATTTGGAAATCAAATCATTTCAAATATTTCCATTGGCGCATCTGCAAATTATATTTTTGGCACAATCAATCAAACAACAGATGTCATTTATCCATCACAAGTTTTATATTTTAACGCGAAAAGACAACGATCAACTCAAGTATCCGATTTTACAATTAATGGTGGTATTCAAACACACTTTACGGTAGATTCGGTAAAAAATAGAAGTCGTGAATCATCGGATAGACAAAATAAAAAAGTAGCATTAAAAGAACGTATTTTAATTGGCACAGGGTTTTACATCAACAGTCCGATGAATTTAAATGCTGTTCAAAATAACATCATTTACAATTATGCTATTGATGGCGGTGGAAATGAAAAACCAAAAGATACGCTACTTAACTTACAAAATGTTTCTGGATCTATTAAACTCCCTCTTGAAATGGGTATTGGATTGTCAATTAAAAAAGGAGATAAACTTACTGTATTATTAGATGGCTCTATTACCAATTGGTCTGGTTACAAAAACTTTGAGGCATTAAATAGCGAATTAAAAAACAGTTATAAAATATCTACAGGACTGAATTATGTGCCAAATAAATTAGCCTTTGGTTCGGCCAACTATATTAAACGAATCCAATACAGAATTGGTGGTTCTTTTTCAAATGGTTATTTAGATTTAAAAAATACAAGGGTAAATCATTACTTCGTTTCATTAGGACTAGGATTACCTGTTGGCGCGGCGAAATACGACGCAAGAGGACGTTGTGATGAAATAGGCGTTGTTAATCTTTCAGTTCAAGTTGGACGAAATGGAACTACAACAAATCAACTTTTAAAAGAAGAGTTTATTAAATTTAATTTAGGGTTTACTTTTAATAAACGTTGGTTTATTAAATATAAGTACGACTAATTATTGATAGATGCGAAAATTATCAAACTTCATTAGCTTTTTATTTTTATGCACTTTGTTTTTATCCTGTGAAACAAACAGAGATGAAGTTTTGTCTATTGGAAAAAAAACGATAACACCAAGTCAAACTGGTAAAAACGTTGATATGTTGTATTCAGATTCTACTATCTTAAAAATTAAATTGCAAGCGCCACAAATGCTTATGTATGATAAAGGGGTGAAAGAACCATTAAACATATTACCGAAAGGTGTGATGGTTATATTTTATGACCGCAATGAAAAAGAATCTACTACACTTAAAGGAAATTACGCCATTAGATATGAAAAAAGTCAGCGAATGGAAATTAGATACAATGTAGAAGTGATAAATGAAAAAGGTGAAAAGCTAAACACCGAACGATTAGTATGGGATGAACAAAAAAAGAAGATAACCTCGAATGCCTTTGTGAAAATTACCACGGCTAAAGAGGTTATAACAGGAAATGGCTTAGAGGCAAATCAAGATTTTACGAAATACGAAATAAAAAACATCATTGCTACCATCAGATTAGATGATAGTTCACTTTAAAACAAACTACAAAACCTCAACATGAATAAATTTTTTAAAATTTTAGAAATAACTTGGTTAATCACAGCCCTATTATGCGCTTGTATTTCGGTGTATTTTTTAATCACCAATGAAACAGACAGTGCACTTTATTTTATTTTTGTATTTATAATTGCTGGCATCATGTATTTACTAAGGAAACACCAAAGAAAAACTCAAGAAAAAGTAAATGCGCATAACGCAACATTTAAAAAGAAATAAATTCAATAAAATCAATTTAAAAGTACCATTAAGCGGTTAAAAGAAGGATAATTCAATAATATTAAAATTATTTCACTTTAATTTTCCATATTTCAGCAATAATTTTATCTTTGCCTTCCTTAAATAATAATATATTATGAGCATTTTAGAAAAAATAAGAAGTAGAACAGGGCTTTTAGTTGGAATAATTGGTTTAGCGCTAATCATTTTCGTTTTAGAAAGTTTATTAGGCTCT
>CANLAV010000167.1 GCA_947487905.1 Bacteroidota bacterium | reverse complement strand
TCCCATTGATGAAC
The DNA here is from genome assembly GCA_947487905.1 of Bacteroidota bacterium. Lineage (GTDB taxonomy): Bacteria > Bacteroidota > Bacteroidia > B-17B0 > Aurantibacillaceae > UBA4416. The sequence continues at coordinate 3,991 of CANLAV010000167.1, read as the reverse complement.
TTTGGCTGCTTTATTTTCTACATAAATACTATTATTAACATCCATCCATAAACCTTCTGTCCCCTGTACCCTAAATCCAAGAGAATAAGGTCTTGGCAAATTGGTGTCATGTTGTAATAAAATAGTTTCCCCATTCATACAGTTGATGGAAGTAGTCACTATATCCCCTAGTTTAAAATTAACTTTTGTACTAGGATGATTTTCTCCTCCCAATTTTACAACATAATCATGAAGTCCTCTTGTTTTGGAAGCGAATGAACAAATAGATTTAAATCGATTCCCTCTATTGATGTTGATACAGTTTGCAATTGGTCCAATGCCATGCGTTGGATATAAATCTCCATTCCTATGAATGGCATGTTCTGTTCGCCATCTTGCTTCTGATAAACCTTTAGCCCCAAACTCAACACCAAAGCCATGGACATGCTTACCATCATTGAATTTCACATCTCTTAAATCATGCTGATAGCCACCTTGTAAATGAATGATCTCACCAAATAATCCTTGTCTTACCATATTCAAAATCGCCATCACGTCTCTACGATAACAAACATTTTCGAGCATCATTACTTCTGCCTTGTGTTTTTCAGCAGCTCGTACTACCTCCCAGTGGTCTTCTAATGTGATGCCAATGATTACTTCAGAGCCTACATATTTAATTCCTGCCTCTAGGCAACCTATGATCATTGGTTTATGCCATTCCCATGGCGTAGCTATAATGATTCCATCTAGCTGAGTTTTTTCGACCATCTTTTTCCAGTTCAATTCATCACCAAGAAAGTTTTCTGGAATAGCTTTACCTTTTGTTTTAAATAATTCATTCGCTAAGTTGATGCACCTACTATCAATATCACAGATGGCAACAATCTCAACATCGTTTCTTAACAATAAATTTTTCAAATGTCCTCTCCCTCGTTGGCCAACACCAATAACTCCTAGTTTAATTGGAGTGGAGGCTGATCTTGAAAAAATATCAATATTAGGTTGAATGGCAAAAGCTGCTGTTGCCAGACTTGCATTTTTCACAAATTCGTTTCTTTTCATCGTTAAGACTTAAGTAGATAAATGATTAACTGGTTTATTGATTATAAATATAAATAAATAATAGCAAGGCTAAGTTTATTGAGATGGTATAAGTTTCTCTTAAAAGTAATTTTATGCTTTAATTATAAAAAAAATACCAGCCATTAAATCAATAAAAGCTGGTAACTAAAATAAATGTTTAGTTGAATTTAATTATTCTATATCTCTTGCTGTTTCTCCATGGTAAGAAGAGTCTAATCCTTTCTCCTCTTCCTCAGCAGTAACTTTTACACGAGTTATTTTATTAATTAATACTAGCATGATATAGGTAAATATAAAAGCATAGATAGATGTCCCTACTACCGCTATTAATTCCTTCATAAAAAAGTCAGTTCCGCCAAAAAATAAACCATCGGCTCCATTAGGATTAATTGCTTTAGAAGCCATTAGTCCCAGTAAAACAGTCCCTAGCAAACCTCCTACACCATGGACTCCCCAAACATCTAATGCGTCATCCCAGCCCATTTTATTTTTTAATTTAACGGCTGCATAACATACAATCGAAGCTAAAATTCCGGTTACAAAAGCCATTTCATAAGTAATGTAACCAGCTGCAGGTGTTACAGTAGCTAAACCAGCAACAGATCCAGTAAGCAGTCCAACAAAGGTAGGTCGCTTATTTCCTGTTGTCCACTCAATAGCAAGCCAAGTTACAGCAGCTACTGAAGCAGATATATCAGTATTGATAAAAGCCAATGAAGTAATTCCATTAACTTGTAATTCACTACCTGCATTGAATCCATACCATCCAAACCATAATAAGGCAGTTCCAATAGCCATCAATGGTAAATTATTTGGACGAGTATTCATTGATCTACGTCTACCAACATAAATAACCGAAGCAAGTGCAGCAAAGCCTGCTGTAGCATGAACGGTAATACCACCAGCGAAATCTAATACACCCCATTTAGCTAATAATCCATTTCCCCAAATCATATGTACAAAAGGATAGTAAACAAGAATTTGCCAAAAAGTGAGGAAAATAAAATAGGCTTTAAAAGTTATCCTGTTGGCAAATGCACCAGTAATGAGTGCGGGAGTAATAATTGCAAACATCATTTGATACGCTATAAAAACGATCTCAGGGAAGCGTTTATCAGCTGAATATAGGGTGTCTGGATGTACACCATGATAAAATGCTTTATCGAGGTTTCCAATAATTCCTCCCTCACCGCCACTAAAACATAAGGAATATCCGAAAATGAACCAAAGTACTGAAGTCCATCCCATGGAAACAAAACTTTGTATCATCACATTTAAAATATTCTTTTTGCAAGCAAGCCCACCGTAAAAAAAGGCAAGTCCTGGTGTCATTAGCATAACCAAACTGGTGGCTACCAGCATAAATGCTGTTAATCCTGTGTCAAGCATCGTTTATTTTTTAGAAATTCAAATGTATGCTTAAAGAAGCTATCAAATATATATCAAAAAATAGTATGTGAATAATTATAAACTTTGATTAAAAGAAATTGATGTTTTAGAAAATAAATTGGATGAATTTTTAATCATTTATATTAAAATACTAGTTAATTGAACATATTTTTTGAATAATATCAATTGATATATGTGGAAAGTATTTTTCTTGTGACATATTTAAAAATTCTTATAAGTATCCTATTTATGTTTGGGACAACGCTAAATAAGACTTGTATTATATATAAAATAATATTAATTTGTTTTAATTTCTTTCACTAACCACTCACCTAATCGCTTTTTAAAATTTAAAAAAGCATTGTATTTTAAAAGATCGAACAAATAAAACGCCTTAAATGAAATTAATAAACCTATTTACTGTTGCTTTCATCCTTTTATTGAGTTCCTGTGTTCCTTGTAAATTAATAACCGTTTCCTCTGAAAGTATTCCCTTAAGATTAAAAGGCTATGAATTTGAAAATGACAGCATCCGAATTAGTTATAGATTTTGGGGGGCAAAGGGTAAAATGGAATTTGATGTTTACAATAAAACTGATGTTACCCTATATTTTGATTGGAAAATATCAGCTTTTATTCCTAATGATAAAATGATAAGTTATTACGAAGACTTAACCAACATCGAAGGAGTTAACTATACCTACAGACAATCTAGATCATCAGGAACCAATGTTGCCAAAACTGCTACTAAACATCAGGATAGAATAGGTGTTGTTCCACCCCATTCCTTAATTACCAATAGCCAATATAAACTAGTTAAAAAATATGTAGAAGTGGGTCAAAATGGAATTTTTGACCATAACAATACACCCCTTCGTTTCAGAAATTTTCTTACCCTATCCACTAATGAAAAGTTTGAGGGGAAGGTTTCTACAATAGATAATAATTTTTTTGTATCAAAAATCAAGAAAGTTTACTTTAATAAAACCGGTTTATACAAGGGGCCAACAACCTTTTATGCTTCTTACGACTTTTAGAGTAAAAGGGTTTCAAAGTAGTGTAAAGTCTAACTATAAAAAAATCCTCCCATATTTCAACTTCCCCCAATAAAAAATGCAAACAATTGAAAATCAACTGTTTGCATTAATAAGTGGCGGAGAGTTAGGGATTCGAACCCCAGGACCTGTTACAGTCAACAGTTTTCAAGACTGCCGCAATCGACCGCTCTGCCAACTCTCCGGCGCAAAAGTACGGGTTGAATTTTTTTAAGCCAAAATATTTACAAATTTATTTGTTCAATATCCTTGTCTTTTACAACCACTAAATCCTTTAAGTCAACAGTGATGGGCATTACACCGACTTGAAGCACACATTTTTTTCCTCTAATTTCTTTTACAATACCTACTTGGCGGTTCTGTTTCATCCTTACTTTATTGCCAATTTGGATTTCCCCTCCTATTTCTATGAATTTTTCATTCCCTTTTTTAGACTGTTTCTCCTTTACCATCCTCTCTTTTTGGTTAAATAAGAGGGCATG
>CANLAV010000166.1 GCA_947487905.1 Bacteroidota bacterium | reverse complement strand
TACGCACAAATCCATATAACATCCTAGTGTTTCTTTTTGATGTACATGATGATACATTGTTTCGAAATCTTTGTAAACAAAAGATTTTAAAATGTTTGAATATAATATATAGGCATTAGGAAATTCGTCGCCAACATTTGTGTATAATTTCCAATCACCACTATGAATTATAAAATTTTTTAATTCATCACCATGTGTGAAAAAATTATTTGACAATCTAGTATTTGTATATATACACACAAAATCTGATGGTTCAATTCTATTTTCTTTTCTAAAAACAACTAGCTGTTCCATAGCTTTTTTAGGTTCAACGGAGTCACTAGAAGAATTAGAAATTGGAATAGTATCTTGATGACAATTAAATGTTAACGGGCCATCATATGCGTTTAAAAGTTCTTCAATTTTCAAAAGTGATTTTTCATCAAAATCTTCTGTTCTAACCAACCAAACATTCATAATTCTATCGTTTAATTTTGAAATTTATTCCAATTCATTTTATTTTTTGCTAAATCTGTTAAACTACTTCCCATCTTTTTAAAAACTGATTTCATATCTTTTTTATAAAAAGAATGAGCGTTTTCTTCTTTAATGTTTAATTGTTTTGCTACTAATTTTGCATTTAAAATGGCTCCCAAAAACATAAATATATACCCTTCGTTTTGCATTTCGTGAATCAAATTACGGATGTTTTCACGATTATACAAAACTGAAAAATTTTCCTGACCATCTGTAATAATTACAAATACGACTTTTTTCTTGCCATTGAGAACTAAATTAGCTGAGTTTAATCTTTCTGCTGATGCAATTATTCCAATAGCATCATGCAAAGCTGTATTGCCATTTGGACAATAATCGTTTAATTGCAGCTTAATTAAATTGGATGCCAATTGCTGATTAACTTTTGTCTTTAGGTTATCATTAAAAAAATGGAGTGAGGCTTTAAACTCTTGATTTTTTTCATCATTTGCTAAATTTTTCAGAGTTGTAAATTGTTCGTTTATACATTTTACTGTTATTTTATGGCAGTCAGACATGGAACCACTTTGATCGATGATATAATGATATTGATTTTTCATTTTATAGATTTTTATATTATTGATATACTTTTATATAAAGTTCTTTAGGCATTCTTCCTAAATAAACGTACCTAGTTACATTACATAGCCACATTTTCTTTGGAAATCCTTGCGGACCTTCTATTTTATAATTTCCACCATTAGTTAATTTGTTAGGTGTAATGAGTGATATTTTTAATGAATCATCTTGAGGTGTTTCGTAAACTTTAAGTTTGACTTCATTACTATGATGAGATAATTTGTCTAATAATTTATCTGCGCCTTGAACCATTTCTAAAGCTGATTTTGGTCCAAGCCAAAATTTTAAATGGATGTACCAGCTTCCTGATTCTTTTTTAAATGATAATTTTTTCATTTTTTTGATTTTTTATATTATGATACGAAATTGCGCTATAAAAGGAAAGATTGTACTACGTTGACAAGCTTGTCATTTTTTAGATTTATTATTGAATCTCAAAAGATACACCTGTTTGTAAATTTAATTGGCTTAATAATCAGCCTTATAATAGTTATTAACCAATATATATATTAGGTGATATTTCGCCGATATTGTGGTAGTAAATTATTTAAAATGATAGAAAGTATAACAGATGTTGAACATGTTTTAACGCAAACTGAAGAATTAGTATCAAATAAAACTTTTCTTAAAGTTCTTCAAAATGATTCTAATTTTATTTTAGATAAGCCATTTAAGATGAGATTTAGTAAGTGGTTGCAGTTTTTTAACGATCGTTACCATACAAATTACTATATCTATTCAAACACAATTTATGTGTTATTTGATGCTTGCCATAGCAATGAGTTATTTAAACATCAAACAGAACATGAGTTTGAACAAAGTCTTCATTTTTATGATGCAATTATGCATCATTCCAATTTGAAAAGGCATTTACATTTTGAACACGCGAAGTATGTGTTGGGTTTAGCGCTTATTTATGGTAAATATGGCAGTATGCAAATTGATTCCTTCAAAAATGCATTAGAATGTCTTAAAACAGAAATTTCGGAAATTACTTTGCATCAATTTTTCAATAAGTTATATGTGAAAGATAAGTATCCAGATTTATTTCCAATTAATCCAACCCAGTTTAACGTCTCTGATTTAGATTTATTGATGCAAAGTATTTCAACTCAAAAGAATCAAATAATTAAACCTATTACTTACAATTTAGACACTCAAGTACAGGCTGTTAAATATTTTTTTGAACGCATGGATATTGACATGTTAGATTCTATTCTTTCAGAAGATATTACCTATCAAGAACACGATAAGAAAACATTTTTACGTGAATTATCAATTGTATTTGATTCGTTTGCAGAATCAGGTGATACTTTTTTAATAGCTTTTGAGGGGGCATGTAATTCCTGTAGGAAAGGTAAATTTGGATACACATTTGTGGGTAATGTGAGTAATAATTACATCAGTATGATTTTTGATATAAAGGAAGATAAAATTATGGATTTGTATGATTGCAGTTACTTTAAGAATAAAATTGGAGACTTAGTTTTAAATAAAAAATTATTCATCGGCCTAACAACTTTATAGAATATGAAAAAGAATATTTATTATATCGTCATTTGTTCAGTTGTATGTTTAGTTTTTTCATTTTCCAATCTTGGGATTGCTCAACAAAAATTTGCAAAAGAAGCTAATGATAAAAAACTAGCACCTTTAAAAAATGTAAAGGCTGCAACTATTATCATTCAACCATTCCAAGGCATTCCTGAAAGCCAATTTAAATATGTTTACGATAAACTAAAAACATATATTCCTCATGTGGTTTTAAATAAACCAATGCCATTGCCAAAACGAGCTTATTATAAACCAAGAAATCGTTACAAAGCAGATACACTGAATTTAATTTTAAAAGAAAAAACCAAAAGTGGGTATGTAACAATTGGCCTCACCAATAAAGACATTAGCACTGCTGATGGGAAAAATCCAGATTGGGGAATTATGGGCTTAGCATATTTACCAGGAAAGGCTTGTACGGTTTCTACATTTCGTTTGTCTAAAAAGAATATCAAGGAACAATATTTTAAAGTAGCCATTCACGAATTAGGTCATACACAGGGATTATACCATTGTCCAAATAAAACATGTTTAATGACAGCTGCTGAAGGGAAAAATAATACAGATAATGAAACTGGATTTTGTATTAAGTGTAAAACCTTCTTAATTAATAAAGGGTGGAAATTGTAAAACATAACAACCTGTTTTTAATAGAAATTAGTAATTTAACAGTGTAAAAATAATTTACAGTAAAGTATGTCGATTAACGAAAATTATGATAAACGTAATTTAGAATGTCAAAAGACATTAGAGAAATATGAAAAAGATATTTTAGATTGTAAAGAAGATTCAGATATTTCATTTTTCAATAAAATATGGGTTATAGACAATCGGTTTTTGTTTATCTTGTTAATCAATAAACCAAAAGGTTTACCATACATCCAGCGATCATATTCTAATAGTTTATATCCATTCATGGCGAAATTTTATGATTACTATCAAAGGCTTAATACCAATATTGTTAGTGATGATGAGTTAGAACAAATTTTACATCCATAACTAATTTTATAAACTATGTTTTACAATCATTATAGTATTTTAAATATTCCAGTAGATTCAAATCAAGAAACCATAAAAAAGTCTTTTGATGATAAGGTTTACTATATGAATCAAAATCATTCTAAAATAAGTCATTATTATGAAATGAACTTATACCGATTAAAAAATGCTTATGCCATTTTAAAGGATGAAAATAAGAGAAAGTTATTTGATCAAGAGTTAGCAGAGTATTTAAATAATCCAAATTCTTCAACAAAATTAAAATTGAGATCTGATTACATTCCTTTTATTGATTATTTTATTGTAGACCCTATTGAAGCAAACATCGGCGACACTGTAACTGTTAAATGGAAAACAACT
>CANLAV010000165.1 GCA_947487905.1 Bacteroidota bacterium | reverse complement strand
TTTTTTAGACTATAGTTACGAGCATATTGCTACAATGACTGTGCCTAAAGCATTAGAGGCTACTAGTAGTCTATCATTTGTTACTAATTTGCCACAAACAGCCGTTCCAAAACTTGATACTACTAAGCCAACACTATTGTATAATAGTTATAATCTAGATCCACTTTGGCGGGCAAACGAACATGTAAATCGTGTATTGATGTTAGAGCCTTCACATTTTAATAAATATCCAGTTAGTGATAATGTGATCCAATTTATTATGGCACTTTCAAAAAATATTTCGGGTATTGAAGTTTATGCAGGTGAAGTAGACGCATTAGTGCGTCAATATGAAAACGGGGATCTCACTTTTTCAAATGCATTTATCTCAAAAGAACACCCTGCCTTTGAATATTACCCGGGTATAAAAGATAGTAGAGAATGGATGTTTCCAAATACCGAAGGGTATTATCCTTCTTTTTTTAGCTTTTGGAAAAAGGGTATGAGCTCAAAAGCTAAAAAGTAATCTATTTTTTAGTAGGACGCCAAGCACCTAAAATTTTCTCATTACTAAAACCCAAGGCTTCCCCGCTCGTTAATTGTTTAGCCCATACAACTCTTTTTTGTGCACTACCACCGGGTCCTGCGCTATTATACTCGGCATACCTAGCTGTTAATTCGTTGGCTGGATTTTTCCAATTATTCCAACCCTCTTCCACAATATGTTTATCCATCCAGCAATCGAGATAGGTGACACTTGCAGTTGGTGACCAAGGTCTTCCCAATGAAACTTTATTTATTGTACTGTCTGCGGTTAGTTTGCAACGCTTAAATACAAAGCCAAATGGAATAATTGAATTGGTAGATGCAGCTGTTACGTGTGAATTTTTTTTGCTGTGAATATGACAGTCTTCAAACACAGATGTGGAGGCTCCAAAAATAAAATCGGTAGTGCCCTCTATGTAACAATCTTTAAAATATTGCTTTACGCCGTTACCACTTAAAAATAAAACATCTTGAAAACCAATCATTTTACAGTTGTAAAAACTGGCCCTGTTGCCTTCTACCCTTAGCGCTACCGCTTGTCCTGCCGTAAATCCAGCCTGATTGCTAAATGTGATATTTTGTGCTTGAAAATCGTTTCCATACACAAAAACAGTAGCACAGGTCCACGTGTTTAGGGTATCACCTTCAGGTGTTTTAACGCCTGCATGGTTATTGAAATTGATAATGGTATTATTTACGTCTTCACCAATTAAGGTAATGTTTGATTTGCTGGCATCCACCACCACGACTTCATTGTATACACCAGACTTAATATAAATTTTTACTGCTTCTTTGTTGCCCGATGGAATTATATTTAGCACTTCTTGAATGCTGTGGTATTTTGAGGTATTGTCTTTAGAAATGGAGTATTGGAGGGATTGGGCGTATACATTTGAGCAATAGAAACCAGCAAGAAATAGAAGTATGAGCTTCATAACATTGAATTATAACTCAATGTATGTACTAATTTGAACTAATTTCTTACTTCTAATTAGTTATTTTTAATTGGCTAGTTTTTACCCCTTAATTCATTTAAAACTTCTTGGTAAACTTCTTCAATAGACAATTCAGCTTCTGCCAACTGAGATAAATCTTCTTCTTGTCCGTTATTTGCTTCAATTTCGTGTAATTCTTCATGTCCAAATTGAGGCGAAAGCTGGTTAGGGGTTTTTCCGTATTTTATTGGTTCAATAACGGAAACTAGTTTACTTTTTTTAGTCTGATACGTTTGGTGCATATCGTTTGATTTGTAATAAAATTATATAGGATATGTTATCTTATTGTAAACAAACTGTTTTCTTATTGTTAATTTACAATTCTATCTGCACAGCAACTACTTGCAAAAGCTTCTGGCTTCACCTTGATATTAAACCCCATCCCAAGAATATATCCCATACTATCTTTTAAGGCGTCATAGCTTTTGAATTGCGGATTGGTATTAATGTCTGCATGAATTTCCATTTCTACATTGTATTCTATAAAAAGATCACAGAGTTCATAAGCGACTTCAATACTTTTTGCAACTTCTAAAAGCATACGTTCTTTGATATGGTATTTTGTGGTTGTTTTTTCATTATGGATATACATAAAACCACCTCGGTGCTCTCTCAAAAAAACAATAACTGTAGCAAATTCAGTTGTATTGGCTTTAACTTGGCTGTCAGTTCCTATGCACACCTTTAATTTAGTGTTATTTTGAGCCTCTTCATCGAGCACTTTTTTTACAGCTTCTTTTATAGGGAGCAGTAAGATTTCGCCGTTAAATTTTCGCCAGATCATAGTGTAATTAATATTTGTAATCTATTCAACTTGTATTTTATTTATTGTGTTTATACATTATTAAATTATTAATTAATCAATATAATATCATCTTTGGTTATAGCATGAAACAGGAGTAAATTTAGAATATGAAAAATTCAATTATTTTTATTTTGGCTCTATTTTGTGTTCAACTCCAAGCACAAGAAGTCACACCTAGTCGTGCGCATTCTCATAATGATTATCTACAACAATCGCCCTTTCATTTAGCCTATAATGAAATGTTTGGGTCTATTGAGGCAGATATCCATTTAATAAATAACAAAATTTTAGTTGGACATGATACCAAAGATTTAGACAGCGCTAGAACCCTTGAAAAATTGTACTTGGAGACAATGGTTGCGTATAATCTTCAAAACAGAAAATTACAATTGTTAATTGATGTCAAAACTGAGGCAATTTCTACTATTGATCGGTTAGTTCAAATCCTTAAAAAGTATCCTTCCATTATACAAAATAAAAACATAAAAATTGTTTTATCTGGAAATGCACCTCCGGATTCTACATTTAAAAATTATCCAGATTTTATATGGTTTGACGGAAGGCTAAACAAAAATTATACAACGTCCGAACTTTCAAAAATTGCATTAATAAGTGAAGACTATAATAAAATAACAGGGTGGAAATTAAAATGGCCTGTTGACAGTTTGATGGAAGAAAAAATCAAGCAAACCGTTTCAAGTGTGCACGCACTTGGTAAACCCATTCGATTTTGGGCTACTCCTGATTATGCTAAGGCTTGGGAAAAATTAATAGAATGGAAGGTGGATTATATCAATACAGATAAGATTAATGAATTATCAGATTACCTTATTGCAAGAAATAAAAATGTACGCGAGCTGCCCTATAATAGGGTGATTAAATCTGCAGGAACGGTGCTACGTTATGGCAAAGAAAATTTGGAAAATCATGCAATGGATGTTGCTAACTTGAAGGACACTAATTTGGTGGTGGTACAAGAGCGCTATGGATTTTTCATAGTAGACATTACAAAAAAAGTAATTGTAGATTCCTTCAGATTTCAGGATTATCCTAGTTACAGTAAATTAATGACTGTTTATAGTGGGATTACAACAGCTACAATCGATCAAAAAGAATATATTTTATTTAGTGCTGCAGGTGGCGACCGCTCTTGTATCATGATTGTAGAGTGGCAACCCGGGACCAAGAAAATTGAGCAGATTCCAATACTTAAAAAAGCACCTGCTTCTAATGCATTGCCCAATCAGGTTTTGGTAGCCAAGGAAGGACAAGATTATTTTATTTACACCGTTTTAAATGGTAATAATGAAATTATAAAAATAAATTTCAAAACAAAATCTATTGTTTGGCAACAACCTACAGGCGTTGCTCCATATGGGTTAACTATTGCTAAAAATAAATTATTTGTGTCTAATTGGGCAGGTAGTAAAGTAATAGATTCATTACGCTCAACAGCCGGTGTTCCTTGGGGGCTAGCGTATACTGATTCTTTAACTGGCGCAACAAAAAGTGGAACCGTCTCTGTTTTTAATTTAAATGGTGTTTTTATTAAAGAGATTACTGTTGGCCTTCATCCTAATGCTATTATAAGTTCTAGTAATCAAGAATTGGTTTATGTGTCTAATGGATCTAGTGATGAAATTTCAGTTATTGATGCTACAAAAAATAAAGTTGTACGCTCTATACCAGTAGGAATTTTTGGAAA
>CANLAV010000164.1 GCA_947487905.1 Bacteroidota bacterium | reverse complement strand
TATAAAAAAAATACAAGAACTTTCTAACCCTCCAAAATTAGTTATCTTAGATGATGCGTTTCAACACCGTTATCTTAAATGCGAATTAAACATCGTGATTACCGAATACAACAATTTGTATTTTCAAGACACACTTATGCCATCAGGATATTTAAGGGAATCGAAAAAAGGGATTTCGAGAGCGGATATTATCATTGTAAGTAAAACTCCTGAAAACGCTTCAGCAGTTGATATCAGAAACGTTATCAAAGACATCAAACCATTAGCACATCAATCGCTCTTTTTTTCTTGGTTAAAATATGGCGAACTATATGGTTTTCAAAATAACAAAGAAACTATTAGTACGTTAAACGATTTATTTCGATTCCGAGTAGTTTTATTTACAGGCATTGGAAATCCAAAACCAATGCATACTTATCTAAAAGAATATGCTTCGGAAGTAAAACATATTCAATTTCCAGATCATCATGAATTTACTTTGCAAAACATTGCAGAAATTAGAAATGCACTCGATTTATTTGAAGGTGGAAATAAAATTATCGTAACCACTGAAAAAGATGCCATGCGATTGAAAGGAAGTGATTTGGAAGATATAACAAATACATTACCTTTATACGTTTTACCGATAGAAATTGATTTTAAAGATAAAACAGAGGACTTTAACAATACCATTTTAAATTATGCTAGAGCAAATAAATTTCACCACAAAAAATATTCTTGAAAAAACAAATCACTTCAAACCTGAAGTAGGCATTATATTAGGAACTGGATTAGGCGGATTAGTAAACGAAATACATGCTGAATATATTATTCCTTATGAAGAAATTCCAAATTTCCCTTTAAGTACAGTTGAAGGGCACAGCGGGAAATTGATTTTCGGAGAATTAGGTGGTAAAAAAGTAATGGCTATGCAAGGTCGTTTTCATTTTTATGAAGGATATGACATGCATCAAATTACGTTTCCTGTTAGAGTTATGAAAGCCTTAGGTATACATACAGTGTGCGTATCTAATGCCAGTGGTGGAATGAATCCTAATTTTGAAATTGGTGAAATCATGATTATCAATGATCATATTAATTTATTTCCAACCAATCCGTTAATTGGAAAAAATATGTCGGAATTAGGTCCTCGTTTTCCAGATATGAGTGAAGCCTATGATAAAAAATTAATTGCAAAGGCATTAGAAATTGCAAAAACAAATAACATAAAAGTCAGTCAAGGCATTTATGCTGGCTTAACTGGTCCTTGTTTTGAAACACCTGCAGAATATAGTTACATAAGACGAACTGGTGCTGATGCAGTAGGAATGAGTACGGTGCCTGAAGTTATTGTTGCTAAACATGGGAGTATGCGAGTTTTTGGAATCAGCATCATAACCGACTTAGGTGTTGAAGGTAAAATTATTGAAATTACCCATGAAGAAGTTCAACAAGTTGCTGCTGCTGCTGAACCAAACATGAGCTTTATTGTAAAAGAAGTCATTAGAAGTATGTAAGTATTATCTACCCTTACTTTTCAAAAACCAATCAAATGTTTTTTAAAACAGAATCTAATTTTCAATCAAAATAAAAATGAAACACCTAGTACTATTATTTACACTGACAATTTCTTTAATTTCTAAAGCTGATGAAGGGATGTGGTTACCACAACTTTTAAATGCAATGAATATTAAAGACATGAAAAAAAATGGTTTAAAATTATCGGCTGAACAAATTTACAGCATTAACAAATCGAGTTTAAAAGATGCTATTGTTCAATTTGGCGGTGGATGCACAGCCGAGATTATTTCTAACCAAGGTTTAATCTTAACCAACCACCACTGTGGTTATTCAGCTATTGCTTATCATAGCACCGTTGAAAAAGATTATTTAACCAATGGTTTTTGGGCTATGAATAAACAACAAGAGATTTATACACCTAATTTAAACGCAACCATTATTAATCGTATTGAAGATGTGACGTCTAAAGTTTTAAAAGGGATTACGGCAAACTTAACTCCCTTTAAAAAAGATTCGATTACAAAAGCAAATATTAAGCAAATAGAAAAAGAAGCTATTGCAGGAACACATTACGAATCGTTTGTTCGTCCGTTTTTTTATGGTAACGATTATTATTTATTTGTTGTAGAAACATTTAAAGATGTTCGTATGGTTGGTGCTCCTCCATCTGATATTGGAAGATTTGGTGGTGACACTGATAATTGGATGTGGCCACGCCATAATGCTGATTTTTCTGTGTTTAGAATATATGCCAATAAAGACAATAAACCAGCTGAATACAGTGCAGATAATGTTCCCTACAATCCGAAACACGTTATACCAGTTTCTGTAAAGGGATATAAAAAAGGAGATTTTACAATGGTGTATGGTTTTCCTGGACGTACTCAAGAATACTTATCGAGTTTTGCAGTTGATATGATTATGAACGATAGCGATCCATTAAAAGTATCGTTAAGAGAAAAACGTTTAGGCATTATGAAAACTGACATGGCACAAAGTGCAACGGTAAGAATAGCCTATGCGAATAAATATGCTGGCATAGAAAACTATTACAAAAAATGGATGGGTGAAATGAACGGATTAAAAAAATACGATGCCGTTACTAAAAAACAAATCTTCGAAAAACAATTTAGCGATGCGGTTAATTTAGATCCTATCAAAAAAGAAAAATATGGCAACCTATTTCCTCAATTAGAAAAAGTGTATGCCGAATATAAAGTACTAAACAAACAAGTGGATTATTATAGTGAATGCTTAATGGCTGTTGATGCTTTTGTTTATGCAAGAAGCTATACTGCCTTATTAACTGAACTAAGGAAAAAACAAAAAGGATTAGCTAACACTTATGAGGCTAATCTTACAGAATATAAAAAACTAAGTTTTTATAAAAACTATAATAAACCAACGGATATAAAAATTTGTGAAAGCATGTTGAGTGAATACATCAAAAGTGTGAATCCTGAAAACAGGCCTTATGTGCTCGATTCATTTATTGTGGCCTTTAGTGGAGACGCAAAAAAATTAACTGCTTTTTTATATAACAATACAAACTTTACTGATAAAGAAAAAACAGATGCTATGCTCACAGATTTTGAAAAATTAAGTAACGTTTTTGAGCGTGATCCTATTTATTATTTAACGAACTCTATTGTTAAACATTATGCAAGTTCTGTTTTTCCTCAATTTCAATACGATGAAAAAGAAATAAATGAATTGCAAAAATTATATGTACAGGGACAAAAAGAAGTGTTTAAAGACAAAAAGTTTTATCCAGATGCTAACTCAACCTTACGCGTTGCATATGGCAAAGTAAATGATTACAAACCCAAAGACGGCGTGCAATATGATTATTACACAACCCTTGATGGTATAATGGAAAAAGAAATTCCTGGCGATGCTGAATTTAACGTTCCTCCAAAATTGAAAGAATTGTACCTTAAAAAAGATTACGGCATCTATGCTGACAAAAACGGTAAACTACCTGTTGCATTTACGGCAAGCAATCACACTACGGGTGGTAATAGTGGAAGTCCAGTATTTAATGCAAAAGGAGAGCTAATAGGAACTAACTTTGATAGAAACTGGGAAGGAACCATGAGTGACATTATGTATAACCCAAACCAATGTAGAAATATTACCTTGGATGTTCGTTACACCTTATTCATCATTGATAAATTTGCTGGAGCAGGTTATTTATTAAACGAAATGAAGATTGTGAAATAAAAATGAATGACTATAAAATTGGTGAAATAACTCCATTTTTTGGTCTTTTTTTGGTTTAAAAAATCGGTTTTTGGTTTAAAAACCAAAATGAAACCAATTTAAACCATTTTTTGGTTTTGATTTTATTATTTCGCGACTTAAAAAAACGATTATGTTATTAAATTTTGTATGTCGTCAAAGTAATTTGAACTTTTCACTAAGGAGTGTTCTTGTTAATTCAAAATTAATTTATTTTTCTGATATTTCAATTTAAATTTTTGATATTCTCTTAATCTGTTTTTAAAAGATTCTTGTTTAATTCGTTTTCTTTCTT
>CANLAV010000163.1 GCA_947487905.1 Bacteroidota bacterium | reverse complement strand
TTTTATATTGTAACGGCTCGTCTCCGATTTCTCTTGATGTATCTTGTGTTGAAGCTAAAATAAAACCAGAGGTTTTTCTTTTATAACCTCTACTTAGAATAGCTAGCTTGTGTTTGTCACCTAATAATTTTATCAAATATTCAACGTGTGGTGTCTTTCCTGTTCCTCCCACGGCTAAGTTTCCGACACAAATGGTTTGAATATTTACAGAATGACTTTTTAATAAACCCCAATCAAATAATACATTTCTTATAGAAGTGATAAGCCCATACAATATGGAAAATGGGAATAACGCTATTTTTCTAATTGACACGTAATTAATATGAAATTAATACATTGAAATTATAGTTGAATTATTTCATTAAGCAATAGCTTCATTTACGTTTGGTAATTTCCCAAATTTAATGACTGCGTTTATGTGAGATTTTAAAGCACTCATAAATGTTTCGTTTTCTAAATAAGGCACGTTAAATTCTTTTGCCGTTGCTTTCACAATTTCAGAAATAGCAGGGTAATGTACATGACAAATGCCTGGAAATAAATGATGTTCTACTTGAAAATTTAAACCACCAACATACCAAGATATAATTTTATTATTACGACAAAAATTAACGGTCGTATTCATTTGATGAATAAACCAATTATTTTCAATAGAATGTCTTTCATCAGGAATTGGGTGGGATGTTCCTTCTACAGTATGCGCTAATTGAAAAACAACGGTTAAAATAATGCCAGAAATAAACTGCATGATTAAATAACCTAGTAATATTTTTGTAAATGCAATATGAAACACAAATACTGGCAGTGCAAAAAACACCCCAAAATAGATGATTTTACTTAAAACAATTTTAAGAAAAATAACACGATTTTGTTCTTTTGTACTTCTATTTACACCTTGTTTGGTGTATTTACCAAATTGAACAAAGTCTTTTAATAAAGCCCAGTAAAGGGTTAAAATGCCATAAAATAAAAAGGCATAAATAAATTGTAATTTATGATACCATTTTGCCTGCGAATGCGGATTAAATTTCAAAATTAATTTATCGGCAATATCATCATCATAATCCACGATATTGGTATAAGTATGATGCATCACATTATGCTGAAGTTTCCAATTAAATACAGAACCTCCAACTAAATTTAAAGTATTTCCCATCCAATAATTTACTTTTTGATTGGCTGAATAGGCACCATGATTGGCATCATGCATAATACTCATTCCTACACCAGATAAGGATAATCCCATTAGTGACCATAATCCAATGCTAATAAGGTTGGAAGGATTAAAAAATAGGATGACTATAAAAGGAATAATATACGCGCTTAAAAACACAACGGATTTAACAATCATCGCTGTATTGTTGTTTCTTGATATTTTATTATCTCTGAAATAACTGTCTACGCGTTTTCTTAAAGTGCTAGCAAATAAAGATTGGTCTTTGTTACTGTCAATAAATCGGATAGGTTGAAAGGTCATTTTTAAATTTTAATTAAGTTAAAAAAGTAAAATTATGTTAAATTTACTCAATTTTTCCAATTTTATTAAAAAATATTCGTTTTCATAGTTAAACCTTGAATCAAAACAAAACATATGCACCTATAGGCGTTTTCGACTCAGGTTTCGGAGGACTTACTGTTCTTAAAGAATTGGTTAAAACCTTACCTGATTGCGATTTTTTGTATTTAGGTGATAATGCCAGAGCGCCGTATGGTTCACGTTCTTTTGAAACGGTTTACGAATACACCTTAGAATGTGTGAACGCTTTATTTGACCAAGGTTGCGAATTAGTAATTTTAGCTTGTAATACAGCATCAGCTAAAGCTTTAAGAACGATTCAGCAAATAGATTTACCCAAAAAAGATCCACATAAAAGAGTATTGGGTGTCATTAGACCAACTTCTGAAATTGTCGGTCATTATAGTAAAAGCAAACATATTGGTATTTTTGCCACAAACGGCACTGTACTTTCAGAATCTTATTTAATTGAAATTGAAAAGTTTTTTCCTGAACTAAATGTTTATCAAGAAGCTTGTCCAATGTGGGTTCCACTAATCGAAAATAACGAATTAGATAACATTGGTACAGATTATTTTGTAAAAAAACACATCGATCATTTATTTTCAAATTCAAAACAAATTGATACGATTATTTTAGGTTGCACGCATTATCCATTATTAGCGCCTGTTATTTTAAAATTCCTACCAAAAGAAGTCACACTTTTAACACAAGGTGAAATTGTGGCAAATAGTTTAAAAGACTATTTAGCGCGGCATGAGGAAATGAATAAATTGATTTCGAAAAACAAGCAATTACATTTTTTAACAACAGATGACACAAGTCAGTTTGATGAAAAGGCTAGTATCTTTTTTGGTTCTTCAATTCATTCTTCGCATATTTCATTATAAAACTTTTAAGTAAAAAAAAAGCGCTCAATTTGAGCGCTTTTTTTAATCATGGTAGTTAATATTACAATTTAATAATTTGACTTGTTTTTATTAAGGTGTTGTTTTCCTTAATCTTAAATAAATAGACACCACCGTCCAAATTAGCAATATTAATGTTTGTTTCATTATTTAACTTATGAGATGCTACTAATTTCCCTATAGCATCATAAATCTCAACAGAATATGAATCGCTTAAAGACGATGAATTTAAAGCAATAGTTACATTTCCTTCACTTGGATTTGGAAATAAACGAATTTGATTTTCTGTTAACTCATCGATACCTGTACACGTATTTACAACTACAGTAACTGATGCTGGACCAGCTGAACAAGCAGCATTAAATGTATATAATGTAGTTGTTGTAGGTGTTACTGATACAGACAACGTTGTAGCACCTGTATTCCATGCATAAAGTGACGCAGATGTATTACCTGTTAAAATTACCGAAGCTCCCAAACAAATGATTGAACTTGAAGAAGTAGCTGATACAGTAGAGTTAGGTGAAATGGTTATAGGAGAAGTAAATATATCTTGAACTTTTTGCCCATTATCAACTCCTAATTGATATCTCCCTGTTAACGAACCTGTAAATACTCCTGCAGCAGTATATGTCTTGCTTGTTACAAAAGAATTTGTAGGAGCTGTTCCATCACCAAAATCAGTTGTGAAAATTGGATCAGTGGTTGGAACTAGAGACGGAGTAACAGCTGCTGGCCAAGAAATAAAGAATTGGTTTAAATTATATTGCCTATTCACAAAAAAAGAGTTTGAGGTATTTGAATATGAAACAGCTGTGTTGACACAATAGGGTGGAGTTGATGTTGGATTAGATCCAGCAGATAAATTGACGTTAACAAATGGAATAACGGTAAATTCTTTATCTGAACCTGCTGGATTCCAAAATCCAGTTTGTGATGTCCAAACACCATTGTATCTAATAAAAGATAAACTTTCACCATATTTTAAAGCTGGAGGAGTAACTACAACGGTTGTTGTTGAGGAAGAAGCATTATTCATATACGGTTTAATCGTATCTGTTGTTGTTGAACCACTTGCGAAACCAATGGCATAATTTGTCATAACACGTGGCGTTGTAAATAATGCTCCAGCAAAAGTACCAGCTGTACCTGTTACAACAGCTAAACCAGAATCCACTTTTGTAGTAGGTTTGTAGGTTGCATCTACATTATATAGGTAAATTTTAACTGGGACCGACGTACTAGTTGAAGTTGCTTGTCTCGAAAGTAAAACATAAGCACCTTTAACGGTTACTGTATTTGTGCTCAAAAAAGAACTTGCGAAGCCAT
Source organism: Bacteroidota bacterium (assembly GCA_947487905.1). GTDB lineage: Bacteria > Bacteroidota > Bacteroidia > B-17B0 > Aurantibacillaceae > UBA4416. Next base: position 316 of record CANLAV010000163.1, on the reverse strand, counting down.
TAAATGATACGCCAACAGCTTGATAGGGCGATTTAAACGCGCTAAATCCAGTGGGTATTGCATTTCGGTAATAATATTTATTGTAGTAGTACCATAACGTGTCATTCGTTCCAATAGCAGCTGTTTTAGCTGTTGAATTTGATTCGATAAATGGTAAATGTTTAATAGGTGCTTCAACATTTTCTGTAACTAAATGAGATGTTTGACTCACTGCAGAATTGCTTAGTAAAGCAAAAATGCCGATAGAAAGTAATTTTTTTATCATAGGTTTATTTATAAGGTTTAATCAAATTTAAATAAGGAAAACGAAAATGTC
>CANLAV010000162.1 GCA_947487905.1 Bacteroidota bacterium | reverse complement strand
TCTAACACCACTGTTTCTGGTCGGTTAATTTTATCTGTTTTTACATCAAAATAATCATTGATAATATAACCAGCGGCAGCAATTAAAGAGGTGCTAAGTAAGGAAATAGAAAACAAAGTAAAATTAAATGCGGTGTATTGAATAAAATCGTTTAGCACAACATATTGAATACAACATTGTGTTAAAATCATAATAACTAGATTTTCAATTCTAATTAATTTAAGGAAAGCTATGACAGGGTTTCTTATCAAAAAACAGATTTTAATTCTTAAAGTTAAACATAATATTAATAAATTTATCAGTAAGCGAAATTAAAAAATTAAAATGCTTTTAAATTAAGAAAAGTTGAATTACCCATAAATAGATTAAATCATTAACGAATCAATAATTATTTATTAACTTTGAAAAAGCTTAATTTCCGTGGACAACGACACAATCATATTTGAAGAAAAACAGTACATGGGTCATAATAGACTGAGTATGATTTGGAGAACGATTATTACTGTATTTTGCTTTGTTGGTTATTATTGGAGTGAAAATCCAAAACCAATTCAAGTTTCTGTTTTTGAAATTGGTCATTACCCCGCCATAGATATTCCTAACTCGGGTAATATTTTTTTTGTATTAGGCTTACTTAGTTTATCATTTTCAGCTATGCTCACCTATATTTTGCACACGCACATTAGAGTTTATCAAACATATATTGTTATTGATGGATTTTGGACAGCACGGAGAGTTAAAATAAATTTAGAAACGATTTCAAACATTAGAAAAAGTAAATACAAAAAAAATATTTTTAGACGAGCTGTTTACAATTTACATAGTAGAGGTATTATCCGTTTTTTTACAAGCGGAAATGAATTTATTGAATTAAAAGATAACTCAGGATTCACGTATCGAATTGGTTCACAAAAAGCAATAGAACTTTTTCAAATCGTCAGAAAATTAAGAAAAGAATTACACTATTCTTAAACTAAATAAACCGCTTCTTTACCTTTTTTTGAAAAATCAGTATCAATGCGCTCTTGTAATGTAGTAGATAGCGAAAGTCCAACAAAATCAGCCTTTACAGGAAATCGAGTGTGACTTCTATCAACTAAAATTAATGTATTTAATTGTTTAACTGGTTTATTTAAAAAAAGTTTAACAGCGTACATCAATGTTTTACCACTATTTAAAACATCATCTACCAAAATAATAGATTTATTTTCAAAATCTTTTTCAGTAAAATCAATAGATGGTTCTTTTAGCCAAGGTTTCTCTTTATCCAATTTAATTTTACCAATTTTAATTTTCATCTTAGAAATAGTTTCTAAAATAGCTACAATTCGTTGAGCTAATTTATAACCGTTTCCTTCAATGCCAACAATAAACAATTCCTTTTCCTTAAAGTTAGATTCGTAAATCTGATAAGCCATGCGGTTTAATTTCTGATCAATTTGTTGCGAATCTAATATTTTAATTTTTTTCATATACGAATTTAGTAAAACAATTGCATTAGTAATAACATGAAAAGAAGTTTACAAAAATTTAAACTTCTACTAACGTACCCACTTTTTCGCCGTAAATCAAATTTTGTAAATTACCTTTCTTATTCATATCAAAAACAATGAGCGGCAAATTATTTTCTTTGCATAAGGTAAAAGCAGTCATATCCATGACTTCAAGCCCTTTAGAATAAACTTCTTCAAATGAAATGGTTTCATATTTAGTGGCAGTGGCATCTTTTTCAGGATCAGACGTGTAAATTCCATCCACGCGTGTTCCTTTCAAAATAACATTGGCTTCAATTTCAATAGCACGTAATGTAGCTGCTGTATCAGTTGTAAAATAAGGGTTTCCTGTACCAGCTCCAAAAATAACAACACGCCCTTTTTCTAAATGACGAACGGCTTTTCTTCTAATAAATGGTTCACAAATTTGCTCCATTTTAATGGCACTTTGTAAACGCGTTTGAACACCTAATCCTTCTAAAGCAGATTGAACGGCCATTGAATTAATAACTGTTGCTAACATTCCCATGTAATCGCCATGCACTCGGTCCATGCCACCCTTTTCTGCTTGTATGCCTCTAAAAATATTTCCACCACCAATTACAATGGCGATTTGACATCCCGCATCATAAGCTAATTTAATTTCTTTAGCATATTCTAATAATCGTTCGTGATCAATCCCGAAACCTTTTTTTCCCATTAAAGCTTCACCAGATAACTTTAGTAATATTCTTTTATATTTCATGTTATTTCTAATCTAAATAATTAATCAAAATTGATACGTCAAAATATGTTTCTAATTTACATTAAAATAATTGACAAAAAAAAACCCGAATAAATCGGGTTTTAAATAAATTAAGATAATGCGTAACGCTTAAAGGCTGTTGCCGTTAAACCTTTTTCAACACTTTGTAAATATTGGGCTACAGTCATTTTATTGTCTTTAATATATTCTTGGTTTAATAAAGTAGATTCTTTATAGAATTTAGCAATTTTACCAGTGGCAATTTTTTCAACCATATCTTCTGGTTTACCTTCTGCACGAATGACTTCACGGGCAATTTCTAACTCTCTTTCTAACATTTCTGGAGTAACACCTTCTTTATCTAAAGCTACTGGAGCCATAGCTGCTGCTTGCATCGCCACGTTACGACCAACTTCATCATTAGTAACTTGATTGAAACCAACAATTACAGAAACTCTATTTCCTGGGTGAATGTAAGCAGAAACTTTTTCAGCTGAAATTGCCTCAAAATAGCCAATTTCAATTTTTTCTCCAATTTTACCAACTTGTTCCATAAATTTATCAGCTACTGTAATGTCGCCGTTATATGGTAAAGTTAAAATTTCTTCTTTTGATTTTGCATTTTTGTCTAATGCTATCGTTGCAATAGAATCAGCAAAAGCGATAAAATCTGCATTAATAGCCACGAAATCTGTTTCGCAGTTAATCCAAATTAAAATACCCGTTTTTCCATCTGCAGTTGTTTTTGCTAAAACAACTCCTTCTTTAGAATCTCTGTCGCCACGGTTAGCGGCTACCTTCGCTCCTTTTTTACGAAGGTAATCAACAGCTTGTTCAAAATCACCATTGTTTTCTTCTAATGCTTTTTTACAATCCATCATACCGGCTCCGGTTTGTTGACGTAATTTGTTTACTTCTTGTGCTGTAATTGCCATTTTTATTTTTTTTAATTAATTAATAGATATGTTTAAAAAAAAGGCCCTTCCTTTAACAAGAACGGCCTTTAAAATTATGTTTTGATAAAATTATTTTTTGGCTACAGTTCTTTTACGAGGCGCTATTTTACGAGCAGCTTCATCTTCAACAGCTTTAGCACCTTTTACAGTTACTCCTTCTGCTAATTCTTCAGCTTCTTCCTTAGAGTTTTTATTCTCTTTTTCTTCAACTAAACCAGCTTCTTTATCCATTTTACGATCGCCTAAACCTTCATTGATAGCTTTACAGATTAAGTCAATAATGTAAGCAACAGAGCTAGAAGAGTCATCATTTGCAGGAATGGCGTAATCCACAAAATTTGGATTTGAATTCGTATCTACAATGGCAAAAGTTGGAATGTTTAAACGCTTTGCTTCTGCAACAGCGATATGCTCTTTGCTAATATCTACAATAAATAAAGCAGATGGCAAACGAGTTAAATCAGCTACAGAACCTAAGTTAGTTTCTAATTTTGCACGCTCACGTGTAATTTGTAATTTTTCTTTTTTTGAAATATTTTCAAATGTACCATCAGTTGCCATTTTGTCGATTTGTCCCATTTTACGAACTGCCTTACGGATAGTTGCAAAATTAGTTAACATACCACCTGGCCAACGCTCAGTTACATAAGGCATACCTACTTCTTTAACTTTAGCAGCAACGATGTCTTTTGCTTGTTTTTTAGTAGCTACAAATAATATTTTTTTACCTGAACGAGCAATTTGCTTGATAGCAGCTGCAGCTTCATCTATTTTAACAACTGTTTTGTTTAAGTCGATAATATGGATGCCGTTTTTTTCAGCATAAATATAAGGAGCCATTGCTGGATTCCATTTTCTTTTCAAGTGACCAAAATGAGCACCAG
>CANLAV010000161.1 GCA_947487905.1 Bacteroidota bacterium | reverse complement strand
TAGAGAACATTCTGGATTAATCAACGGAGGTGTATATATTTTAAATCTAGAATTATTTTTGAATCAAACACAAGCTAATACACCATTCTCAATAGAAAAAGATTTTTACGAAACCAGAATTTCCGAACTCAACATTTTTGGATTTGAATATGAGGGATACTTTATAGATATTGGAATTCCAAAAGATTATAAAAAAGCACAAGATGACTTTAAAAGATTTACATATAGATAACACGTGGACTTTGTTTTTAGACAGAGACGGAGTGATTAATAAAAAATTAGAAAACGATTATGTAAAACATACAACGGATTTTGAGTTTATTGATGGCGTGTTAAATGCTTTGAGAATTTTAAACACTCAATTCGGAAAAATTGTGATTGTTACAAATCAACAATGCATAGGTAAACGAATTATTTTACCAGAAGACTTAGATTTAATTCATCAAAATATGTTGTATGAAATTTCTTATTTAGAAGGAAGAATTGATAAAATATATTATGCACCACATTTAGCGTCTGACAATCATCCCGACAGAAAACCTGGAATTGGTATGGCATTGAAAGCACAAAAAGATTTTCCAGAAATTGATTTTAATAAATCAATTATTGTTGGTGATAGTTTGAGTGACATGGAATTTGGAAGAAATGCTAGCATGAAAACGGTTTATATTTCAAATGAACCAAAAGATGATGAACGTATTGATTTCAATTTTAAAGGCCTAATTTACTTTGCACATACACTATCAACAAATTTAAATAATTAGGCTTTGAAGGTTTCAATTATAACGATAACATATAATAGTGAATCCACCATAAAGGATACCATAGAATCCATTATAAACCAAACCTATAAGAATATTGAATACGTTATAATTGATGGTAATTCGACCGATAACACCATTTCAATTATTAAATCATATGGAGATAAAATAACCACCTTCATTTCAGAAAAAGATAATGGATTGTATGATGCCTTAAACACAGGGATTTCATTAGCAACGGGTGATGTAATCGGCATATTGCACAGTGATGATTTTTATACAAACAACCATGTTATAGAGAAAATCATTTCAATATTCAACAACTCACATGCAGATGCTGTATATGCAGATTTGTATTATGTAAATAAAAATAATACAAATCATATTCATAGAAAGTGGCTGTCTGGAAATTATAAAGAGGGCATGTTTTTAAACGGTTGGATGCCGCCACACCCAACATTTTTTGTGAAGCGAACTATCTATGAAAAATTTGGAAGTTTTAATTTGGCTTTAACCTCAGCTGCTGATTATGAATTAATGTTACGTTTAATACACAAGCATAAAATAAAACTAACATACTTGCCTGAATTCATTATTAAAATGCGTGTTGGAGGAAAAAGCAATATATCTTTCAAAAACAGAATTACAGCAAATAAGGAAGATAGATTAGCATGGAAATTAAATAATATGAAACCTTATTTTTACACATTATATTTAAAACCCTTGAGAAAAATCATTCAATTATTAAAAAAATAATTTTTACAAATCAATTTCTGTTTTAAAAACAAAGTTAGCTGGACCTTCAAGCCAAATATTATAAAACGTATGTTCTAAAACCTTTTCAAATTTCACGTTTAAGTATCCACCCAACGTTTTTATAGCACAATTATTTTTTGTTGTACTTGCTCCGCTAATAGCTGCTACCAATGCAGCAGCCGTTACACCTGTTCCACAAGACAATGTTTCATTTTCTACACCACGTTCATAAGTGCGAACAAACAATTCATTTTCTTTTTTCTCAATAAAATTTACATTGGTTCCTTCAGCTACAAATTGGTCACTAAAGCGTATTTTTTTTCCTTCTGTGTAAACATCCATGTTTTCAACATCCGAAACATATTTCACATAATGTGGAGAACCTGTGTTTAAATAAAAAAAATCGCTACCAATTTCTACATTTCTAACATCATTCATTTTTAATGAAACAAGATTGTCAACTATTTTAGCGTCATGCAAACCGTCTATGGCTAAAAACTTAGCTTCATTACTTATGACTCCAATTTTTTTCGCAAAAGCTGTGATGCATCTACCACCATTACCACACATGCTACTTTCATTACCATCGCTGTTAAAATAAACCATTTTAAAATCGGCATTAGATTCTAACTCTAAAAGCATTAAACCATCCGCACCAATTCCAAATCGTCTATCACAAAGCCATTTAATTTGTTCGGTTGAAAGAAAAATAGAATTATCCCGATTATCAATTAAAATAAAATCATTACCAGTACCTTGATATTTATAGCAATTGACATTCATAATATTAAAATTAATTAATCTTAGCTAACAACTCAGAATCATTTACAATTTCTAAAGATTTAAATTCGGTACCTGCCGAAATTTTATAAACGAATTCATCATTTTTTAAATAAAAATTATCGTCTACTTTATATATAGTTATACTGCTAAAGTCAGATAAGCCATAAAGTATGACTCTATTACGAGTCATGCGATATCCCTTTGAGTTTAAGGGTGTTTTCCAGAATTCCACAAAAAACAAATTTGGGAAATTAGTAGTTGTAACACCCGCTAACTGACCAACCAAAGTGTCTTGTTTTTTGGTTGCATCTAAATCAATTACTTTAATGTTTTTTACAGATAATAATTCCTCTTTTGCAATATTTAAATCTTCATCATCATTCAATAATTGATCAACTTCAGAATAATTAATAGTTGGAGATTTTTTGGCACTTAATCTTAGTTTTTTAATTGAAATGGTATCTTCATTTTGATCTAGCAAACCATCCATGGATTGCTCCGTAATCTTTATACTTTCAATGGAAGGTTTCGATATTTTTTTTATGTAATCATCAATTTTGAAAATAAAAAAAACAATCCCAATTAACAATCCAATTGTAACTCCAAAAACAAATGGTGGTATTTTATATTTTAACTTTAACATGATTAAGGTCAAAATTACATATTTTTTATCGTGTCGTTAATGAATGTTAAAAACAACTTTTAAACATATTTTTCCATTTAATTTTGCGTTATAAATCATAAATAATATCAAAATTTAAAAAAATAAATATGAAAAGAATAATCTCAACCTTGTTTATTGGCGCTATAGGCGGCGTGTTTGCTTTGGTAGGAAATCATTATTTTTCAACTCAAACAAACACAAATCAACTTAACTACAACCCCTATTCTGCCCCAATTCATTTAACTAGCAGTCATGCCAACCATAATGCGACTAGTGGGATTGATTTCGTAATGGCAGCCGAAAAATCAATTAACTCAGTGGTCCACATCAAAACGATAGTCGAAAATAATAATAACCTCGCTTACGACCCTTTTCAAGATTGGTTATTTGGTGGAAGGCAACGACAACCAAACCAAATGCAAGGAAGTGGAAGCGGTGTAATTATAAGTCAGGATGGCTATATTGTGACTAATAATCATGTTGTGAAAGACGCTACAAAAATTGAAATTATATTAAATGATAAAAGAAGTTTTATAGCAGAGGTCATTGGAACGGATCCTACAACAGACTTAGCTCTCTTAAAAGTGAAAGTAAGCGATTTACCATTTGCTAGTTACGGAAATTCAGACTTAATTAAAATTGGCGAATGGGTGCTCGCTGTGGGCAATCCATTAAACTTAAATTCAACTGTTACTGCTGGTATTATTAGTGCGAAAGGGAGAAATATTAATATTTTAGAAAATAATCAAGGTACATTAGCTCCAATTGAATCCTTTTTACAAACGGATGCGGCCGTAAACCCAGGAAATAGTGGCGGTGCATTAGTAAACACTGCCGGAGAACTTGTAGGAATAAACACTGCCATTGCTTCAAATAATGGCTCTTACCAAGGTTATTCATTCGCTATACCAGTGAATATTGTAAAAAAAGTTGTCGCCGATTTAATTGAATATGGTTCTGTGCAACGTGCATTTATTGGACTAAGTATTAGAGACATTGACTCTAAAATGGCAGAAGAAAAAAACATCAACCAATTAAATGGAGTTTATGTAAATGGCTTAACAGCAAATGGTGCAGGTGAATTAGCTGGTATAAAAATTGGAGATGTTATCACAAAAATTGAGAACGTAGAAATAAAAAGTACAGCAGAATTACTTGAACAAATTA
>CANLAV010000160.1 GCA_947487905.1 Bacteroidota bacterium | reverse complement strand
TTAAATGTATCTACTATTCAGCGAAAATTAAAGTTTATCCAATGGTTTAAGTTTTCAGAGTCAACGCAACAGTTGTCATTTTCAAAAACGGTGCTATTAAAGTTAATCGTTTTTTCTATGTTGAGGTATCTTGTTTTTTCGTTTCAATTTTATTTAGTTTATCATGCTTTGTCTTTACCAATGCCAGTTATCCAAATGGCATCAAGTATTGCAGTGTATTTTATGCTGACGAGTTTAATCCCGATGGTTAGTTTTATTGAGCCTGCAATCCGCGCTGCTATTGCATTATTTGTATTTAATCAGCTAAATGACAGCTACATTTCAGTTGTTTTGTCTGCCACGCTTTTATGGTTTATTAATGTGGTATTGCCAAGCATAATTGGTTACGTCATTATTCTAAAGTCAAAAATTAATTTTAAAATGAAGGATGGCATTTGAATTGATTTTTTTTGCAGTCGTTATTTTGCTCTATAGCTTTTTAATGGTAAAAGCTATTTATGGTTTAATCTTACTGTCTAAGCAATCTTTACAAGAAGTCGATTTAACTGCTTTTCCATTTATTTCGATTATCGTGTCTATTCGAAATGAAAGAAATAATGCAGAAGAGTTTGTTAAACAGATTGAAAAACAAACGTATCCGAAACAACATTTTGAATTAATTGTGATAGATGATGCATCAACTGATTTTTCTTTTGAAGCGTTTGATGCCATATTAAAAAAAACAGAAATAACATTTATTTTAAAAAAACAAAGCTCGCATAAAGGAAAAAAAACAAATATCAGCGAAGCAATTAAATCGGCTGAAGGAACCATTATTGTCACAACTGATGCAGATGTTATTTACAGAGATAAGAATTGGGTGCAATGTATTGCCTTTGAATTTCAAAAGAAGGAAACAAACATGCTTATTATGCCTATTGATTTTTGCGAGGAGCATCATGCATTAGCCATTTTTCAAGCTACCGAAAACATGGCATTAACGGCTATTGCTGCAGGATACGTTGCACTTCAAAATCCGTTTTTGTGTAATGGCGCTAATTTGGCATTTACAAAAAAAGCATTTGAAAAGGTAAATGGATACGCTAGTCATATCTCAATATCGTCGGGCGAAGATGTTTTTTTATTAGAGGATTTGAAAAGTTTGGGAGCTCATTTTATTCGGTACGCCAATCGAGCGGAGTGTATTGTAAAAACAAAACCAATGACTATTATGTCTGATTTTTTTCAACAGCGTTTAAGATGGGCAGCTAAATCAACTCAAAATCCAAATTCCTTAAATGCATTAATGGGAGGTGTAGTTCTTTTTGCTAATATGATTCTTATTGTTTTCGTTTTTGCTCTTATAAGGAATAATACTGACTTATATTATTTAGGCATTTTTGCTTTTATTAAGTTGATGTTTGATTTTTTGTTGTTATTTTTAGCTTCTACTTTTGTAGGGAAGAAAAAATACTTAGCTTTTTTAATGCCTTTTGAATGTGTGTATTGGATTTATGCTGTTGTTGTAGCATTAGGCGCTTTATTTTTTAAACCGTATTGGAAAGGAATTAAAATAAATTAATTGAAAGATTCATCAACATATAACGATCACCAATCCGAATCACTTTCAAAACAAACGTGGCGAAAGTTTAAGAAAAACAAACTTGGTATGTTTGGCTTGAGTTTAATTTTAATTGCTACCATTATATCAATATGCGGTTACTTAATCACGCCAGATTCTACACCCTTTGCCAATGATCAAAAACCTGAATTACATATTAAAAAACCAGGATTTAAAATTGGTATGTTACTGATTAAAAAAAATGAGGCCACACACCAAGGTTCTTTTTTTTCTAAAATGCTTTTTGGAGAGGTGAGCGATTACAGTTCGATTCCTTATTATTCTATAAACTTTGAGGGATTTGATGCCGTAGTGGAAGAATATACGGGCAATGAGCAAAGTAATGATGGCACAATAACTAAATATAATTTAGCGGATGTTGTTTATGACCTTAATGCTAACTTGCCAGTTCTCAATGATAGTTTAGCAAACGCCATTACATTTTATAAATTAAATACTGGCGAGAAGTTAACATTGACTATTCGTGAATTGCAAAATCATATAAAACAAAATTTACTAATTGAAAAAAGATTTCCATTTGGAACAGATTTGGCAGGTAGAGATTTATTAAGCCGACTGATGATTGGGACACGCATTTCGTTGGCTGTTGGTTTTATTTCCGTTGTTATTTCTATTTTAATCGGCGTTTTATTAGGAGCTATGGCAGGTTATTTTAGAGGTTGGATTGATGATGTGATTATGTGGATTATATCCGTTGTTTGGTCTATACCTACTTTGCTATTAGTTATTGCCATTACATTAGTGTTAGGAAAAGGAATTGTTCAAGTATTCATTGCCGTGGGCTTAACGATGTGGGTTGATGTGGCGAGGTTGATAAGAGGCCAAATTTTGAGTATTCGCGAAAAAGAATTTGTGGAAGCGGGCAGAGCGTTAGGCTTTAAAAATAGCCGAATTATTATTAAACATATTTTGCCAAATGTAATGGGCCCTGTCATTGTTATTGCCGCTTCTAATTTTGCCGCCGCTATTTTAACGGAAGCAGGATTAAGTTTTTTAGGAATTGGGGCACAACCGCCTACGCCATCTTGGGGAGAAATGATAAATATGCATAGAGGATATGTTTTGGTAGATTCTGCTTATTTAGCTTTTGTTCCAGGCATTGCCATTATGATTTTAGTTTTAGCGTTTATGCTTGTAGGAAATGGATTGAGAGACGCCCTTGATTCTAAATCATCAGACACAAAGCCATTATTAGGGAACTAATTATTCCATTATTATTTAAACTATTCAGGTAAAGTTGAAATTCGATTTTCATAGGTATACAAATTGTTACCAAATGACGAAGAGTGTTATTTTTTTGTTTTTCCCCGACTGATTTAGCCTGTTCCCCGAATAGTTGAATTTTCTAATTATTTAAGGATTACTTTTGTAAATAATCTATAAATTTTATAAAAATGAAAAAATCTTTACTTTTTAAAAGTATTCTTATGGTGGTGTTAAATATGATGGTATTTAGATCATATGCACAATTACCAGCTCCACCTGCTTTGGCAACAAGCAATGTTCCAGAAGCCGCTCAATATGGAGTCTTGTATCAATTTAATATTCCAAATGATATGAGTAGTTCGGCTATTACTTATGCCGTTAATAATTCAGGTTTGACTGGCTTAAATTATAATCGTGTGGCTTATTTTATGCAGTTAGATGCGAAATGGGTTTGGGTGTCGATGAATAAATTTAATACGACTAACACACAGCTTGGTATACCAGTCATAGGATCCGGTATCGTCTTTCAACAACAAGTTACCGGGATGAATGTGTTTTCAAGCGCGGGATCTGGTGTAACCAGCGCCACAGGAATTAATGGGAATATCGAAATGTGGCCAGATTGTTATGGCACAGGCTTAGGGTTAGGTTCTATTGGTGGTAATAGCGGTAATTATGATTTTAATGATGATAGAAGCGTTGGTTCTCAATGTTATGGCTCTTTTCAGGTTCATAATTTTGGAGCAGCACAAACTATTTTTGCATATAATTCTTTTTCTGGAGGAGGAAACGATGATTTAGGAATTGGTAATGCCACGTCAGGTCCTCATCCTGATTGGACATTTACTGGTAATGCAGGTTCTTACGCAACAAAAGTTCTTTACATTTGTGTGCAACAAGGTTTGTTCATCAATACGCAGCCTTCAACTTTAACCGTTAATGCCTGTGCTAATGCCACTGTTGCTCCTTTAACAACGAGTGTGTCTGTCAATACAGGCTCTGTTACAGGTTATACTTGGTATAGCAATACGCTTAATAGCACCACGGGAGGCACTATTGTTGCTACCACGGCAACTTCAGCAACAAGTAATTCATATACACCATCAACAAGTTCAGTTGGTACCAGATATTATTATTGTACAATAACAAGTTCAACAGGCGGAACAATTACGACAACTACTTCAGGCGCTATTACTATTAACGCCACTCCAACCGTAGTAGTCAATTCAGGTTCGATCTGTGCAGGTAAATCATTCACCATGAGCCCATCAGGTGCTTCAACGTATGTGTTTACAGGTGGTGCAGCAATTGTAAGTCCAGGTACTACAACTTCATACACAATAACAGGAACAACATCAGGTTGTTC
>CANLAV010000159.1 GCA_947487905.1 Bacteroidota bacterium | reverse complement strand
GTGATGTTAAGTTAAATTTAACATCAGTAAATGATATTTACAAATCTATTTTTTTTATTCTATCAGCGTGTCTTCCGCCTTCAAAAGAGTTGTCAAAAAAAGCATCAACACATTTTTTCGCTTCGTCTAAAGTAATATATCGTGCCGGCAACACTAAAATATTAGCATCATTATGTAATCTTGCTAACGATGCTATTTCATGATTCCAACATAGTGCAGCGCGAATGCCAGCATGTTTATTAGCACTCATGTTAATTCCGTTGCCACTTCCGCACATCAATATGCCAAAGGTAACTTCGTTATTTAAAACAGAGAGAGCCACAGCGTGACCAAAATCAGGATAATCGGCCCTTTCTAAACTAAAACATCCTTTGTCAAGAATAGAACTGTTTTTTTCAGTTAAGTAATTAATTAATTGTTCTTTTAATTCAAAACCTGCGTGGTCACTTCCAATGGCAATTTTCATTTGAGTTTAAATTTTAATAAAATAAGTTATTATAAGGAAATCGTTTGATGTGTATGGCTTTTACTGTATCGTAAATTGTTTTTTTAAATTCATCCATATTAGTTTTTTGATGAGCACTAATGAATAAACAATTTTCATTTAAATCTTTCATCCACGTGTTTTTTAACTCCTCTAACGAAATATTTTCTCTCGTAGTTGGTGTTAAATCATCTTCATCTTTTTTCACAAATGTAAATGCATCTATTTTATTAAATACCAAAATAGTTGGCTTGTCGCCAGCACCAATATCAATCAGTGTTTGTTTAACAACATGAATATGATCTTCAAAATTTTGGTGAGAAATGTCTACAACATGTATGAGTAAATCGGCTTCACGAACTTCATCCAAGGTACTTTTAAAACTTTCAACTAATTGTGTGGGAAGTTTACGAATAAATCCAACAGTGTCGCACAATAAAAAAAATAAATTTTCGATGGTTACTTTTCTTACGGTAGTATCAAGTGTTGCAAATAATTTATTTTCGGCAAACACGTCACTTTTACTCATTAAATTCATGATGGTTGATTTACCAACATTGGTATAACCAACTAGCGCAACTCTTACAAATTCGCCACGATTTTTTCGTTGTGTGGCCATTTGTTTATCAATAATTTTTAAATCATCTTGTAATTGTGCAATTCTATCGCGCGAAATACGTCTATCTGTTTCAATTTCCATTTCCCCCGCACCACCACGCGTACCTGTTCCACCTCGTTGTCTTTCTAAGTGAGTCCACATGCCAGTTAAGCGTGGCAGTAAATATTTTTGGCGTGCTAATTCAACTTGTGTTCGAGCATGAGCAGTTTGGGCACGTTGCGAAAAAATTTCTAAAATTAAATTTGTTCTATCTATTATTTTTACGCCTAATTCTGTCTCTAAATTTCGCTGTTGTGAGGGCAACAATTCATCATCAAAAATAACTACCGAAATCTTATTTTCAACGATATAAGATTTTACCTCTGCTAATTTTCCTTTCCCAATAAAGGTTGCTTTATCCGCTTTTTCTAGTTTTTGTGTAAATGTTTTTTTTGTAACAACGCCATATGTCTCAGCTAAAAAAGCCAATTCGTGCAGATATTCAAAAGACAGCGCTTCGTTTTGTTGTTTATTTATAACACCAATTAATACAGCTGTTTCAATTTCTTTTTCGGTAACGTTGAGTACTTTTTTCATTCAGTGAAAAGGATTATTTCCCTTTTAAATCAGTTTCGATGTAAGATGTAACCGATTCAATTTGTTCGGCTGATAAGGTATTTTTGTAAGAAGCCATTGCATTTTTTCCGTTTGTAATAATCTCAATAATTCCTTGATGATTTAAGGTTGTGATAGCTAAATTTTTAGCACCACTTAGCCCTAATTTCCCATCGTTACCATGACATAATGAGCATTTTTCTTCAAAAATTTCCTTACCTGTTAGGGCTAAAGTTTTTGAACCAGTTTTCATTTCCTTTGCTTTATAAGCTAATGAAAAAGATACTATGATTAAAAAAAAGGATAAGGATGCCAATATTTTATTTTTGTTTTTAAAACCAATCACTGCTAGTGGAATAGAAAACAGCACTAAACTAATTTTAATAATATGAAACATATTAATAGAAGGTAATTGCGTCATTAAGAAAATCCCAGTAGCTAAAAATCCAAAGCTTACAATCATTTCTGCCACTTTAGTTTTCTTTTTAAATTTTTCTAAAAGTTCATTTCTATCACTTAATAATAAAATAGTTTTGACTAAGTAAATAAGCGTAAATAATACGACCATTAAGTAGTGTGTATGAAGCATGCCTGTTGCCATAATTATCGAATTAAAGTTTTAAATTCAAAATTAACAAATTATCTTTAATTAAATACGATAATCAATTTTTTATGATTTACCTATAATGTTATATTTGTTATATATCTAAAAATCTATGCGTTATCTTATTTCAATTTTTGTTGCTAGTGTATGTTATGTTAACAACCTTTTTTGTCAAACGACATTCCCTAATAATGGTGCGCCAAATGGAGCACACACGATTTACGCGTTTACAAATTGCACTTTGCATGTTGATGCCGATGTTGTCATCGCTCATGCAACTATGATCATTCAAGATAAAAAAATAGTAAGTGTTTCTGAAAAACAGCTCCTGCCAAAGGAGGCTGTGTGTGTTGATTTGAAAGGAAAACACATCTATCCTGCCTTCATTGATTTATACAGTGAATATGGAATGCCTGAGGTAAAAAAAACAGATCGTTTAGATTTTCCAAAAAAAGGAGCTTTTGGGTTTAATCAAGCAATTAAAAGTGATGTAGAAGGGTATAGATTATTTTCTCATAACCAAGCAATGGCAGATGAATATAGAAAACAAGGATTTGCCGCTGTTGTTACGTCGCAAAAAGACGGAATAGTAAGAGGAAGCGGGGCTTTAGTTTGTTTAGCACAAGCTAAAGAAAATGAAACGATGATTAAAGATAGAACGGCTGCTTTTTACTCATTGAGAAAAGGAACATCTCCTCAAGATTATCCATCTTCATTAATGGGAGCAATTGCATTACTTCGCCAAACGTATTACGATGCGCAATGGTATAAAACAAATGCCAATAAAACGGAGTACAATATCACTTTAGATGCTTTTAATGCTTTACAAGAACTGCCATCTATATTTGAAGGTGGTGATAAATACAATGATTTGAGAGCAAAACAAATTGGCAATGAGTTTAAGATAAAATACATCATCAAAGGTGGTGGTAATGAATATCAAAGATTGTACGACATACAAAACACACTTTCTAAATTTATTATTCCTATTAATTTTCCTGATGCCATTGATGTAGAGGATCCATATGATGCTGAACAAGCATCGCTTACCGAATTGAAACATTGGGAAATGGCGCCTGCTAATTTAGCCATGCTTGAAAAAAACAATGTTTCATTTTGTATCACAACAGCAGATTTAAAAGATAAAAGTATGTTTTTAAAAAATTTGCGTAAGGCTATAAAATATGGACTATCAGAAGAAATGGCATTGAAAGCTCTAACGACAAACCCCGCCAATTTTATAGGTGTTCAAGATAAAATAGGAAGTTTAAAACAAGGCATGTTGGCGAATTTTATCATTACCTCAAAAAATATTTTTGAAGATGATGCTGTCATTTATGAAACTTGGAGTAATGGTATTAAGCATGAATATAGAGATTTATCGACTCCAGAAATAAATGGAAATTATGCTTTAACGTTAGGAAAAAGGACTTATAGTGTAACAGTCAATAAAGAGCAAGAATCTTATTCTGCTATGGTTTTTAAAGACAGTACGAAAGCAAAAGCAAGCATATATTTTAAGAATAATAGTTTAACGTTTAGTTTTCCTTATGATTCAACATTAACGTATCGGTTAAATGGAAATTATGATGAGGTAAAAAAATCATTTTTAGGGCAGGGTCAATTAGCGGATGGCAATTGGATAAATTTTGAAATGACTTATGTCAATACAAAAGATTCGGTTAAAACGAAATCAGTTACTTCAAATGAAAAAATGGTGATTGGTAAAGTCATATATCCATTTATGGCCTATGGTGAGCCTGAAGTGGAAAGTGATGGACTGATTAAAGATACATGGAAAAAATTTAAAAAACGTTACGATGCTGTGCTGATTAAAAATGCAACTATTTGGACAAACGAAAAAGATTCATTATTAAAAGATCACGATGTTTATATCGTTGATGGAAAAATTGTTCGCATCGCTCC
>CANLAV010000158.1 GCA_947487905.1 Bacteroidota bacterium | reverse complement strand
ACGTGATTGTATTTAACCCTAAATACAGAGACAATAAAAATAAACGGATTACAATTTTGAGAGTGGTTATTGATAAAGACTATACAAGAGTCGATTTTTTATATTGGTCTCTCAAAAACAATAATATGGGCAAATGGATTCAAATTGAAAAAGACACGTATATAAGAGCATTGAACAGTGATCAAAAATTGAAGTTGGTAAAGGCTGAAAATATTGGTGTTTCTCCAACTAAGAGTTTTTTTAAAACAAAGTTGAATCTTTTAAACTTCACACTTTACTTTCCACCCTTACCTAAAGATGTGATTGCATTTGATTTAATTGAAAAAGATACGACAAATGAAAATTATTTTAATTTTCATAAAATCAATCTTAAAGTTGCGCCGAAAAAGTTTTATGGTTCTAAAAATTAACGGTTTAATGATATAGGTATTTATTTTATAAAATTGAATACTACTAAATTTATATAAGTTACTCCACTAAATAATCTTTTTAAATATGCTATCTAAATCAAATTTCAAAATTGCACAAACCTGTCCTACCAAATTATATTATGCCAAAAATCAATATCCTAAAAACACGGATACTAACGAATACATGGCTATGTTGGCTGAAGGTGGTTACATGGTTGGTAAATTGGCACAATTGCTATATCCAGAAGGGATTGAAGTAAAAACTGAACATGGGTCAAACTATGCTGTGAAAGAAACAGAAGAATTATTGAGTAGTCATGAAAACATTACTTTATTTGAAGCAGGGATTTCTGTCAATAATAAAATCATTCGAATCGATATTCTACGCAAGATTGGAAACAACCTCGAAATCATTGAAGTCAAATCGAAATCAGTTGATAGCAGAATCGATCCTAAAAAGAATAAAGTAAAAAAATCACTCAAGGATAAAGAGTATAAAGAATACTTGGAAGATGTAGCGTTTCAAAAAATAGTGGTTCAAGAAAAATACCCATTGGCAACTGTCACCACATTTATGTTGATGCCTGACAAACTATTTGTGTCGCAGTTGGATAATATTTTGACTTGGTTTACCTTAACGAAAGTAGCACCAAAACCCGGTTCAACGTTTAATAGCATTGAAGTAGATTTTATTGGAACCGAAGAGAATTTAAATGATTTAAGAAATAAAGACAATCAATTATTGGCACTTTTTCCTGTGGATGATATCATTGATCCTTGGTTACCAAAATTAAGAGCAAAAGCAGGTACATTTATAGAAAGCATAGTAAGTAATACAAAAATACATGCACCCATCAATTATACCTGCAGAGGATGTGAATTTAAAGTGAAGGCTGATGTTGAGAAAAATGGTTTTTTAGAATGTTGGGGAAAACTAGCTTTATATGACAATCCATTTATTTTAGATTTAGCTCAATTAGGTAATATCAATAATAAAAGAGATAACATTATCAATTTCCTAATTGAACAAGGAAAAACAGCTTTAGAAGAAGTGCCACTAACTGCGGTTACTAAACCGGATGGAACACCGTTTTATTCCAATCGTCCGTTTTATCAATTAACTAAAAAGGAAGAATTTTTATTGGATGAATTGAAAGATGAAATACAAAATAGCAATGTAAAATACCCTTTGCATTTCATTGATTTTGAGACGTCGCAAATGGCATTTCCATATCATAAGGACATGCGCTGCTACGAGAATGTTATTTTTCAGTGGAGTTGTCACACCATAGATTCGCCTGGTGCCAAACCAAAACATTACGAATGGATAAACACAGACACATTGTATCCTAATTTGGAATTTGCCAATCAGTTAAAAAATTGCATTGGTAACGAAGGCAGTGTGATGACCTGGAGTAAATATGAAAACACGCAATTGAAGTCAATTTTAAATGCGATATTAGAAACAGAAGATTTTGATCCAGCATTAAAAACATGGTTAGATGGTTTAATAATTGTAGATAAGAATGATTCGTTTAACCGCATGATTGATATGCATGATTGGGCCAAAGAATTTTATTTTCATCCGCGAATGGGAGGAAGAACCTCTATCAAGGTTGTTTTGCCAGCTGTTTTAGAATCTAATAAATCTAAGCAAGTAGAAGACTTATTGAGTGATGTTGGTTTATTTAAAAAAGATGAAGCAGGAAACACCATCAATCCGTATGACATTTTACCTGAGGTAGCCGTTGAATTTGATGGACAAAAAATAAAAGTAAAAGATGGTTCTGGCGCGATGAAAGCCTACCAAGACATGGTATATGGATTAAACAGAAATAATAACAATGTAAAAGAAAAATACAAAAAAGCGTTATTAGAATATTGCAGATTAGATACCTTGGCAATGGTTATTATTTGGGAGCATTGGATGCAGTTATTAAAGAAGTAGAAAATTGAAAAATAAAGTATAAATTTAAATTATAAACTAAAAAAATAAAATTATGAAAATGAACATTTATATTGGAGATGGCTCAAAAATAAAAACCAGAATAAGAAACCAACACTGCAGTGGCAATGTCGAAGGTTCTTCATTACGTAAGCATGTTGCTAAAAATATTGGATATAATTTATCAACAACAACGCGAGAAAAAGGCAGTGCAAAAACAAGGTTAGATTTAATTGATCCAAGTTTTGGCGAAAATCATATTAATGAATACATGCGTAGTGGAAAATGGAAGTATGTTAATTGTATTTCAGCTGCTGAAGCAAAGGATTTTCAGTTTTTTGCCATTCAGAAAATAAATCCCCCAACACTTTTTAATATAAACAAAGGTAGCTGGGATATAAAAACTAAAGATAGATATGAAGAATTATTTAAAATATTGATTGATTGCCCTCCATTATCTTATGATGAAACAAAAGTAATTCCAAACTTGCCGGGTGTATATCTTTTTTTATCAGATACGGAACCGAAATATTTTAAGAAATAATAAATCTATAAGTCTCACCATATGCAAAAACACTATGTCATCATTCCGAATGAAAATAACGAACCTATTCAGTTTCCATTAAAAAGTTGGGTAAGAGAAAACTTAAACCAATTACCAAATGATTTTGATGCCAATAAAACATCTCACGAATTGAGAAGAGAGTTGCACCAACTTGGTTGGTTATTAAGAATAATGGAAAACGAAGTTTTTATTGTGAAACCAATTACTGGTAGCTACGATTATGCGCAAGATTTTTTGCAAGACTATGAAAGTGAAACGCCTTCATTAGATAATAAGCAAAATGAGTTAGCTGAAATTATGGCTAACGTAGAACGAGCGCTTCAATCAAGCTTGCGAAAAACAATTAGTAAATTAGAAGAAGGACTTTCTATTATTGATAACGGATCGGAACGTAAAACCAAAGTAGGAGCAATAGACATTTTAGCTCAAGATCAGTTAAATAAAAAAGTCATCATTAAAATATGCGCCTTTGATGCAAACGATGATGTGATTGCAAATACCTTGGCCTTGATGGAATCAGTTAAAAATACGGGTGCTTGTGAAGTACGAGGCATTATTGTGGCAAGTGGATTTTCTCAAAAATTAAAACTTGCTGCCAAACAAATCAGTCATTTAAAATTAGTGGACTATAGTATTCAATTTAACTTTAACGAAGCAGATTAAACATTATGGAAAAGAAGTATTACAGTGAAGAAAGTCCATTTTTTTCGGGAGAATTAACAAAATGGGATTTATTGGTTAATTCATTAGACACAAATGAAACAACGATTGAGGTAGTTGAAGAGCTGTGGAATAATTCTGATTCTGAAAATAGACTAAAAATAAACGAGCTGCTCAGTAAACCTGTTAATTTTTTTAAAAGTCAACAGCCAATAGAGCGAAGTGTTTCTTTAAGGCCGTTTTTAACAAAAAACACCTATAACTCGGTTTGCTTTAAGTATAAATTAACAAGTGAAGTTATAGATGAACTGAGAACGACCTGGAAGGAAGAATTGGAAGAAACGTCCATTATTTCCCCTTTTATTGTATTTCATAAGAAGATGCCCATACTTTGGGTTAATTTTTATGGCACGGTTGCTTTGCTTGGAAATAATGAAGTCGATTTTTGGAAAAAAACTGGTTTCGATTTTAAAGAATCTGATTTGAAATGGAATGATATCAATTATGGAATAAATTGAAAATAGTGAATCTGAAAATCAACGTGTTAAATTAAAATTAAATAAATAATTAGGAATAACTTATTTTGATTAATATATTTAAATAAATCACAAACATAAAAACGATTTTAATTTTCAATTAATGGCATTATAACCACATTT
>CANLAV010000157.1 GCA_947487905.1 Bacteroidota bacterium | reverse complement strand
TAACGGATAATATTAAGAAAAGATGGCACAAGTAAAAGTAACACTAACCAAAAGTTTCATTAAAAGAAACGTTAGACAAAGAGCTACAGTTCAAGCTTTAGGATTAAAAAAATTAAATCATAGTGTTGTAAAAGAGGTTACTCCTCAAATACAAGGAATGATAAATGCTGTCGCTCATTTAGTTACAGTAGAGAATATTTAAATATTAAAAAGATATTAAAATGAAATTAAATACATTATCACCTGCAGAAGGTTCAGTTCAAAATAATTACAGAAGAGGTCGTGGACAAGGTTCCGGCGGTGGCGGAACAGCTACACGTGGACATAAAGGTGCTCAATCTCGTTCTGGTCACTCTAAAAAACGTGGTTTTGAAGGTGGTCAAATGCCTTTACAACGTCGTGTTCCTAAATTCGGATTTAAAAACATCAATCGTATTGAACACACTGGTGTGAATTTAGATGCTATCCAACGTATTGTCGATGCCAAAAACATCACAGAAATCACAAGAGAAGTTTTAATTCAAAATGGAGTAGCTTCAAAAACGGATTTAATTAAAATCTTAGGACGAGGCGAGTTAAAATCTAAAGTAAATATTACAGTTCACGCGTTTACAGCAACAGCTAAAGCAGCTATTGAAGCTAAAGGTGGAGTTGCAACAGAGTTATAATTAGTAGAAATTTAAATTAGTATATGAAGCGTTTTTTAGAAACACTCCAAAACATTTGGAAGATAGAAGAATTAAAACAAAGGATTTTAACAACCCTTGGTTTGATTCTTATCTATCGTTTAGGTTCCTATGTTGTTTTGCCAGGAATTAATACTCAAGTGTTAGCAGAGGCAAATGCAAACTCAGCAAATGATGGAGGAATTATAGCCTTAATAAACGCCTTTGCTGGTGGCGCTTTTAGTAGAGCTTCCATTTTTGGTTTGGGTATTATGCCTTACATTACGGCTTCGATTATTATTCAATTGTTAGGTATGGCTGTTCCATATTTTCAAAAGATGCAAAAAGAAGGAGAAAGCGGACGTAAAAAAATTAATCAATACACTCGTTTCTTAACGGTTGCAGTTACTGCAGTTCAAGCTCCTGGTTATTTAGCTGCTCAAGTATATACTAAGCCTGGTGTTGTTGGGATTGACCCAACTTGGTTTGGAATTCAATCAACCATTATTTTAGTTGCAGGAACTATGTTTATTATGTGGTTAGGTGAAAGAATTACTGATAAAGGCATTGGAAATGGTATCTCAATTTTAATTATGATTGGAATTATTTCTCGCTTACCTTTTGCTATTACTTCTGAGTTTGGTGCTCGTTTAGAAAGCGCAGGTGGCGGTTTAATTATGTTCTTAATTGAAATTGTTTTCTTATTGTTTATTATTATAAGTTGTATATTATTGGTTCAAGGCACGAGACGAATTCCAGTTCAATACGCCAAGAAAATAGTTGGAAACAAACAAGTAGGAGGTGTTCGTCAGTATTTACCTTTAAAAGTGAACGCTGCGGGCGTTATGCCAATCATTTTCGCACAAGCAATCATGTTTATTCCTTCAGCAGTTTCAAGCATGTCTGGTGGCACTGGTGGAGTATTTGCTGATAGATATGGGTTTTGGTATAATTTCATATTTGCAAGTTTGATTATTGCTTTTACTTATTTTTATACAGCTATTATGATTAATCCTAATCAGTTAGCGGATGATATGAAGAAAAATGGTGGTTTCGTTCCTGGTATTAAGCCTGGAAAAAGTACCGCTGAATTCATTGATCAAGTTATGTCTCGTATTACTTTACCAGGATCTATATTCTTAGCATTCGTGGCAATTTTACCAGCATTTGCTCTTAAATTAGGTATTAATAGTGCTTTCGCAGACTTTTTTGGAGGAACATCTTTATTAATTTTAGTGGGTGTCGTTTTAGATACATTACAACAAATTGAAACTTATTTATTAAATCGTCATTATGATGGTTTAATGAAAAACGGAAGAGTGAAGGGTAGAAGTAGTAACCAAATGACAATGCAACAAGCGTAATATGGCAAAACAAGCAAACATTGAATTAGATGGAGTTATCCTCGAATCATTGAGTAATGCCATGTTTAGAGTTGAACTGGAGAATGGACATACTTTGATTGCACATATTTCTGGTAAAATGAGAATGCACTATATAAAAATATTAACAGGGGATAAAGTGAAGTTGGAAATGAGTCCTTACGATTTATCAAAAGGACGAATAACATACCGATATAAATAAGAATTTCAGAATAACAATAATAAATTTAAGACAAATAACTAATTGAAATGAAAGTTAGAGCATCCATCAAAAAACGTAGCGTCGATTGTAAAATTGTGCGTAGAAAAGGGAAATTGTACATAATAAACAAAAAAAACCCTAAATTTAAACAAAGACAAAAATAAATTGCGTATTTTCGCGAACTTTAAAACAAACTATATAAATAATGGCACGTATTGCAGGAATTGATTTACCGAAAAATAAAAGAGGAGAAATAGGATTAACCTACATTTTTGGTATCGGACGTAGCAGAGCTCAACGCATCTTAACAGAAGCAAATATTGACTTTAATAAAAAAGTTAATGAATGGAATGATGATGAGCAAAACGCTATTCGTAAAATTGTTAATGACAATTTTAAAGTAGAAGGAGGACTTCGTTCAGAAGTTGCTTTACATATTAAACGTTTAACGGATATTGGATCACAACGTGGTATTCGCCACCGTTTGGGTTTACCAGTTCGTGGACAAAGAACAAAAACGAATGCACGTACTCGTAAAGGTAAGCGTAAGACAGTTGCAAATAAGAAAAAAGTTACTAAGTAATAAATAAACAAGTATTTAATTATAATGGCTAAACAATCATCAGCAGTAGCAGCTTCAAAAGCTAAAGCGAAAAAAAGAGTAGTAAAGGTAGAAGCAGTTGGAGAGGCTCACTTAAACGCTACATTCAATAACATCATCATCTCATTAACAAACAATGCTGGTCAAGTTATTTCTTGGTCTAGTGCTGGTAAAATGGGATTTCGTGGTTCAAAGAAAAACACTCCTTACGCTGCTCAATTAGCAGCAGCTGATTGCTCTAAAGTAGCAGCAGTCTTAGGTCTACGTAAAGTAAAAGTGTATGTAAAAGGTCCAGGAGCAGGTCGTGAATCAGCAATTAGAACAATCTCAACATCAGGAATTGAAGTGACTGAAATTGTTGATATTACTCCTATGCCTCACAACGGGTGTCGTCCACCAAAACGTCGTCGTTGCTAATCTTTAATGTAAAAGTTAGAAAAGACACAATAATAAAATTAGTAAATAATAGAAATTAATAAATAAAATGGCAAGATATACAGGTCCTAAATCAAAAATTGCAAGAAAGTTCAGAGAGCCAATTTTTGGTCCAGATAAAGCATTAGAGAAAAAGAATTACCCTCCTGGGCAACACGGTAATACAAAGAAAAAAGGAAAAAAATCAGAATATGCTATCCAATTAATGGAAAAGCAAAAAGCGAAATACACTTATGGTATTTTGGAAAAGCAGTTTTCTTTGACTTTTGATAGAGCAGTTCGTGCACATGGCATTACTGGTGAAGTATTATTACAATTAATCGAATCACGTTTAGATAATGTTGTTTACCGTTTAGGTATTGCTCCTTCTCGTCGTGCATCTCGTCAATTGGTTACACATGCTCACATTACGGTAAATGGTGGTAGCGTTAACATCCCTTCTTATACATTAAAAGCTGGTGATGTTGTTGGAGTGCGTGAAAAATCTCAATCATTAGAAGTTGTTACACTTGCTCTATCAGGACACGTTAACAAATACTCTTGGTTAGATTTTGATAAATCATCTTTTACTGGAAAGTTTCTTTCAGTACCTGAGCGTTCTCAAATTCCAGAAAACATAAAAGAACAATTAATCGTTGAACTTTACTCTAAATAGTAACTTAGTTATTATAAGATTTAGTTTTTTAATTAACCTATATAAAATAATAAAATGGCAATATTAAATTTCGTAAAACCCGATAAGGTTGTTATGATTAACTCGACTGAAACCGAAGGACAATTTGAATTCCGTCCTCTAGAACCAGGTTTTGGCATCACTATAGGTAACTCTTTACGTCGTATCATGCTTTCTTCTTTGGAAGGACATGCAATTACTAGCGTGAAAATTGAAGGTGTTGATCATGAATTCTCTACTATTAAGGGCGTTGTTGAAGATGTTACTGAAATCATTTTGAATTTAAAACAAGTTCGTT
>CANLAV010000156.1 GCA_947487905.1 Bacteroidota bacterium | reverse complement strand
ATTTTATTTCTGCCATTTCCCAATCGTCTGGATTATCAATATCCTGACACTCATTATCTGAAAGTAAAACATAACCTGTATTATTTGTAAACAACTGCTGATTTACTAAGAAATTTTCAACATCAAAAAAATAAAATTGGCCAGCATCATGATAAATAACCTCCAAGTCTTGCGATCGTTTTGTTTTATTCTCAGGCCATAGCATTTCTAATTTCCCATTACAATCTTTAAAACCTCTTTGTATTGGATACGAAAAACGTGTAGCAGAAATAACGGAATCAAATTCGGCATTTTCAAATTGACGCCAAGCCTTCTTTAAATGATTCTCATTAATTAAAACAGCAGTAGGATAAATACAACATACATTTGTAACATCCACATGATTCTCATTCAATTTATTTATAACCTCTACCAAAACTTCAGATGTTGTTGCGAAATCATCAGCATTTTTTTCTGATCTTAAAAAAGGAACGCTTGCACCATATTTTTTAGCAATTTCAGCAATTTCAGGCGAATCAGTTGAGACTATGACATCATCAAAAATTCCTGAATTTAAAGCTACTTCAATTACATAAGCAATAATTGGTTTCCCTAAAAAAAGTTTTATGTTTTTATGAGGAATACGTTTACTATTGTTTCTTGCCGGAATAATGGCAATTGATTTTAACTTTTTATTTATTGAGCCTTCTTTTTCCATTACAATCTCACAGGTTTATTTATTTTTTGTAGTTCCATTTTTATATCAAGTGGGGTATATTGTGTAAAATGAAATATACTTGCAGAACCAACTGCTTCTGTTGTTGAATTCAAAAACAAATCATTAAAATGTGTCATATTTCCGCCACCACCAACTGCTATAATTGGAATATTTGTTTTTGATGCCACTCTATTAATAAGATTAACATCAAACCCATTCATCATTCCATCACAATCAACACTTGTTACAACAAATTCACCAACATGACATTCATTCATGTCGGTTATAAAATCTTCTAAATTAAGTTCTAAATTAAGTTTGTTAAAAATAGAATAGTCATCACCGTTTTTAATGGCATCGATTGAAATAGAAATACATTGACTTCCGAAAAAAGAAACGCATTCTTTTATAAACGTTTTGTCGATTAAAGCTTTTGTTTTTATAATAACTTTATCTGCTCCAATTTTTAATAAATTATTAATATCGTCAATACTAGATATGCCACCGCCAATTCCAACTGGCATATAACACTCTTTAATTACGTCAGCAACAAGCTTCAAATTTATTTTACGATTTTGTTGGGATGCAGAAATATCTAAAAAAATAAGTTCATCAACACCTCTGCTGTTATAAACACGCGCCGCCTGAACTGCATTGCCAACCATTCTTGGGCTAGAAAATTTTTTTGTTTTTACAAGTCCTAAACCATTAAACGTTAATATTGGTATTATTCTAACTTTTAGCATTTAAAAAATAATTTCTTAAAAGTTGAAGCCCGCTTTCCTGACTTTTTTCTGGATGAAATTGAGTGGCGAAAATATTTTCACGTTGAATACTAGAAACCAATTTATCACCATAATTGACATAAGAAGATACATCATTTTTATTGGCAACATCAAAATGATAACTATGAATGAAATAAAAATCTCTACTTAAAATTCCATTAAAATACGTTTCATTTTTAATATCAATATCGTTCCAACCCATTTGAGGAATTCGTAAAAGGTTAGACTCCATTTTTTTCACTTCACCTTTAATCCAACCTAAACCATCGCACTTTTCAGGCTCGTTTCCAAACTCTGCAATTAATTGCATACCTAAACAAATTCCTAAAAAATTCTTTTTTTCATTGATTACAAGTTTTGTAAGAAGTTCGTCTAATTTTTGTTCTTTTAGATTAGCCATGCCTTGTTTAAATGATCCAACGCCAGGCAAAACAATATAATTAGATTCAGCGATAAGCTTATGGTCATTTGTTATAATAGATTGTAAATTCAAAAAGTTTAGAGCTTTTTGTACTGAAGCCACATTACCCATTCCATAATCTACAATCGCTATCATTTACTGAATTTCAAAATTTCGTTTCAAATTACCATCAGCATCTCTCACAAAATTTCCATATTCATCTTGCTCAAATAAAATTGAGTTTGTAAAAGAATCAATAATTGCATCTACCTCCGATTTATTCAAACCCGTATAGTTTACAAATTCATTAATTGAATCATGTGGGTATTTTCCATCAAACTGCTTTACTAATTTTAATCCTTCTTCACGTGTTAATCGTTTATTTCTAATATCAATACACGCATGGTCGGTAGCTCTTCCAAAGCCATATTTCACAAACTTTAAATAATCGTGCAATCCATGCATTTTTTCATCTAAATTTTCATAGTTTGTAAATGTTCCTTCCACGGGCCCATCTTCTTTTACTTTAAAACCATGTGACTTTACAATCTCTAATTGTGCTCGTGCATCCCAAAAAAAATAGTGCCCAAGAAAAATACCAGTTACACCAACTTTTTCTATTTCTTCATCACTTGGATAAAAATAAGGTGTTAGTTCTTTTTCTGTTAAACCATCTACACCAATCATATCTTGAATTCTATTCCCTAATAAACCTCCAAATTCTTCTAGCCATTTTCTATTTAATTGCTTATTTAAAACAGATTCAACTGGGCCACCATATTCTTGCTGAGGATTTTCTCCCCAAATTATTAAAGGAATATTAAACTTAACTGCAAAATGAATTGGAATGGTAAAAATACCTAAATGATTAGGCCACATTTCATCACCAACACGTTTAAAACCTTCTATTACCATGCTTTTATAAGCATTATAATTTTTTTTGAAATAAATTAAATCAACACCCATTTTAGAAATATTATCTAAATTATGTTGTCCTAGTTCCGTTAAATTAGTTGTTTCAAAACAAACACAAAGTGGGTTTAAACCACAAACTTCTTTCATGTAATACACTTGATATGTGCTGTCTTTTCCACCACTTACAGGTATTAAACAATCGTAACCAACTTCACCTTCCTTCTTTTTGTAGTGATTGATAATACTATTAAAATCTTTTTTTCGTTGCTCCCAATCAATATCAATATTCTTTTGTTCGGCCGCAACACAAGCCGAACAAACACCTTGATCATTAAAAAATAAATCAGGCTTTGTTTCTGGAAATAAACATGTTGAACAATATCTTACTGTCATTGTAACGTTTTTTATACTTCTTAATAATGAATAATATATTTATACTTTAAATTCTGAATCAACGTACTTTACAATAAGCGATCTTATTTCATCAACACCAACCCATTCTGTATTTTCGGCAGAGTTATATTGAAACCCATCTGGAACTTTTGCTGCATTAAAATGATTTATATAATCATTCATGTTCCAATTAGTAACTTGTGGTAATATTGCATAATATTTTCCGAGGTCGTAAGTTGAAAATGAATCGGAAGAGGTAATCATTTCTTCGTGAATTTTTTCACCTGGACGAATTCCAATAATTTCTTGTTTACACTCTGGTCCAATGGCTTCAGCTACATCAGTAATTTTATAAGATGGTATTTTTGGAACAAAAATTTCTCCACCCCATGCAGTTTCCATAGCGTGTAAAACCATATCAGCACCTTCTTGCAATGAAATATTAAAACGAGTCATTGTAGGGTCAGTAATTGGTAACACACCTGTTTTTTTTCGGTTTAAAAAAAATGGGATGACTGAGCCATTAGAACCCATTACATTTCCATAACGAACCACTGAAAATTTAATATCGCGTGTACCTTTAATATTATTAGCGGCCACAAATAATTTATCAGAACACAACTTGGTAGCACCATATAAATTAATTGGAGCTGCCGCTTTATCTGTAGACAGTGCAACCACATGTTTTACGCCAGTAGCCATGGCTGCATTAATTACATTTTCTGCACCTAATACATTTGTTTTAACGCATTCCATAGGATTGTATTCAGCAATGTGAACATGCTTCATGGCTGCAGTGTGAATAATATATTCAATCCCCTCAAACGCTCTTACTAATCGATCGTAATCTCTTATATCGCCTATAAAATAACGCATTGCTGCATATTTAGTTTCAGGAAATTCTTGATTCATTTGAAACTGTTTTTGTTCATCTCGCGATAAAATAACTAAACGTTTGACTAATGGCCAACGTTCTAAAATAGTTTTGGTTAACTGCTGCCCAAGAGATCCTGTTCCGCCTGTAATTAAAATTGATTTATGATTTAAGTCTAACATAGTTTTAATAATTTATTTAATTTTTGATAAATCTTTGGATTGATAGTATGATGCGATTTCGTTACATATTAATTTTATTTCACTAGT
>CANLAV010000155.1 GCA_947487905.1 Bacteroidota bacterium | reverse complement strand
GATATCAATGATAAATTGCTTCTTATTTTAAAACAGTTTGCACCTCATGGGCCACATAATATGACCCCTGTATTTTATAGTAAAGGCGTTTTAGATACTGGATTTGCAAAAATTGTTGGGCAAAATCATTTGAAGTTAGAGGTTTATCAACCCAATGCACAATTAACAAAAATTGAGGCCATTGCGTTTAATAAAGGTGATTTTTTAAACTTTTTGCAGCGTAAAATCCCAGTTGATATCGTTTACAAGATTAAAGAAAATGAATTTAGGGGACAAACGACCATCCAATTAATGATTGAAGAAATACGAGTTTCCCAATAAATTATTTTCTATACTTAAGCAATATATCTCATTTTTTTTCGTAATTATACACAGTGAAACTCATTAGCTTTTATATTTTTTTAAGTTTAACATTTACCTTGCGTGCCCAAATTGGTGGCACAAAAGCATTTCGTTTGCTTGATTTACAGGTGCCAGCGCGGTCTGCAGCATTAGGCGGAGCAACCAACGCTATTTGGGACGATGATGTTAATTTAGCCTCAAGTAATCCAGCCTTGCTAAATCCAAGTATGAAAAAGCAATTAGCCTATAATCATGTTAATTATGTTTCGGATTTAAGTTATGGTAATGTCATGTATGCCCACCAAGTTAAAGATAAATTCACCTTTGCAGCGGGCTTACAGTATTTTAATTACGGTAATTTTGATGGAAGGGACGATTATGACGCTAAAACAGGTACATTTAAAGCCGCTGATTACGCACTAAATTTAAGTATTGCCAAACCATTTAATGAAGATAGTACATTATCAATTGGCGCCACATTAAAAACTATTTATTCTCATTTTGAAAGTTATTATGCTTTGGGCAGTGCTGTGGATGTTGGTTTAACGTATCACACAAAAGATAACTTAACTGTTACCCTGCTTGCTAAAAATTACGGATCGCAGTGGCGAACATACACGGGAACTGGAGAGAAAGAAAAATTACCTTCCACTGTTCAAATTGGTTTGAGTAAAAAGTTAGACAAAGCTCCTTTTCGATTACTTGTTTTGTATGATCAACTTTTAAAATGGGATTTGACCTATGATAATCCTTCGGTGCAAAATTCGAACATAGATCCTTTTACAAATAAACCCATTGTAAAAACAAAACGAGAAATTAGAAATGATAATTTCAGAAAGGGATTGGATAAATTTGGTAGGCACTTAGTTATAGGAACAGAAATTGTTATCTCCAAAAACTTTAATTTACGAGTGGCTTATAATTTTAAAACTGGTAAAGAAATGGTGTTATCCGATAAAAAAACAGCTAACGGTTTATCACTTGGTTTTTGTTTTAAAGTGTATAAATTTCATTTTAATTATGGTTTTTCGAAGTATGCCTTGACGGGTAACGCGCACACCTTTGGTATTACTACTAATTTCAATTATTTCAGCAAAAAGTAGTTGATAAGCTATTTTACTTTTTGTGTTTTTAAATGGCTTAAAGTTTAGCTTTGTAGTATGACGCACATTAATGTAAGAGTATATGGAATTTTAATTCAAAACGGCAAAGTGTTGGTTTCTGACGAATACATCAAAGGAAATAACATTACCAAATTTCCTGGTGGTGGTTTGGAATACGGTGAAGGAACCAAAGAATGTTTGATGCGCGAATTTAAAGAGGAGTTAAATTTAAATATTGAAATTTTATCTCATTTTTATACGACTGATTTTTTTGTTAACTCTGCCTTTAGTAACCAAAGTCAAATTATCAGTATTTATTATTTAGTTAAACCATCAGAATCCTTTTATTTTTCAATTTCTTCAGAATTGTTTGATTTTAAAGAAATAAAAGAAGGTGCTCAATCGATGCGTTGGGTTGATTTAGAAAACATTTCGGAAAATGATTTTACTTTTATTATTGACAAACACGTAGCGGATTTGTTAGATAAATAATAAATCGGCTTATTGAATGACAATTTCGAATTTAATTGTATGCTTCAATCACCATTTTTCTTTTTTTATAATCACTTTCTAATTCATCTGAAAGTAAAATTTACAATGAATTGCATTCAATTATTTATGCCTAAACCAGCAATCGCTTCGTTCGTTTTCATGCAATTTAAAAACTGTGTTTACTGGTGCTCCATGTATGAGTTGATAATTAAATTGGGTACGAACTAAATAATTGAATGCACCCATGTCGCCAGTATAAGCCGTTTTATTTTCTCGATTTGACTGTTGATGAATCGCTGAAAGTTGTTGTAAAAAATCTAATATTAATGAAGCTGAACCTCCAATAATTCCACAGTTCAACAAGGACTCATCTCTAAATGTGCTTTCGTATGCGGCATAATCTTGAATGTTTTTTCGCAAATTTTCACTATGAGCAATCATCCAATCGTTGTGCAAGGTTTTAGGTTCGTCGCCACAAAAAAGAGAAGTTGGATTTTCAATAAAAAGGGTGTCTATAAATGGATTATTAACGAGCACAACATCGGTAATATCAGTCATAAAAACGCCTTTGATCTGTTTGATATGTTGCTGTAAAAAATTACGGTAAACAAAATAACGATAAACATTAGGATTGAATTGTGAGTCGTATGCGATTTTAATGAAGGAAATCTTTTCGTTTTCAAACGATTTACATGTTTCTTCTGAGAAGTTATTATGAAAAATTATACCTTTTAGGTTTGCAGCAGTAATGGATTCAGCCCAATCTTTAACTAATTTGTAAGAATCATCTAAAAGAATCGTGTTGCGATTTACATCATGCACACCAGTAATGTGACAAGCCATTACTAAATTAGTATCTATCTGAGTAAATGGCGATTCAAAAGTCATATTTAAGGTTTAATCAGATTAGCTTTTTTGATAGTGGCACAAATACTATTCGGAATATTTCTGTGATAAACATAGGTACGCAAGTCTAGTTTTTTTACACGGAATAGTTTATTGGCCTGTTCATAAAAATCGGCATCGGCAGCGAACCCCGTTTTGAAATCAATTGTAGTAAATACTTTTTTCCTTCCGAATAAGGTGCCAAACAAAATGACTTCATCTAAATGTATGAGTTTCGTTTGGTCGTTTTTGTCGGGCACGTAATAATCGTTATCGTCATCAACTATTGTTTCTGTGGTTGAACAAATTAAGTCCAATTCATTTATTTCTTTTAAGCAAGTGCTCAAATGATTCGATTTGTATTCGTCGTCGCTGTCTATAATGGTAATGTATTCTCCTAAGCTATATAAAACGCCACGGTTTACGGATTCTGATTGTCCACGGTTGCTGTGACGGATATAGCTGATTTTGTCCTCGAATTTTTCAACATAATCCATTAAGGATTCTCTGTTGTTTTCCTTGCTACCATCGTCAATAATTATCAGCTCAAAATCTTGAAAATCTTGATTTAGCACCGAGTCTATTGCTCTTTTTGTGTACACTAAATTAGTGTTAAAAACAGTCATTAACACCGACACTTTTATTTGTTTCAACATAATTTCATCGGGCATTTGCCATTTTCTGATAAAGATAAAATTTTCTTTTTAGAAAAGTATCGATTGACTAAAATAAGGTATGAGCAATTAACTGCTATTCTTTTCATTTTGGTGCGCTTAGCAAAAGTTCAACATGAGATTGATTTACCTCTTGAATAAATCATTAAACTGAAATCCTTCTGTAAATCTATCCTTACTTAGTTTTTTATTTTCAACCAAGGCCCAAAGTACAAACTCTTTTAAAAAGTAAGTATCTTCTTTGCTTGCATCTGGCTGGTATTTTTTAATCAAATCGTTTAATGGTTTTATCGAATCTAATTCTTTTTTATACTCTTCATCACTAGCATCATCCAATAATTCTATGCCAAGTTCATTGGCAAACCATTCCATAATAGGAGCGTAGATACTTTTTGTTGGGTCTTTTTCTAGCTTTTCTATTTTAGGAAAATACCCAGGAAACAACGTAAACACTGCATCAGAAATTAATTTTTGCGCCACACTCGCAGCACCTTCTTGTTCTCCTTCATAGACCAATTCTACCTTTCCTGTAATAGCAGGAATAATACCCATGAAATCGGCTAATCGTACAGACGTTTTATCAATCCCTAATTTTAATGATCTTCGCTCAGCGGTGCTAATTAAATTTTCGTAAGCTGTTATACTCATTCGCGCACTTACACCACTTTTGCTATCTATGAATTCACTTTCACGCGCTTCGAAACCAATTTGTTCTAAAATATCTTTTGCTAATGATGGAACATACACTGAATTCGTTTGCATGTCATTCAGCTTGGCTTCTTGAGCCGTAATCATACGAGCTATTTCAATCGTTTCCGGGTAATGAGTTAATATTTGTGAACCTATTCTATCTTTTAATGGCGTTACGAT
>CANLAV010000154.1 GCA_947487905.1 Bacteroidota bacterium | reverse complement strand
TTTGAAAATTCACCTTTTTTTAATGTTCCTATAACAATATTTAACCCTTTTATAATTTGGTCAGGAGTTCCGTAGATAAATTCTAATTTTTGTGGTTGCACATCTAAAGGTTTTTCATCTAAATAAAAACCTTGGTAACTGATAGTAATCTTGTTTCCTATTTTTACCTGTTCATTTTTTGTTTCTTTCTTTTCGAGCTGGTAAATCCCATTTGGCTGAGGTGTTGTGTGTGGATAATGTAAAGCAATAAAATCAGTTATTTTTTTTAATTCTGAGGTTTTTCCCTCACTTTCAGATTCTTGAATGAATGCCTCATATTGAGTCTTATTAAGAATAGAAATTAGTTTCATATTGAATTGAATTAGACTGTCTTTTGAGCAAAAAAAAGGAACAGATGTATCAAAAAAAGTTTTAAAAAATAGAGTAGGTGGACTCAAAAAAGTAACACTATCACCTTCGGATAATTGCAAAAAGTATGAATTAAAGTATTTTTCTATGAGTGGTTTTTTTAAGTCGATAAACAGCCCATTTCTTGTATTATTTTTTGAATTAAAAAATGCTGAATCGGCAAGTGTTTTTAGTTCTATTTCTAATTGTAAAATGGAGTTTAAGTTTGGTTTTTTTTCTCCGTCCCCAATTGCAATTAAATGAAAATAAATTCCATTCGTATCTTTGTTGATTTTAAAGGAAGAAGTAGATTTTGAACAACTAAATAATGTCAAAATAAGGATTAAAAGAAGTTTATAAACGCCTGCTATTTTACGAAATACAACTCTTAATTTATTAATGACTTTATTTTCCGTCATGAGATAAGCTTGATTTACTTAATTGCAAGATTTCAATATCATATAAAATAGGGGATTGCGGTGGAACTTTTTTCGAATCGCCAAGCAGTCCGTGAGCCAAATGCGAAGGAATTAATAAAAGAGCTTTATCGCCTTGTTTTAATTTTAATATCGCTTTATGTAATCCATCTTCTACATCTTGCATTCCAACTTTAAATTGCTTTTCTCCATCTGTTGTTGATGAATAACAAATCGTCCCATCTAATAAAGACAATGTATAATTTATAGTTACAACATCTCCGTTAGCTATTGAATCTCCGGTAATAGAAGGTTTGTAAACATAATACCTTACGCCGAAATTTGTTTTGACAAAGGGGAATTGATGTGATTTTTGATAATAATCCATTTCATCATTCTCTTTTGTTACAATTTGCTGATTTACTTTAATAAACTGTTGATTTATTTTTACCTTATCAATTTTAGAGGTTGAATCAGTCGTTCCGTTATCGCTTTTGCAAGAAATAAAAATTGACAATGGTATAATTAAAAACAAATGATAATAGGTTTTAAACACAATCTGTAATTTACTTATTTGGATCCGAAACACGATCTACTTCTTTTTTTACATCCTGAATATGCTCTTGAATGGTGGACGTTATGTTTCCGGTATTATCTTGTAAATCTTTTTGCAAGCCATTTGCTGCATCTTTAAATTCTCTAATGCCTTTACCCAAAGATTTTGCCAAATTTGGCACTCCTTTTCCGCCAAATAATAGTAAAACAACTAGTAATATCATCACTACTTCGCCACCACCTAAATTTAGAAATAACACAATAATTGAATTCATAACGCAAAATTACTATTTATATGACATATTCACATTATAAATTCAGGAATAAAATAAAACCATTATTTTGTTCAACTATTATTTTGGAATTATTAAAAAATTGGTATATTTTTGTTTTTATAACTATTTAATTAAATAAACTATTTAAGCATGAAAAAACATTACACTTCTTTTTTTAAGGCAAAGTTACATACATCAAAATTAGTTTTGATTTTTGCGGGATTGTTAACTTTTAATAATCTAAAAGCCCAAGTATATTGTTCTGCTGCTGCTTTGTTTACCGGTGATGATGAAATATTCAACGTTACCTTTGCCTCAATGTCTAATACCACCACTTGTACATCCATTGGTGGCCCAGGATCATCTGTGTCATTATATAATAATTATACAACATTAGTTCCTGCCCCTGTTGTATCTTTAGGTATGAATTATCCTTTATCAGTCACTGTAGGAATGTGCGGTACATTTGGTTATTCAGGAATTGTTAGAGTTTGGATTGATTGGAATCAGGATGGTGATTTTTTTGATACAGGTGAGGAAGTTTATACGTCTCCATATACGGCGTTTCCGGTTGCTGGGGCAGTAGTTTCTGCGGCAGGTGGTGTTACTATTCCTATTACTGCTTTGCCTGGTGTTACCCGTATGCGTGTTATGGAATCAGAAACAAGTGTGGCTCCAACGCCTTGTACTAATCCATTTTGGGGAGAGGTAGAAGATTATAACATTAATATTTTATTGCCATCACCTCTTGATTTAGGTGTTAGTGCTATTGTTAAACCGACAAGCTTAAGAGAATGTTTTGGTAATGATACCATTGTGGCTCGCGTTACAAATTATGGTTCAGCGATAGCTAATTTCGCAACCAATCCTACAACAGTAACTGTAAAAACTTCTGGAGCAGTGGTTGGAACTTATACAGTGGCTGTTTCTTCTGGTACTTTAGGAACTTTTTCATCCAGAGATTATACAGTTACAAATACTTTTAATATGAATACTGTTGGTTTATATAACTTTAAAGGTTATACAAGGGTAATAGGTGATGGAGCTGCAATCAATGATACAGTCGTTTCCTCAATTAATAAAGTCCCCTATTTTACAACAACTATTTCCCCTAATGATAGTGTTTGTTTGGGAGTGCCCGTTTTACTTAATTCTAATTATAAAGCTATTAAAAAGGTCGGTAATGGGTTGTTGACTAATTTAGCCTATACTTTCCCTACTCCTTACGGTAATTTTGATTGGGGTTCGAAGCATCAATTTTTGATATTAGCGTCTGAATTAACAGCCGCTGGATTAAATGCTGGAAATTTTACAACCATTGGTTTTAATACCACTAATTTAAATGCTTCTGCTGCATTAACTAATTACAATATGTCAATGGCTAGCACAACCGTTACATCTATAACTTCTTTTACAACGGCTGGCTTAACTACTTATTTTTCTGTTGCTAGTTATACTCCAGTTTTAGGATTAAATACACATACTCTTTCTTCGGCTTTTGTTTGGGATGGTGTTTCAAACATTATTTTAGAGACTTGTTTTAATAATTCATCTTTTTCAAATAACGTTTCTGTACAACAATCTGCTACTCCTTTTATTTCAAGTGTCTGGTATAGTGCTGATATTAGTGGTGTTTGCACTACTTTATCATCAACAAGTTTGGCTTCTCAGCGACCAAATATTTATTTTGGTCAACCTGCTGTTGTAACCTATTCTTGGTCTCCAGCTATAGGCTTATCTTCAGCTAGTGTTTCCAATCCAACTGCAAATCTTTTAGCGTCTCAAAACTATACTGTGAGTGCAAATAAATCTGGATGTACTAGTTATGATTTAGTGAATATTCATATCAAACCAACTCCTACTCCTAGTTTAGGAAACGACACTTCTGTATGCGTTTTACCATTAATGTTAAATGCGAGTACTTCTGCTGCAAGTTTTTTATGGAGCACAGGAGCAATTACATCTACAATTAATGTCTCTACATACGGTAATTATTGGGTAAGAGGAACAAATTCGAACGGATGCTCAAATACGGATTCTGTTATTGTTACTGTAGGGGTATTTCCAATTGTGACTTTGGGTTCTGATACAACGTTTTGTTCAGGAAAAACAGTCACGCTTTATGCTGGTAATCCAGGTAGCACTTATTTATGGAGTACAGGAGCCACTACATCTACTTTATCAGTTGGAACGCCTGGGACTTATTCAGTTATTGTTACAAATACGACTTCTTGTCAAAAATCTGATGTGATTAATGTGACTTCAAGACCTACGCCTTCTGTAAGTTTAATTTTTGGTGGTCAAACGCGTTTTTGTCCTACAGAAACAACAAGGTTATTAACTGAAGGGACTCCTTCTGGCGGAACATATATTGGATCTGGTGTTTCTGGCACTAATTTTAACCCAAATGCAGCGGGACAAGGCACTTACCTTATTTTTTATAGTTACACAGCTGCAAATGGTTGCAGTGGATTAGGAAAAGATACATTAATTGTTAATGCCTGTGTTGGGGTTGATGAAATTGAAAGTACTTTAGGATTGAATGTGTATCCAAATCCAAACTCTGGGTTATTTACATTAGAAATTAATGCAAGTTCTGATATTAATGCTCAAATTTCAGTTATGTCGATTGATGGAAGATTAGTATATGAAGATAAAGCAGAAGGAAATATTTTTGTTACAAAGTCAATTGATATTTCAGAATTATCAAATGGCATTTATTATTTAACAGTTAACACCAAAGATGCGAAACGTACTTAT
>CANLAV010000153.1 GCA_947487905.1 Bacteroidota bacterium | reverse complement strand
TATCAGATTGTGAATAAACTTTTATCTTGGGGCGATATAACATAACTTTGGGGATTATAGTTTTATGTCTTTACAAAATGTATTCAACAAATATCTAAGGTTGTCAAGTAAGTCAGCTTGTCGCTCTTCGCCTTTGCCCTTAATTATGCGCCTGCTGTTATCAGATTTGATTCTAAGACAATCCATACGTAAACCCGGGCATTTGTCTTCATAGATTTGGAAATCTGGGCACATGCTAATAATAGTATTTGTTTGAACGTAACTTTCAGCGTGAAGGGGATTCGCCTTTGGCACAACAAAAAAACGTGCAGGCAATTGCAGTTCTTCTTGTATAATTTCGTAGTAGGTTTTTGAAACGCGCTGTCTTCCATCACTACGATCACCCGATGCATCGCCCGTAATTAAGAATGGAATTGTGCAGGGAAATTCTGTATTTTCCCATCGCCCGATCTTCTTACCAGTTTCTGTGAATACCCATTCACGTACAGCTTGGCAAGTGTCATATATTGAAGCTTCGCCGCGTTCTTCGCTGCCAATTTTGAACTCTTTAATAATGTGAACGCCGTACTTATACCTTGACTTTGCGCTAACATCCGCAGGTAGTATTGTTTTTTTCATCACCGCGGCCGTCATTGGTATCTTATTAAAGTCAAAGCTAATATATATTTGTTCGCCTTCAAGATTTGTTTTCTTTGAAGGCTGAAATACTTTTTGTTGAATGCTTTTGTCCTTTAGCACATATACCCAAGCTTCACCTGAATAGTCAACAAATACAGATTTGTATTCCTGTTCAAACGTTAGGCGATCTAAGTCACGGCTGGCATCTGCAACTTCATCGGGATCAATAGCCGGGTTGTCGGTTGTTTCCATTCGGAATGTTATCCAACTATCGCTGCCGTTTTCGCTTTGAGGTAGATCAATATCGCCGTAACAATTCTTTTCTACATTACCAGATATAGCACCATTGCGGCATAGTTCATACCAGTAGTTATCTTTACCTGCTGCTGTGCCAATAAAAAACGCTTCACCTTTGTAATCTGTTAGCGTTGGGCGTGAAACTGTCTTCCAATGGTACTCTAATATGTGGCTTGGTATCTTTTGTGTTTCTTCATAGATAACCCGGTGATACTTTCGGCCGCGACCTTTATCTTTTCGCCCTTCATCGCCAATAGACCACACTTCTAAAACACCGCCATTAAGAAACTGCATTATCTTTGAAGTTTCATCTTTGTGTTTAATGATTCCGCCCTCAGAAATAGTTTTGTAAGTATCAACTATCTTATTCCAGCTTTGCGCAAAATCTTTAAAGTCATCGACAAAGATACCAACAAACTTACCTTCAAATACTGCAGGTGATATAAGCGGTAATGCAACCGATGTTATCAATTCAGTTTTGCCGAACCTACGCGCGCAAACAATACAGTTAAACCTACGCTTATTATCTAAGATTCGCTGTTGACCTAAATGCGGCCTGTAAAGCTGTATGTTTATGTTGCGCGGCACTACTTAGCTTCAGGTGGATATTGAATGTTGATGTTTATGTTTTTGTCGTCCTCAGTTGTTTCGTGCTTATCCTTAAAGCCGTAATTATTGATCAACATAAACTTAGCAACACCCATATCATAGGTTCTATCTAATCCGCCTTCAACCTTGTTAGCCAGTATTTTCTGCTTTGCGCGTTTAATAATGTCGAAAAAGGCTTCTTTGTTAGAATAATTTATCAAAGTATCGCGGCATGTATCTAAGTAAACAGCAAGCCCTTCAACCGTATAAGGTCTCGGAAAACTTTCGACAACTTCTTGAACACCATCTTTAGTAACAAGATGTTTAATTCGTGTTCGTGAATCGCACCAATCAAAGTAAGATTCAATTTTTTTTTGCAATTCATCAGGTGATTTGAATTTCATTGGTCTACCTGTTTCTTTCATATTTTCGTTTTAAGCAACTTTTTTTGATAATTGGTGTCTATATATCACTTTACTATAAAAATGCTTTAAAATGCCGTTTAAATTCGTTTTAAGCCTATTTCTATATTAAAGTTTATTTATTATTTTATATTATTTATTATTTATATTATTATTGTTAACACTTGTTACACTTACTGTAACATATAAGTAATTGATAATCATACTATGTTACAATGTTACACATGTTACGCTAATTATTACATATATGTGCGTGTTTTAAATATTGATTCACACATGTATGTATGTGTGTATATGCGAAGTGTTTTAATGTAACATCTGTTAACACGTAACTTACTATGATTTTCAACTTTTTATGTGTTACACTTGCTGTAACATCTGTTAACATTTCAAATAAAAAAACCGCTGCACTTAGTAGAACAGCGGTTTAGCGGTTAGCCGCTGATATGCAAAGGTAGAATTAAAAGTTGATAGTTTCAAGTAAAAGTTAAAAAAGCGTTGATTTGTTTTGTAATTTGTTCAATGTCTCTAATAAGTTCGCCTTCCTCTCCTTCAGTTTTTTGCAATTCAGATTTAATAAATTGTTCTCTATCAAAATAATTTCCTTGTTTGTAGATTCCTGATGTAAGATTGTATACTTCATTTCTAATATCATTTTCTTCTGCAATAAGTTTTTTATATTCATTTCGGATTCTTGCATTTTTATTTTCGTCAAGGCTTCGTAATGTGTTATAGTCTGACTTAATTGATTTGCAATTTTTTGATAATGATTTGTTATTTTCATCCATCTGTTTTTTCCATTGTTGCTTATATTCTGCAAATTCATATATTGCTTTTTTTTTAGCTTCTGACAAAGATTCTCTGTCAATTTTTGAGTTATTAATAAATATAAATCTTTTTGGAGCATCTGTATAAACTTTAAAAATTAAATAATTTGATTCATATAAGTCTTTGTATTTTTCATTGTTGATATCATTACTATGCACTACTTCTATACCACAAAGAAAATCATTATTATCGTCAAAAAAAGCAACATCAACTATTCTATTATTACTAAGCCTATATTCAATTATTGATTTTTTGCCATTTATTGTACTTCCTAAATCTTGGCAATAAAATGATAAATTTTTTGATATTTCAGCTTGTAAATTTATATGTTCAGCTGTCATTCTAATAGCTATGTTTTTTACTTTACTTCTAAAATGCCATTGTAATTTTTCACCTTGAACTACAATCATTTCAGCTTTTTCATTAGATTCTGATTCTAAATAATAAAAATTTTCTCTATTAGCATCTTTAATGTTTACAAATTCTCCATTATTGTTTTTTGCATAAGCATATAATATTTCATTCATAATTTTATATTTTTAAAAATTAGCCCGATTATTACACCGGGCTTAAATATTTTATATCAAGCCAAAACTACATTTTTTTTACACATTTTGCTGAGATAAATTATTTTTCTAATTCACTATTAAAATCGCTTTTTCTTAGCAAATCAGTATAATTCATTGTGCTTTTGCGTGCAACATCTCGACCGAATATTTTACCAAACTTTTCAGCTGCGTCTTTAACGGCATATGTTTCAGCAGCAGGTGCGGCTTTTTGCACGCCATCGGTTTTAACAGCATTCCAATCAGTTGCACCAGCACCTTTATCTGTCTGTACAGGTGCGGCACCAATGCCATCCTGCCATTCTGTTTCGCCTGTTATCGGGTTAATAACGTGCAAGCGAATAGTTACAACAACTGAGTTAGCTACTATCTGTGTGTTGCGAATTTCAACCCACCAACGCGGATAAATTTTAGTAAGTAGAAATTCTATTTTCTCAATCGGAATATATCTATAATCGCGAATCATAGGATGTTGCACAAGCCACTTTGCAGGTGGATCTTGATTTAGCAATACAGTTAGCGCGTTTTGTTTTAGACTGTCTACGCTGTCAGTCATAAGTTCCTGTAGAGTTGGAAGTTTTGTTAGTTGTGTCATAATGGTTTGTTATTTATTAAATTGTAATTTATTACCTTCTCTCATATCCAATGCTACTGCATAAGCATCTTCATAACTTTGATATTCTTGTAAATAATATTCAGTAATATCAGCATATTCTAAATCTAATTCGCTTTCATTTTCTGCTCCAATATATTCACCTATAAAAGTAAAAAAAGTATCAAAGCTTTCAGATATAAAAATTTCATTTTCTAAACAAAAAAGCCAAACAATATTTTTAAATGAATTTTCAATTTCAATAAGATAATCTATTAAATCATACGGAGTTCTAAATTAAAATGTTTGAACATCTCCATCTCCAATTCCTAAATATAATTTTTCCATAATTAAAATTTATTTAGCCCACGTAGGCAGTGAAATAATATGTATTTTCTTATCTTCAGTATAGCCGTGCCAGTTACCAGTATCTAAGCATTTTTGTAAAGTTTGAATAGCTTTTTTGTATTCTTGTCGGCCGCGTTCGATAGC
>CANLAV010000152.1 GCA_947487905.1 Bacteroidota bacterium | reverse complement strand
TTACTCGGAACGGTAACAGTGTCGCTTCTTAAATCTATAATCATAAGGTAAATATAAAATTAAAATTTTGTATTTTTAAGCCATGAACATTGAATCTTATTTATCACAAACCATATCCGTTGTTGTTAATCACTTATTCGAATTAGCAACCACTCCAGAAAGTATTGTTTTACAAAAAACGAAAAAAGAATTTGAAGGCGATTACACATTAGTAACCTTTCCATTTATTAAAGCTGCTAAAGCAACTCCCGAACAAACAGGCAAACTGATTGGCGACATGCTTTTAAAAGAAAATGCGAACATCATTAATTTTAATGTTGTCAAAGGATTTTTAAATTTTTCATTAGCTAACACCTTTTGGTTAAACGAATTTAAAGAAATTGTTGCTCAACCAAACTACGGCATCAAAAAAGCAAATAGCAGTGGCAAACAAATCATGTTGGAATATTCATCGCCCAACACCAATAAACCCTTGCACTTAGGACACATACGTAATAATTTATTAGGATTCTCGGTAGCAAATATCATCCAAACACAAGGTCATGAGGTCATTAAAGTCAATTTAATAAACGACCGTGGTATTCATATTTGTAAAAGTATGATTGCTTGGAAATTATTTGGAAATGGTGAAACGCCCGAATCTACTCATGAAAAAGGAGATCACTTAGTTGGGAAATATTACGTTGCCTTTGATAAGGAATATAAAAAACAAACGGCTGAATTAGAAGCACAAGGATTAGCAAAAGAGGAAGCTGAGAAAAAAGCACCAATTATGTTACAAACTCAAGACATGCTGTTGAAATGGGAAGCTAATGATTCTGAAACTATCGAGCTTTGGAAAACTATGAACGGCTGGGTTTACAAAGGATTTGATGTTACCTACAAAAAGTTAGGAGTTACGTTTGATAAATTATATTACGAAAGCAATACCTATTTATTAGGAAAAGAAATTGTACAAGAAGGCTTAGCAAAACATATTTTTTATAAAAAAGAAAATGGAAGCGTTTGTATTGATTTAACTAATGAAGGTTTAGATGAAAAAGTAGTATTGCGTAGCGATGGCACATCTGTTTACATTACTCAAGATTTAGGAACAGCCATCGAACGTGCTAAGGAATTTCCAAAACTAAATCAAATGATTTATACCGTTGGAAATGAACAAGATTATCATTTTAAAGTGTTGTTTAAATGCCTTGAAAAATTAGGATATGATTGGGCAAAAGAATGCTTTCATTTAAGTTACGGTATGGTAGAATTACCTGAAGGAAAAATGAAAAGTCGCGAAGGAACTGTTGTTGATGCGGATGATTTAATTGACGGTATGGTTGCAACAGCTAAAGAAACCACTGAAGAATTAGGGAAAGTAGAAGGCTTTACAACCGATGCGTTAGAAACACTTTACGAAACAATTGGCATGGGTGCTTTAAAATATTTCATTTTAAAAGTAGATCCAAAAAAGAAAATGATGTTCGATCCAAAAGAAAGTATTGATTTTAATGGTCATACAGGGCCTTTTATTCAATATGCTCATGCTCGAATTAAATCTATTTTACGCCGATTTGAAAAACCAACTCATGAACTCATTATTTCTGATGGCATTGAATTACACGCAAAAGAAAAAGAACTGATCAAAGGATTATATGAATTCTCAATTTCATTAGAAGAATCGGCCAATTCATTTAACCCAGCCATTGTCGCAAACTATGTATATGAACTCACTAAATTGTTTAATCAGTTTTACAACGAATGCCCGGTGTTAAAAGAAGAAAATGAGACAGTTAAAGAATTTAGAATTAAATTAATTGAAACCACTTCTACCATTATGAAAAATGGCATGAAGTGTTTAGGAATAGAAGTTCCTGAAAGAATGTAATAGTATTAATTTAATAACACATCTACTTTGACTTATTTAGATTATAACGCCACAACGCCC
Source organism: Bacteroidota bacterium (assembly GCA_947487905.1). Lineage (GTDB taxonomy): Bacteria > Bacteroidota > Bacteroidia > B-17B0 > Aurantibacillaceae > UBA4416. Next base: position 2,474 of record CANLAV010000152.1, on the reverse strand, counting down.
GTCGATGAAAGAGTTTTAGCAGAGATGCTTCCTTTTTTCAGCAAACACTTTGGCAATGCGCATAGCTCAACACACGAGTTTGGTTGGTATGCGAATGGCGCCATAGAAAAAGCAAGACAACAAGTGGCTAATTTAATTGAAGCTGAGCCAAGCGAAATCATTTTTACATCTGGAGCAACGGAAGGGATTAATGTGGCTTTAAAAGGTATCTTTGAAGCTTACAAGAGTAAAGGCAATCATATCATCACCACTCAAGGAGAGCACAAAGCTGTTATAGATACATGTGATTATTTGAAAGAACTTGGAGCTGAAATAACCTATTTAAAAGTTGATAGAGAAGGTCGTATTGATTTAGATGAACTAAAAGCTAGCTTTACGCCAAAAACAATTTTAGTATCGATTATTGCCGCTAATAATGAAACTGGTGTGTTACAAGATTTAGAAAAAATTTCGGAGATGACACATCAACATGAAGCCTTATTTTTTAGCGATACCACACAATTAGCAGGTAAATTACCCATTGATGTAAACGACATGGGCATTGATGTGTGTTGTATATCAGGTCATAAATTATTTGCACCAAAAGGAGTTGGTGCTTTATACGTGCGAAGAAAAAATCCACGTGTCAATTTAATACCCTTATTTCATGGAGGCTCACAAGAACACGGCAAACGAAGCGGAACGCTAAATGTACCATCGATTGTAGGTTTAGGAAAAGCGTGTGAAATTGCAAAAGCAGATTTTTGGGAAAACAATGCGCATATTTCAAAAATACGGGGTTATTTAGAACATCAATTATTAGAAGTTCCCGAATTACGAATCAATGGTTCCACGCGTTACCGTTTATATAATACCGCTAATATTTATTTCCCTAAATTAAAAAACGGAGACCGAATTTTCTCTCATCTTAAATCTAAATACGCTGTATCTCTTGGTTCTGCCTGCACGTCAGCAACAACAGAAACTTCTCACGTGTTAAAAGCAATGGGATTATCTAAAGAAGAGGCTGAAAACTGCATACGTTTTTCATTATCAGCATACAATACCAAAGAAGAAATGGAGGGCTTGGTTAATTTCATTTTTGAACTATACGGCATTCCACTTCCTTCTCAAGTCATTATTAAAAAGAATTAAATATTTGCTTTTTTTGAATTGGGCGTTACCCTACGGGTCAGGCTTTACACTGCAATCTTTTTTCGAACACTTCGAGAGCCTCAGAGTTCAAAAAAAGGATTTTCGTTTCAATCCTTAACGCGAACTGAATTTCACATTCATATTGAAATCTTTCAAAAAAAACATAATTACCGCCCCAAACAAAAAATTAAATAGGACAAAAAACTGCGTTAAGGATTGCAGTGGAAATCCTTTTGCACGATGAGCCTGTCGAAGCGCAAAAAGATTGGAACGAAAAGCCTGGCCGAAGGCAACGCCCAAATAAAATTACATTAACACTATTTAGAGAAATAACAAAAAAGATTGGAACGAAAAAACTGGCTAAAGGCAACGCCAAATAAAACTATCTTAGCATCATTCCACGTTTCACCAAATAGGACTGTAAAACAGTGTCAAATCCTTGATTAATATCAGCCTCAACAAAATCAATGTTGTATTGACCACATTTTAATTTAATAGCTTCGGTGTATTCGGTAATTTTTTTGGTATAGAGCTCTTTAATTTGAGTTGGATTTAATTTAATTTCCGCTTTCGTTTCAATATCAATAAAATGATATGGACGATTTTCAAAATCAAAATTAAGTTCTAATTTTTTATCGATAACATGAAATAAAACAACATCATGTTTTCTGTATTTTAAATGCTGTAAGGATGCGAAAATGCCTTCCAAATTGGATTGATCTTCAAACATATCACTGAAAATAACTACTAACGAACGTTTGTGAATGATTTCTGCAATTTGATTAATAGCGATGGCTGACTGAGTTGAAGTAGTTTCTTCAGCAACTTGTTTAGTTAATAAATTTTCCAACTCATGAAACATGATTTTTTGTTGAGTAGGATTACTTTTTGCAGGAAAATGTTTTCCAACTTCTTTATCAAAAAATGTGAGACCTACAGCATCTCGCTGATGTTTCAATAATTCTACTAATGCTGCGGCTGCATAAACCGAAAACGCTAATTTATTCAAGGAATTTTCGTTCTTTTTCTCTAAAGGAAAAAGCATGGAGTTTGACGTGTCAATCACTATTTGACAACGCAGATTAGTTTCTTCTTCGTAGCGTTTTAAGAACAATTTATCTGTTTTAGCAAATAATTTCCAATCCACATGCTTGGTACTTTCTCCTGTATTATAAATACGGTGCTCGGCAAACTCAACCGAAAAACCATGAAAGGGACTTTTATGCAAACCCGTAATAAAGCCTTCTACTACTTGTTTTGCAAGCAATTCAAATTTCGAGAAAGGTTCAATACGTTGACGGTCTATCATAATGTAAGTTTAAAAATACGCTTTTATTATT
>CANLAV010000151.1 GCA_947487905.1 Bacteroidota bacterium | reverse complement strand
TCCTTCTGGTTTTTCTACGAATCTCTTTGATGAAATTCTCGGTGGTTTGTTTTTTCTTTGTTTCCATGTTATTATAAATTTAGGGTTTATTGGAAACACTACCTTATATTTGATTAATTTTAGTCCACTTTATGCTGACGATTTACAATAACCCAATAATTATTAAAATTTATTGTGCTATCAATTTTTTATAGTAGCAAGATTTTTTTAAATGTTGTTCTACATTTAAATTATTTTAATTTCCCAACTCTTTATCTAACCCTTCATTCAATTCTTGGCGAATTTTATAAATATATTTATGTTTAAATAAACGAACTACCTCATGTAATAATTCAAAAGTCATGGTGTTATATATTTTATTATTGAAAAATCAGTATATGTATTATTATCTAAACAAGATTAGTTACACTAAACATATAAACCGAAGCAGTGATTTAATTCTGCAAAAATTACATATTTATAAAAAGAAAATCTCAATTCAGATACTATGAAAATTTTCGCCAATTTTTCATTAAAGCTATCAAGACTAACTATGGCAGTTTGACTTGATATAATCTTCGTTTTAGTTTTTAAGAAACATTCTTGTTTTTTTATTATAATTATAAGTAAAAACAAAATATGTTGATTTATAATTTGAGTTTTGTTTTTTTTGAAATATAATTATTATCACAACAAATCCCCTTAAATGTTTCATTCAAAAATAAATAACAGCCTAGTTTCACGATCTATATACAGTCATAAATATCTCTATAAATATCAAATTAGTTTTTATTGTAAAATTAGAGTACTTCGACAATTCACTTTTAAACAAACAATCTGTTAAAACATTATTCCTTATAATTTTTGTGTCCAAAAATCTTTCACATAAAAGAAATCTTTTACAATAAATTGTCCGTACCTTTTAAGTAAAGAAATTACGACATCTTTTTCAGCACATGTTGCACTTTCTTCTGCATCGCGAATAAAAAAGAAATTAGTGAAAGTTTTAGCTGAACAACTATTTAATATAAAAAAAATTATAAAGACTAAATAAATCTTCAATGTTATTAGATTCTTTAAAGTTTCTCGAGATGAGAAGAAATATGAAAAAGTTGGGCTTGTATTTATACATTTAAGTAGGTATAAACACAAGCCCGAACTTTAATTATGATGGGATAGGATAAGCTGGTTTTGGATATTCTTTTTTTATTGTAGGTTTGCCATAACCATTATGACAATACTGTTCTTTACCACCTTTAATTGCGTTTAACGCATCAGCAGTATTAACTGCTTTTGCTTTAGCTTTTAATTCAGCTAAACTTAATTTTGTGTTCATAGTTAATTGTTTTTAAAATTTAATTTTACATCATCCTTCACGTGGCATGTTCGGTTTAAAGTTTACTCTTATTATTTACACGTGCACTTGTAAACAATGTTTTTGATTTATTATTTTAATTTTTTTAATTATTAGTTACAAGACATTATTTAACTCGATTTTTATCAAACCTATTTAATTAAAATTATGAATGAAAAAAAATTATGTTAAATTTTACGGCGTAAAGAAGATGTAAAATGTTAAAAAATGAATATTCATATTGTAAGTAATTCACAATTAATATATTTGTTAAAGTACTTACGCCGTAATTTACATGAATTTATGATTGAACCAATTGACATTATTTACTCACAAACGCTTCGTAAATGCCGACAAATTAAAAATATGAAGCAATCACAAGCTTTTGTATTGCTTAATTTACCAAGTCAACAAGAGTATAGTAAATTAGAAAATGGGAAACGAAAATTTACACCAGAACTCATTAAAAAAATCTGTGAAGTATTTGAGATACCTTTTTCTGAATTTATTAATGACACTAAAAACAATCCTAATACAAACGTTAAACGTTCAAATCACACATCTATTAATAACTCAAATAACACTGTTATTTTAGAAAAATTATTAAAATCTAAAGAGGACATTATTTTATCACAAACCGAAACGATAAACCAATTAAAGGAAATGATTGAGTTATTAAAGAAAAAGTAGATGCTTTATAATTAATTGAATCATTTAGTTTTAGTATCTAAATTTTATTAATTATAAATGTATGCGAAGCATTCTATTTTTGTATTACAAATTGTAACGCATACCTTATTTAAGGTATGTAATAATTTACTGTAAAACTGTAAATTTAACACCTTATTTATGATAACCCTCGACCAATTAAAACTAGGACAGATAGCTGTTGTGCAAGAATTTACGGATGATTTTTTATCGCTAAAATTCATTGAAATGGGTTGCCTACCTGGTGAAATTGTGAAGTTAGTTAATATTGCCCCTTTTGGAGACCCTATTGCGATTGAAGTTTCGGGATATGTATTAAGTTTAAGGAAACAAGAAGCGTCAACTGTTATCGTAACACTATTAAATGATGTTGTATTAAACAAAACAAATTGAGCACTCTAAAAAATACATATCACATTGCTTTAGTTGGAAATCCTAATAGTGGAAAATCAACTTTGTTTAATTCGCTCACGGGTTTAACTCAAAAAACAGGAAATTACGCTGGAGTTACGGTTGAGAAGCACGAAGGTAAATTTGATCATAATGGAACTACATTTTCTGTTACAGATTTACCTGGCACCTATAGTTTATTTCCAAAATCAATAGATGAAGAAGTTGCTTGTAAAACGATTCTAAGTAATGCTTCAGATAAATTAGATATGATTGTGATAGTTGCTGATGCAACAAACATTAAGCGTCACTTATTGCTTGCTACACAACTAATCGATTTAAAAATTCCTTGTGTGTTGGCTTTAAATATGATTGATGAGGCAGAAAAACAAAACATCACGATTTACAAAAATGAATTAGAAAATTTATTAGGCATTGCGGTTGTATTTATTAACTCAAGAAAAAAAGTGGGGTTAGAAGAACTTAAAAATGAAATTTTAACAGCAAAAGTATCTGATTCTATTTTTTATAATTTCGAAAAACAAGCTAAATCATTTCCTACCTTAAAAAGTTATAAAGAACTCATCGATTTACAATTTACGTGTGATGCAGATGAATCGAAACTCATTAAACAATTTGAGAAAGAAGATAATATCAGTCGTTTTTATAAATTAAATTACATCATTGCGAAATGTGTAAAAAAACCAGAACAATTAAATAAAAGCATATCTCAAAAAATTGATGCTTTTTTTACGCATAAGTTTTTTGGATTTCTGTTTTTCTTTTTAATCTTATTTATTGTTTTTCAGTTTGTGTTTTTTGTAGCAGATTTGCCAATGACCTGGATTGAAGAATCTTTCGCTTCATTCATGAACTATACAGCAAATGCTTTACCTGTAGGAGAGTTAAATGATTTGTTAGTTAACGGTGTTTTGGCAGGTATTAGCGGAATAGTTGTTTTTGTGCCACAAATCGCCTTATTATTTTTCTTCATTACTATTTTAGAAGATACAGGCTACATGGCAAGAGCAAGTTTTATTTTAGATAAAGTCATGCAAAAGTTTGGGTTAAATGGCAAGTCTGTTATTCCGATGATTAGCAGTGTAGCTTGTGCCATACCTTCTATTATGAGCACGCGAACTATCTCTAATTGGAAAACACGCATCATTACTATTTTAGTAACACCATTGATAAGTTGTTCGGCTCGCTTACCTGTTTATACGTTAATCATTGGCATAATGTTTAAAGATGAGCATACCATTTACGGATTCAGTTATAAGGGCATTGTACTCATGGGTATGTATTTATTGGGTTTTGCAGCAGCTTTTTTAGCCGCTGTTATTTTAAAGTTTGTATTGAAAACAAATGAGAAAAATTATTTCATTATGGAGTTGCCGGTTTATCGCATGCCTCAGTGGCAAACAGTTGGCATGTTAGTTTTCAAAAAAGTAAAATTGTTTTTATTTAATGCCGGTAAAATTATTTTAGCAATTTCAATTGTACTTTGGTTTTTAACGAGTCACGCACCAAGTAATGTGTTTTCTCAATTAGAAGAAAAAGCGCTCGTTTTAAATACACCCGCAGACGAATTAAACGCTCAAAAGTTAGAACATTCTTACGCTGGCATTTTCGGAAAAAAAATAGAACCATTTATTGCACCAATTGGTTTTGATTGGAAAATCGGAATATCACTTATCACCTCATTTGCTGCTCGCGAAGTATTTGTTGGAACCATGGCAACCATTTATAGTTCTGGCGACTCTGATAATACAGAAACCTTAAGAGAAAAATTAGCGAGCGAAAAAAATGTAGTTACCCAAGCGCCTGTTTATACAACAGCGGTGTGTTGGTCATTATTATTTTTTTATGCCTTCGCTATGCAATGCATGAGCACACTTGCCACCACGTATAGCGAAACTAAACATTGGAAGTGGCCGTTTATTCAATTGGTATTTATGAGCGTTTTGGCTTATGGATCTTCGTTTATTGTATT
>CANLAV010000150.1 GCA_947487905.1 Bacteroidota bacterium | reverse complement strand
TAAAAGATAATATGAATTGATTGACAAGTACATTAATTCATCTACTTTTGGAGATTCTGGAAATTCAGTTATAAAATTTTTAGTATTGGCAATCGTTGCTTTATAATCGCCAATGTGAAAATATTGATTGGTAATATCGTATTCTTTATGTTCTAGTTTACCTCTTAATAAATCGTATATTTTGTTGCAAGAATCAATTCTAGCGCTTTCAGGAAATTGATCAATAAAATATTGTAATTCCGCCATCGCATTTTTTGTGTCTGTTTGGTCGAGCGTGTATCCTGGTGAATTTAAGTAATAGCAATAAGCATTCATAAATAAACATTCTTCGGCATGTTTGCCAGAAGGAAAGTTTTTATAATAATTCTTAAAGTGAAATTGCGATAAACTGTAATCGCCTTGGTAATAGTTGCAATACGAATAATAATAATAAATCGCTTCTGCTTTATCTGTTCCTTTATAAACAGGAATTAATTCTTCATACAAAGCAGTTGCTTTAATGTAATTGGCTTTTTTGTAATAATCATCAGCTTTCTCTAGCTTCAATTCGTAATTCGAACTTTTTAGTAGTTTATTATATCCATCACAACTTTGCATGGCAATTACTGCAATCAGGCTTATATATAATAGATTTTTTTTCAAAGTGAAACAAAGATAATTTAATTTATCAATTTGATTTAGATTTTAGCGAAAGTTTTAGATGTTTTTATGATTTTTTCACTTTCTTGCAATCTGGAAAAATCACAATATCACAAAGGCTTGGCAGTTCTTCTAAATGCCCATCACGAGATTCTGCTATTATGGATGATATGCAAATTTTTGTCGCTGTTTTTCTTTTTTTAGTGAGGTAGTTTATTACCTCTTCCGTAAAAACATTTCCAGTTATTTTTTTTTCGTAAGCATTGTTTTTTTCTTTGTAAAAGATCACAAATGATTTAACTGCACTCTCATGTGGATTACCGAATCGATCAAATGCGATGACTTTGTATTCAGCTTCATCAAATGCTGCTTTTACTAATGTTGCTTCTTTTTTAATCGTAATGGTTTTTAAATCTGAATTTGTTTGAGCAAAAGCGCATGATACACTAGAGTAAACTAAAAAAATAAGGAGAATGGTATTTAGTTTTTTGTTCAAAGTTATGATGCGTTTATGTTAGTTGTAATCATATCTGATAATTCCTTAGCCAGGTTGTTTTTTCCGCAATGAGGTTTTAATATGGCGATTGCTTTCATTAAAGTGTCTTTATCCATATTACTTTCCATCTCTGTTATAACGGTGAAAGCTTCAAAAGATACATTAAAATCTGATGAACAAATTAATTCAATGAAAGTGAGATAATCTTTGCTAAAATCTAATCCAGTTTCCCAGCATGCCGCAATAATTGTTGCTTTTTGTTTTACGTTTTTTGTTTTCGCAATTGCTTTTAGCAACATGTCTGTTGCATGATTTGTTTTCAATAAGACTAGCGCTTCATCTTTTTCCTCTCGAGATGTTTTTTCACTAATCAATACGGTAATTAAATCGGCATTGAGGATGTCTTTTTTACTACCAGATTCATTTCCGATAATTAAAGTGGCATATTCTTTTTCGTCAAATAATTTTTCGGGATCTATTTCAGGAACAATATCACCTTTTAATTCTTCAGGCAAATCATCTAGGTTAAAATTTTCTATTGGGTTCATTGTTTGATGTTAATTATTTTACGAAAGTAATAAATTACTGTTAATATGCCAGAACAATGGCGAAAAACAAATGCTAAAGACTCATCATATCTTTTAGTTTAACCGCTTGCCGCCGAGATATTTCTATTTGCTGTCCATCTTTTAATTTAACCATTAGCCCACCATTAAACCATGTTTCAATACTTTCAACCCAACTTAAGTTAATGATGTGCTTCCTGCTTGCTCTAAAAAAATGTTTGTCATTGAGTCGCTCTTCTAAGCTATTTAAACTTCTTAATATGAGTGGTTTAAATGTTTCAAAATACACCCTTACATAATTTCCCTCACTTTCAAATAAACGAATTTGACTCAATTTCACAAACCATGTTTTTTCTCCATCTTTAATAAATACACGATCGATTTCAGATAAAGGACTCGTATTTTCTTTTTTATCAGTGTTATCCTTAATCGTTAATTTTCTGATGGTTTCGGCTAATCGTTCTGGCGAAACAGGTTTTAATAAATAATCAAAAGCATTTACTTCAAAGGCTTTAATCGCATACTCATCATGAGCTGTTACAAATACCACATCTGGTAGCGCAGATACTTCTTCAATAAGTTCTAAGCCATTTTTACCCGGCATTTGCATATCCAAGAATATCACATCAGGATTTAATTCCGCAATTTTTTCTTTAGCTGATTGAGCATTATTGCATTCAGCAACAATTTCAATGTCTTTATGACTTGATAATAAATTTTTTAATTCTTGTCGAGCGAGTCGTTCATCGTCAATTATAATTGCTCTCATACTTTTAATTGTAATTTTTGTGGTTAAAAAAAAGCTATTACAAAGATAAATAACTTATTGAGCTCTCATTATATTCTAATCAGCTAGATTTACCGATTATCATGAATTGTAACTTGCATGCTATTTTTTAAATTATGAAATAGTAATGTTTAATTCACTGATGACATGCTTATCATCGGCATTTTTTAAACTAAATGTTGCCTTATCGCCAAATAAAATATGCAATCGGTTATTTGTATTTTCTATACCTATTTTGACATCACTTTTTTCTTTGTTAACTAGTTGCCCCGTGTTTTTAATTTCAATATTGAATTTTTTTTCGTTTAAAGTAGATTTTATCAAAACAGTACCTCCATCAACTGAATTATTAATGCCATGCTTAATAGCGTTTTCAACTAAGGTTTGTATCATCATCGGAGGAATGAATAAAAAAAGTGTTCGCGGATCAATATCAATATGATAAGTTAGGCGTTCTTCAAATCGTATTTTTTCTAAAGCTAAATAATCTTTTACTAATCTGATTTCTTCTTCAAATAAAATAAATTTATGTTTGTGCATCATTAATGTGTTTCTCAATATGTTTGATAATTGAGTGATAGCATGTTTTGCTTTGTCAGGGTCTTCGTTTATGAGAGCTCGTATGCTATTCAAACTATTAAACATGAAGTGAGGATTTAACTGTGATTTTAATGTATTTAATTCTATTTCATTTTTATTTGCTTTTAATTTTAAATTTTGAATCTCTGTTTTTTTGTAATTATCAAAATAATGAAATCCAAAATAAATAAATGACCAAATAATAAAGATGAGCATCAAACTTAATATTTTAGAAGTGGATGCCACAAAATTTAATTCGTAGGTCGTATTTCCAAATATGTTCATGAAAACCACGTTGAAAATAAAAAACACAAAAGCCATGATAAACGAGGCAATTAAGATAAATGGAATTTGAAAAATTAATTTATTTTTTAAGATTTTGTATTTAATAATCGTTCGTTTATAAAAATGACTGATACTAATACCTAAAGGAAACCAAACTAAAAAAGCTATAATATCTATGGCATTTGTTTTATAGCTAAGTTTAAAGAAAAATAAATTAATTGCTGTGTAAAAAAACCAACCACATAATTGGCAAACCCAGTATAAATCTTTTTTTGTTTTTATCATTTTCGCTGAAGGCAAGCACTATCAGTTAATATTATTTAAGAATTAAATTCCAATTTGAGAGTTTGTATTTTTTAAATAAAATAAAAAAACAAATGAGAGCCATGATAATCCATGATAAAAATTCGGCAAATGGATTTTCTACACTTGTAAAAAAAATGGCATCGGTTTGAAGTACTGAATTTTTTGATGAAATGAGTAAAGCGGAAATTAAATTATTAGCACAATGAATTCCCATCGCTAATTCAGAGCCTTCATCCAGTAAGGTTATCACGCCTAGAAACGCACCAAACAATATGTAATAGGGTATCATCACAAGCAAACCGTGTGTTTTTACTTCTGGATTTGTGCCATGCATTAATCCAAACAAAACAGATGTAATAATGAGTGGTAGTATTCCGTTTTTAAATGCTATGCCAAATCCTTGCATTAAGTATCCTCTAAATAATAGTTCTTCCGTTGCAGTTTGAATTGGAATAAAAATAATGGAAACAATCAATAGTAAACTAAATTTAGTAAAATCAAATTTCAATTCAAAGGTTTCAGGAGATAGGAAGTATGAACCTACTGTTAATATAATTATGAGAGTGCCCCAAATACTAAATGAAAAAAAGTATCGATTCCATCTTATTTTTTCAAACCCTGTCATTATTGAACTCAGTGTTTTCTTTTGAAAAAACGTTACGGTTAAATAAAAAAACAATAATGTACAGGCGAACATACTCATCATGAGTGCCAGTAATAACGATCGATTTATGCCAACCACATCTGGATTAAATAAAACATTTGGATTACTTAAAATGGTTTCCATGGCAACGCCATTATTAGTTGCTTTTGTAATAAGCGGAAAAATTAAGATGGATTGACTTACTACATATCCTAAAACTGCAGCAGTTATT
>CANLAV010000149.1 GCA_947487905.1 Bacteroidota bacterium | reverse complement strand
TAGGCTCTGGTGGAGCTTTATTTTCAGGTAATGATACGTTAGTTGGTAAAATTGCTGGAGATAAAATTGACTATACAACATTTAACAATAAAGTAAATGAAGTTATTGCTCAATGGCAACAAGCCAATCCAGGTGCAAGTTTAGATGATAACACAAAACAGCAAATTACAGAATCAGTTTGGGCACAAATGATTAACGAAAGAGTTGTAAAAAGTGAATTTAAAAAACTAGGCGTAGTTATATCATCTGAAGAGTTATTTGACTTAATGCTTGTAAATCCTCATCAAACAGTTATGCAACAATTTACAGATCGTCAAACAGGTCAAATCAACGAAAACTTCAGAAGACCTGATGGCAGGTTTGATGTTGCAAAATTACGTCAATTAGTTGCGGCTATGCCAGCTGATCAACAGCAAGCTTGGAAGCAATTAGAAAAACAAGTTATGGAAGTACGTACTGCAGAAAAATATAATATGCTAATTAAAAAAGCAATTTATGTTACAAGAGCGGAAGCGAAAGATGCTTTTATGGCACAAAATAAACAAGTTAATGCAAACTTTGTATTAAAGCGCTATGCCACTGTTTCTGATTCAGCTGTAAAAATTACTGAAGATGAAATTAAAGCCTTTTATAATGCTCATCAAAACGATTATAAAGTATCTGAACCAACACGTAAAATTGAATACGTTGCTTACGATGTATTGCCTTCAAAATTAGATTACGAAGAACTTCAAAAGGACGCACAACGTGTAGTTAGTGAATTTAAAACAAAAAGTATAAAAGAAGATTCTTCATACATCGCACAAGAAAGTGATGGTGGGCAAGTAAATATTGCTAGCTACGGCAAAAAAAATATGATTATTTCTGATTCAACAGTATTTACATCACCAGCTGGAACAGTATTTGGTCCTTATACAGAAGGCGCCTTTTTAAAAATTTATAAATTATCGACTATTAAATCTGTTGCCGATTCAGCAAAAGTTCGACACATCTTAATTGGTTTTCAAAACCCAAAAACACAACAAAAAAGAGAACCTGCTGTTGCAAAACGTATGGCAGATAGTTTATTAGTTTTATTAAAAGCAAAACAAACTAATTTTGACACCTTAGTAAAAACTATTTCTGACGACTTAGGTTCAGTTGAAAAAGGCGGTGATTACGGATGGTTTGATGAAAATGAAGGGTTTGTAGACGGATTTAAAAATGCTGGTTTAGATGGTAAAGTTGGTGATATAACTATAGTTCCGACTCAGTTTGGTTACCATATCATTGAAGTGTTAAATGTTTCGAAAACGCGACACAACGCTTATCAAGTTGGCCAAATTTCAAAATTAATTGCTCCAAGTGCAGAAACAACACAAGAATATTATAAAAATGCAACTGATTTTGCAGGACAAAATAAAACAACGGAAGCCTTTAATAAGTCTGTTGAAACAGCAAAATTAAATAAACGTGTATTAGATGACATAAAAGAGAATGACAAACAATATCCTGGATTAGATGATGCGAGAATCCTTATACAATGGATTTACAAATCTAAAAAGGGTGATGTGTCTGACGCATTAGAATTTAAAGATAGATTTATTGTAGCTAATATCGTTGGCGTAAAAGAAAAAGGCATCGCGCCACTAGAAGAGGTAAAAGAAGATGTAACTATCAGAGCTATTAGAAACAAAAAAGCAGAAATGTTTATTGCAGAATTTAAATCTAAAGCTGGTTCATCAAAATCAATTCAAGATATAGCTAATAAAATGGGCTTAACTGTTGAGCCTGCAGAAGGTTTAAACTTCGCATCTTATAACGTTGCAAATATTGGAAGAGAAGATGCTTTAATAGGAACAGCTTGTTCAATGAAAGCTGGTTCAACTAGTAAAGCTGTAAAAGGTGATAATGGTGTATTCGTAGTATCTGTTACTACGGTTAATGAATTGCCGTTACCAAAAGATCTAAAGGCTAAACAGAGAGAAGTTGAACAAGCAAATGCCTACAGAGTAGATGGAGAATTATACAATGCATTAAAAGATAAAGCAGATGTAGAAGACCATAGAGGTAAATTTGGCTTCTAATACATTTCTTATTTAATACAAAAAAGTTCGATAGCAGTATCGAACTTTTTTTTTAATTATTTATTTGGCGGAAAAGAAATAATGTTTTTTAAACGTATTAATTAAATTTAATATACTGAAAATCAACTAATTAAAAAATACTTAGGTTTATTTTTAAATATTTGGGTTACTAATTAAAACATAGGGTATAAATACATAAATAACAAACAATTTAAAACTTAAAAAAATGACAAAAGTATTTTCAATTATCGCAGTAGCTTTTTTAGCTACAACTTTCGTAGCTTGTGGACCTTCTGCAGAAGAAAAAGCTAAAATGGAAGAAATGGCAAAAGCAAAAGCTGACTCTTTAAAAGCTGATTCTTTAGCAATCGTAGAAAGCATTAGTAATGCATTAACTGATAGCATCGCTACAGTTGAAACTGCAACTACTGCTGCTGCTCCAGCTGCTGAAGCTGAAGTTAAGCACTAAGAATTTGTGTTTAGTTAGTTAGGAAAAACTCGTACATTTATGTGCGAGTTTTTTTATTTTATTTCTTTTCACAAAAACATAATTTATTACAACAATTATTTTTACTTTTATGGTAATAAAAAAAATATGATGACTAAATTTTCAGTTTTAACAGTAAGCGCCTTTACATTGTTTCTTATATCTTGTAAACCTGCAGCAGAAGATCGAGTTAAAATGCATGAAAACGCTAAACGCGTTTCAGATTCAATTGCCAAAACAATTGATATTCCCTTAAATGAAGTGAAACCTCAAGCTGCTATTTCAGCAATAGTTGATTCAACTAAAAAATAATTTATTCTTTATTTCCTTTAAAGTAGAATAAAGCATCAATATTGATGTTTTAGCAATACAACGTTCTAGAAATTTCAGGGCAAATCAGATTTATTTAAAAATCAACCTTTACATAAAATATAGGTAAAAAACCTAATTGATAATTTTTGATAAGTGGGTCAGCATTTAAATTTGATGGATCAGGCGCATAACTCAATGCTAATATATTTTTCGTGTTCATTAAATTAACTAAATCCAAAGCAATTTCGTAAGTGGCTTTTTTTGCATTTATTTTATATGCAATTCTTAAGTCTAGCCGATTGTATGGATTAAATTGTAAAGAATTAACCTTATCATTATCTGCAACTACATCCATAATAGCATTACTGGCAGCAATATCTACAGGAGAGTAGCGTTTGCCACCGCCATAAGTAAATTTACTAGAAATGTTGATTGAATTTTTTTTCGAATGACCAACTTCATAATCCAAACCAGCTAGTGCATTCATCATGTATTTTCCATTAAAATCAGTGTCAAATGTTTTACCATTACTTGCAGTAAACTTACTATCAAACAAACTTGCTGAATATAAAAAGAAATAATGTTTACTAAACGTTTTTTCAAAAGTAACTTCTAAACCGTAATTATATCCAGTTCCTTTATTTTCCATGGTATAAATCGGAAAAAAACGATTGAACCCAGCGCCTCTGTTTAGCAAAGAGACTCCTGATGGAACCGCGTAAACAGGTACATTCCAAAGATATTGATAATAAGCCTCAACTTTTGTCCGAATGTTTTTTGAAATTTGATAATCGTACCCTAAAACAGCATGCTGGCTTTTTGTAAAATCTAAATTTCGATTGTCTAAAACTTGCGAAGCATTACTATAGGTTTTTCCATCTCTCACGATACTATCTGGAGAAGCAAAATAAATATAAGTTGCCTGCATTTGACTGTGCATACCATATGCAAAACTTAAACTTTGATTTTGCTTAAATTGGTATTTCAAACTAGCGCGCGGTTCAACAACATATTGATTACTAAGAGAAAGATATTGGGCAAACACACCTAAATTAGTACTCCAACGCTCGTTAAACTTGTGTACAGAGGCAATATAGGGCTGAAGGAGGTAAAAACTAGCTTGTGCGTTTACACGCGTTTTAAATGGTTTTATGTTGATATAATTAGCAATCGTGTCGTAAAGTGAATTTACTTTAACCTGATCGTAAAAATTAACTTGGAACACATTGGCAAAAAAACCAACCTTGATACTATTTTTTGGATTTACTTTATGTTTTACATACCATGACAACGTCGTTTTTCCTTCATAAAAACGATAGCCCAAAATTTTCGGCAAGGTATCATTGGGTTTAAAATTATCATCACGTAAAACTAAGTAATGGCTCACTTCTAAACCTTGACCACTATAAGCTAAAGATGTTTTCATTAAGGTTCGACTATTTAATGAATAACTATGATTTAAAATCCCAACGCCCATTTGAGAGGCGAAATATTGATCACGATTTAAATCACCATACAATTCTTTTGGCCTTTCATATTGTTTACTTAAAATGATTTTTATAATACTCGCGCCACCAATTGCACTTACTGAAAAAACGCCCGCTTTTTTTGTTGGGAAATTAAAACGTACCGCACCATCTTGATATTGAGGGACTGCGCTCGTTCCAAGT
>CANLAV010000148.1 GCA_947487905.1 Bacteroidota bacterium | reverse complement strand
TGATGGAAGTTGTTCTAATTTCAATATCAATCAAAGCAACATTCTGTGCGCAGGCTCTAGCATTCAATTAATGGCGCCATTAGGTTTTGCAACTTACACGTGGACGTTACCAAATGGAACTTTTCAATTAGGGCAAACAATAAACACGGGCTTAGCTGGAACTTATACTTTAAATATGACGACTATGACGGGCTGCCCAGGACCAACGCTTACTTACACGTTAATCGAATATCCTAAACCAAATTCTAATTTTACTCCAACACAAATAACGGCTTGCTCACCAAACTTTACATTTACCAATACAAGTACTATTAGTGTAGGATATATTGCAAATTCATCATGGGGTTTTGGTGATGGATTTGCTTCATCTGTATTGAATCCAAATCATAATTATTTAAGTTTAGGAAACTACAGCGTTTCATTAATAAGCACATCAAACATGGGATGCATCGATACAACAATCATCCCTGTATCTATTCAACCTGCTCCTATTCCATCGTTTACATTAAATACAGTGTGTTTGAATAATACAACCACATTTACAAATACATCGAGCTTAAGTAGTGGAACAATTTCATCCTATAATTGGCAATTTGGAGATGGTACATCTTCTGTATCACCATCGCCAAGCCATATCTACAGTTCAAGTGGCTCATATAATGCAAGTCTAACAGTAACATCTTTAGCTGGCTGTAGCCAAACATATACTCAAGTTGCTATAATAAATCCATTGCCAAATGTGGCTTTATCAGTAACATCAAATTGTTTGGGAAGTATGACATCCTACACCAATCTCAGTTCAATCTCCTCAGGAACAATCACTCAATATCTATGGGATTATAATTTTGATGGCACCATTGATAACACCACACTAAATGGAAGTAATACCTTTTTAACTTCAGGCAATTATACAACACAATTAACAGTTATTTCTAATTTTAATTGTAGTGCTACGCAACTAGTTGGTATAACTGTTTATCCGAATCCATTAGCATCATTTACAACTCACACTGTTTGTTTTGGACAAGGTACACTATTTACAAATGCGTCAACTATTTCAAATGGAAGTATTACCAGCTATCAATGGCAGTTTGGAGATTCAACAAGTTCACTGCTTTCAAATCCAACTCATACTTATAGCTCAGCTGGTATTCATAACGTTTTACTAACTATTACAAGTAATCACAATTGTTCGATTTCATATTCAACAATGGCAACCGTTTATCCGAAACCAATGCCTAATTTTAATTCATCCATCGTTTGCTTTAATCAAGCTACAACATTTACCAATAGTAGTTCTATAAGCAGCGGTGTCATTAGTAAATACCTATGGGACTTTGATAATAACGGAACCAATGATGACTCCACTCTTAATCCAATTCATGTTTATCCCATTTTTGGAACTTCACTGTGTAAATTAAAAGCCATATCAACTAATAACTGCGTGAATCAAATAATACATCCAGTGTTAGTTCATGCAAATCCAACGGCTCAATTTTATGCACCATCAGCTTGTTTAACGCATAGCACAACTTTTACAAATAATTCTTCAAGTGTAGATGGATTGATTACAAATACCAATTGGGATTTTAATGCTGACTTCATACCTGATGCCATAACAACAAGCCCGATTCATTATTTTTCAGCGGCAGGCGTTTACGCTGTTCAATTAAACATACAAACCCAATATGGTTGTACAAATACAATCATAAAAAATGTCAACATTAATGTAGTACCAACTATTTCTTTTTCTGCTCAAAACAATAGCGGTTGTCCTGTATTGTGTGTTAACTTCACTAACAGTTGCACAATTTCTTCGGGAAGTATCAATCAATACCAATGGGATTTTGGTGATGGCAGTGCTATCAGCACCAATCCATTTCCAAGTCATTGCTATCAAACAGGAATTTACAGCGTTTCCTTAAAAGCGATATCCGACAGTGGTTGCATCGCCGCAACACTTCTACCGGAAATAGTAACGGTGTATCCAAAACCAATTGCAGGTTTTAATGTAACACCAACACAGGTTGATGTATTAGAACCACTCATTGAAGTGACTGATCAATCCATAGGTGCAACTACCATAACTTATGCATTTGATGATGGAACGATTAAAAATACACCTAATTTTAATCATACCTTTACTACCATTAATGCCAAAACAGTTGCCATCAAGCAAATAGCAAAAAATACAAATGGTTGTAGAGATTCTATTGTAAAATTAGTTGACATAAAACCTGCTTTTACGATTTATTTCCCAAATGCATTTACGCCAAATAGCGATGGCACGAATGATGGATTTATGGCATCTGGTATTGGCATCAAAGAATTTAATTTACAGATTTTCGATCGTTGGGGTGCGCTTATTTTTGAAAGTGACGATATGAATAAAGCATGGGATGGAAGCATAAATGGTAAAGGCGATTATGAAAACGCAAAGCAAGACGTATATGTGTGGAAGGCCACAGTGAAGGATGTGCTATTAAAAACACATGATTTAATTGGTCATGTGAGCCTAGTAAAATAAAACCTTGATACATTCTTCTTAAAAAATTTAAAGCCTTGTAAAAAATACAAGGCTTTATTTTTAAAAATAAATTCAAATTTTTATTAGCTTTACACCTATTAATTGGCACCATAGTTCAATGGATAGAATAAGCGTTTCCTAAACGTTTGATGTAGGTTCGATTCCTACTGGAGCTACTAAAAAAGTAGAAGTTTTACGCTTCTGCTTTTTTATTTTTTTAAGACTGGTTATAAAAATATCTTTTTTACAATTCAGAATATTTTATTCAGAATTTCTGAAATCTAGTAAAAAGAAAATATCACTTTTTAAAGAAATAGAATTGCTAATAGAAAAAACGGGATTTGTTTTTTTCGATGATCATAAAACGATTTAATCAATAGAGTTAGTGTTAAAAATGCACTCTGATTTTGTGTTTAAAAAATAGTTCACTACATTTAATTGAATAAAAAAATCAATCATGGTAAAAAAACTATTTTTCTGCTTAAGTCTGATCCTGTTGTCAACACGTATTTTCAATGCGCAAATTGTTTACAAAGATGTTGCTCCCATTTTCATTAACCGCTGTGGCTCTTGCCATCATGCTGGAACAACTTATCCGTATTTAACCTACTATGGTTCCATATCAAGTCATACAGGTATTATTCAATATAACATTACTAACGAAAAAATGCCACCTTGGCCGCCAGATACTACGTACACAAGATTTACACACGAGCGCATTTTACCATTATCTGAAAAAAATAAAATTTTAAATTGGATAGCCACGGGAGCAACAATGGGTGATACAACCTTAGCACCAGCACCACCAATCTATGCAAGCACTTTACTAAATGGAACACCCGATTTAATTTTAACGATACCAACGTATACAAGCAATGCAACAACAACGGATAAATACGTTTGTTTTTCATTACCTACTGGCTTATTACAAAAACGAATTTTAAAAGCTTACGAAATCATACCAGGAAATCCAGCCATTGTGCATCACGCAGTTATCAATGTTGATACACTTGGCACAACTTCAACTGATTTGTCGGGCGGGTGTTATACTATTAGTGGAGACTTCAGTTTAGGAGCTTATGCGCCAGGGTCTGCACCAACGGTATTTCCGAATACTGGCCCTTCAAAATTTGGAATTAATATCAAGGCTGGTTCTAAAATCGTTTTACAAATGCATTATCCAGCAGGTTCGGCAGGTCAAACAGACAATACACAAATCCGATTATTCTTTTATCCGATTGGACAAACAGGTGTAAGACAAATGATTGCCTCTACCCCACTTCAAAATTGGACCTTTAATATTCCTGCAAATTCAACAAAAACAGTAACTGCAAATTATCCTACTTCAGGTGGTTTACCTGGGCCTATTTCAGTGTATTCCATTTTTCCGCATTCGCATAAAGTGTGTACAAGTATTATTAATTACGCACAAAATGGAAGTACCATCATACCGTTATGCCGCGTAAACAAATGGAACTTTGAATGGCAAGGTTTTTATACGTTTCCAAAAATGGTAAAAATACCAAATGGCTACACCTTAAAAGGAACTCATCTTTTTGATAATACATCTGCAAATCCGGATGCTCCCGTTAGTACACCTGTGTATGCAGGAGTATCAACAGCCGACAAAATGCTATTTGACGGACTCATGTGGACAAATTATTTACCTGGTGATGAGTTAATTGATATTGGTGCATTATTAGCTGCCGATCCTTTATTAAATAATCCTGTTGGGATCAAACAAAACAACGCTGTTTCAAATTCAATTTCTATTTTCCCTAATCCATTTCATGAAACTGTAACCATACAATACGAGCTAAAATCTACTGAGTTTGTAAGTGTTTCATTTTACAACGTTAACGGTCAAGAAGTAGCGACCTTGCCTTCGAAACTAAACATTCCTGGAAAACATTCACTTAGTTGGGATGGCAAATCAAATGGCGGTGGCGCTTTGCCAGCTGGCTTATATACCTACAAATTAGCAATTGGAAAAAATCATCATTCTGGCAAAATCATGTGGCAACCTAAAGATGAATAAAATTTGCATTGTGACTTAGGACGAAAAACTGTCACCTA
>CANLAV010000147.1 GCA_947487905.1 Bacteroidota bacterium | reverse complement strand
GGAGTTTTAGTTACAAAAGCAAAACCTGTAGATGTAGATACAGCTTATAATAATTACTTGACGTATACAACTTCAATGAGTAAAGTAATCTCTGTAATTGGTTGGGATTGGAAAACATTAGCTAGCGTTGCACCTCCTTTTTTATATGATGTTCCAGATTCTACTTCTTATTTTATGAAAGATAAAGGAGGGGATTTGTGGCAAATGCAACCTTTAGAATACAGTGCAGGAAAAATGATTTTTAAAAAAAGAATGTTGTTTCCTTTAGCGGTTACGAATGTAAATTCTAACATCCAAGCAATGAATGTTTACCCGAATCCTGCTCAACAAAATATGCATGTATTATTAGATGTAAAAAATGCTTCTAAAGTACAAGTAATGATTATAGACTTTACAGGAAAAATAGTTTCATCTTTCTCTAGTTCAATTAACAGTGGTTTAAATGCTTTAGATATTCCATGTAATCATTTGCATAATGGAAACTATGTTTTGTCTATCAAAGGAGAAAATATGAACATCACTGAAAAAGTAACTATTTCTAAATAGGATAAAAAATAATGACAAGATTTTTTACCATCATTTTATTACTATTAGCAGTCTTCCAAGCGAAGGCTGCTAATTTAGTTATTGAGGTAAGAGATAGTCAAACAAAAGAAAATTTGCCTTCGGCAAAAATTAGCTATGAGTTGGGTACAATTAAAAAATATTGTACGACTAATGCTTATGGCAAAGTGGAGCTAAAAGAAATTGTGTATCCACTTACAATCAGTTGCAGTTACGTAGGTTTTGAAAATTTTACACAAACCATCACTGAAAAAGAGGTTGGTCAAAAAGCTGAAAGAGGACATTTTACTGTTTTTTTAAAAACAAAATATACATCAATTAATGATCTTGTTATTACCGGGCAGTCGGCACCTATATTAGCTACACAATCGATTTATAAAGTCAATACCATATCGGCAACTCAAATTGGACAACGAGGTGCTGCCAACCTAAATGAAGTTTTAAATTATGAAACTAATAATTTCGTTTCAAACGACAATATTTTGGGATCATCGGTAAATATAGGAGGAGTAGGTGGTCAAAATGTAAAAATATTAATTAATGGAATTCCTGTTACCGGCAGAGAAAATGGAAATATCGATTTAGGACAAATTAATTTGCCGAATATCAAAAAAGTTGAGATGATACAAGGCCCTATGAGTGTAATGTATGGTTCCAATGCATTGGGAGGTGTAATTAATTTAATTACAGCAACCACTCAAAAACCGTATACTATTTCAGTAAAATCATATTTAGAAAGCATAGGCCGTTATAACTTGTGTGGAAATTTTAGTTTGAATAAAAATAAACACAGTTTGCAATTATCTTTTGCGCGCAATTTTTTTCAAGGTTGGACGCCTAAAGACTCTGTAGATCGATATCAACTTTGGAAACCAAAAACACAATATTTAAGCGACTTACAATATACGTATGACTTTAAAAAAGTTAAATTAACTTATTTTTCTTCTTTTTTAAATGAAAAAATAACCAATAAAGGTACGCCCATCGTAAATCCATATGAAGGATATGCATTTGATGAATATTACAGAACGCACCGATTCATTAATTCATTAGGTACTAACGTAAAATTATCAGAAAAAGAAAATTTATCGTTTGCAAATAGTTTTACAAATTATAAACGCACAAAAAATAGATTTAAAAAAGATTTAGTTTCATTAGATCAATATGAAACCAAAAATGTGGGCGATCAAGATACTTCCATTTTTAATAATTGGAATTTAAGAGGAACCTTTACTTCCACAAGAGTGAAAAACGTAGATTTTTTAGGCGGCTATGAATATTCACTTGAAAAAGCAAATAGTTTTAAACTAGCAGATCAAACACAACAAATTGGAGAAATTGGTTTGTTTACCTCGTTTTTGTT
Organism: Bacteroidota bacterium; assembly: GCA_947487905.1. Taxonomy (GTDB): domain Bacteria; phylum Bacteroidota; class Bacteroidia; order B-17B0; family Aurantibacillaceae; genus UBA4416. Next base: position 2,695 of record CANLAV010000147.1, on the reverse strand, counting down.
TAAATACAAAACACTTAATTTACAGCCTTCTATAAGATATACTTACAACAGTAAATTTGCAAAAGCGATTTCACCAGCCATACATTCTAAAATAGAACTTACAAAAAATACTCAATTAAGGGCTTCCTATGCAAGAGGTTTTAGAGCACCTACTTTAAAAGAAATGTATTTACAATTTGTAGATCAAAATCATACCATAATTGGCAATGCTGATTTAAAACCAGAGATTGGCGATCATCTAGAAATAGGAATTACGCATACTCGAAAACTAAATAAATTAACTGCGCAATTTGGTTTCACAGGCTATTATAATGCCATTCAAAATTTAATAACATTAGCGGTTTATAACGGTCAAGGAGTCCTTCGTATTTATGATAATTTAGATCATTACAGAAATTTCATTGCTGCTGGACAAGGCAAACTTGATTTTAAAAAAATGAGTATACAACAAAGTTTCGGCTTTACCCATGTCTTAGAATCTGTTGTAGTTCCAAAACATACTATTTATGAAATTTCGACCACTTTTTCATATAAAAATGAATATTTAAAAACTACGTTTAATTTTAATTATAAGTTTAATAGCAAGCAACCTGTTTTAACAATTGATGATAAATATTTATTTACATCTCCAATTCACATCGGTAATTTTTCAATGCAACGCAGTTTCTTCAAAAATTATTTGCAAGCACAATTTGGAATTAAAAATTTATTTAATATTCAAAATGCTAGATTAAATGGCGCCACTGATGTGCAAGGAAGTGCCCATACGAGCAGTACCGGGATGCAGCTATTTCCTGCTCGCAGTTTGTTTTTCAATTTTATATATTCATTATAATCCTTCATTTATATCAAGTTTTTAACCTTTGGCATAGTGTTTGCCTACTATTTTATAATTAAACGATAAAAGAATGGGTTATAAAAGCAGTGAAATTTTATTTAATAAGAAAAAATTGAAATCTCCCATTGAGCAAACGAATCAAACGGCTAAAAAAATATTGTATATTTTGAGTGAGGTTAATGTGAAAGAAAAAATGGAATGCTCTTCAGAATTGATCAATATATACACTAAACGCATTAATAAATCTTCTCAGAGATTAACAAGAAAAATTCAATATGACGATTTTAGACCTTTCGAATTTTTGGTAAATAGAAATTAATGCTTTATTTTTACTCTAAATTATACAATCTGACAAATCTCTACATTTAATTTATACTTTTTTGAATGCAACGTTTCTAGATTCTAGAAACTTTTTTAACGAGTATATTATTTAATAACTTAAATACAGAGATTCGCTTATAGTCAAGACTTCTACTTAATTATTTTATTGTTCACTCAATTAAGCAGATTTTTTATGACTACTACACACAACAAATTTACTGACCAGGAGCTTATTGTATTAATTAATCGAAACGATGAAGTTGCCATTGCTACATTTTTAAATCGCTACAAAAATAAATTTTATACAACAGTTTATTTTATTGTGAAAGACCACTATGTAGCCGATGATATTTTTCAAGATGGTTGCATTAAAATCATTCATTTAATAAGAAATGGAAAATACAATGAAGATGGAAAATTTTTGCCATGGGCTATGCGCATCATTAGAAATTTAGCAATGGATTATTTGCGACATGAAAAACGATTGCCTAAAATTACTTTTCCAGATGGAACCGATATATTTTCTGTACTTGAATTTGAAGACAGTCCCGTAATGGATGAAATACATTTAGAAAAAACAGGCAATCAGGCAAAAGAAATGTTGCTAAAACTTTCTCACGAGCAACGAGAAGTAATAACACTTCGAATATTCGGTAAATTAAGTTTTAATGAAATAGCTGAAATAACGAATGTGAGTGTAAATACTGCATTAGGACGTATGCGATATGGATTAATAAATTTACGAAAAGCAATGGAAGAAAAAGGGGTGGTTTTGTAGATTCTATTTAAATCCCATTCCAATTGCACAAAACATTTCTACACCAACACCAATCGCTTGGTCGTAAATGTCGAATTGCGCATTGTGAACCGGATAAGTAAATTTATCTTCAAACGAAGTGCCTATTCTAAAAAAACAACCCGGAACTTCGTGTGTATAAAAACTAAAATCTTCTGCAGCCATGCGTAAGTCTAGCTCAACCGTATTTTCTTTTCCTACCGTATTTTCAGCAATGGATTTTACTTTTGCAGTTACCTCAGGATGATTGTATAAAGAAGGATAACCCATTGGAATTTCTATATCGGCATCGCCCCCCAAAGCACGACACAATTCAACAGTATGTTTTTTAATTAATTCATGCGCTTTGCTTCTCCAAGCTTCATCCATGCAACGCAAGGTGCCTTCAATTTTAACTTCACTTGGTATTACATTTCCAGCATTGCCTCCTTGAATTTTCCCAAAACTTAATACCGATGGTTGCAAAGGATTGCAATTTCGAGAGATAATTTGTTGTAGACTTACCAATAAATTGGCTGAAATAATAATAGGATCTACAGTTTGATGAGGCAAAGCTGCATGTCCACCTTTTCCTTTTACGGTGATATAAATTTCATCGGCACTTGCCATATATTGCCCAGCTCGATAACCTACTTTTCCGTATGGCAAATGAGGATACACATGCAATGCAAAAATGGCTTGTGGTTTTGGATTTTCTAATACTTTATCTCTGATTAAAAGACTAGCTCCGCCAGGATGTT
>CANLAV010000146.1 GCA_947487905.1 Bacteroidota bacterium | reverse complement strand
TTTAAAAGCATACGCTAACGACTTTCCGTAAGCTAATTCTATTTTTGATCTAGAAATAAAATCACTGGTATCGTCGGTGGCAATACCAAACACAATACTGAATACGAGCGATGCAGCCGCCTTTAATTCTATCCCTGCAAAACCCATGATTCCTGCAATAATAAGTAAAGGAATCATGTTTGGTAAAATAAAAACAAGTACCATTCTCCAACTTCGGTGTAAAAAATAAGTTAAAAAAGCAATCACTAAAATAGAAAATAAAAAACCTTGAGTCATATTGCTCACCATATATTCGTTGTTTCTATCTATTAAATGGGCTGCGCCAGTAATTTTCACATCAATCTTATTTTTATCAATATTGTTTTTTATAAAAGCATATAATTTTTCGTTATGTTGTTTGATAATAATACTTCCAACGTCTTTTATTTTTGCGCTAATGCGAGCATGCTTGCCGTCACTAGAAATCACTTTTTTTATTTCTTTATTTTTTTTATTTGAAATTAAAATAGATTTTATGTCAATATAATTTTCTTTGCTTGGAAATTGTAAGGGCGATTGAACTTCGTCATTAATGGATTTATGGATGGTTTTACAAACCATGGCTGGAGAAAAAACAAATCCTGCAGCATATTCTTTTTTTATGAATGAATCTATTTTATGAAGCTGATAGATTATTTCATAATCCCAAACCGTTTTATCTTTTATGTCTATAGCTAATTCTAAAGGTCGAACGCCACTATAGTGTTGGTCGAAAAATAAAAAGTCTTGTTTTATTTTAACACGGTCTGACAAGTCTTCAAGTAAAACATTATTTACTTTTATTTTGTAAATACCAATTACAGATAGTGCAATAAGAATAGTAGTAGCTATTATAATTGTTTTTTGATGTCTAAAAATCCAAAACAAAACATTGCGCATGATATGATGCGTTTTATTATCATGATGATGAACCTCAAGTAGTTTTTTGGGAGTGAAAAGAACTAACAACGCTGGCAGCAAAGTATAAGTTAATACAAACGCAATAATAATCCCAACTGATGTGTAAATACCAAAATCGCGAATGGGTTTAATGCTTGAAAAAAGTAAAGATAAAAAACCGACAACGGTTGTAATAAGAGTTAAGAATGTAGGGAAGCCAACTTCTTTAAAGATGAGAGAAAAGATGGTTGATTTCTCTTTTCCCTTCGAGAGTTCCTCAAAGTATTTTGAAAAGAAATGAATGACGTCGCTCATTCCTGCAATAAAAATCATGGTTGGAAGCATCACCGTCATAATATCTAATGGATGACCGAAAAGTGCCATGATGCCTAAAGTCCAAAAAACAGATATAGCTACAATGATAATGGGCACAATGATACCATATAGCGATTTAAACGAAAACCATAAAAAAATCACCACGAGAATAATAGAGATGCTTAAGAAATAAAGAAATTCTTTTTCTAATTTTTTTAAGTAAACATCTTGTGCCACAATTCTTCCAACAAAATGAACCTTTTCAAAAGGATAGCGTTTAAATGTTTTTTCAATAACTTGTGTTAACGAGTCGGATTTAGCTTTATTTAATCCCTCTTTTGTTTTTATTAATATGGAAATGGATTTTCCGTCATGAGGAAATATAGAACCAATTAATTCAGGCGAGTTGTATATGTTAATGCTATCAGTTTTGTAAAAGCTTGTATCATTGACATGAATGATTCGTGTTTGAATCGGAGTTAGTCCTCCTAATGTGGTGTTTTTAATATTAGTTGGAGACACAACGCTACTTACATCGTTTAGTTTTTGTAAATCTTTAGTAAGATTATCAACGTTAGTTAAAAAATCTTTTTTAAAGATGCCTGTTTTGTTTTCAATGCCCAGTAAAACAAACTCATTATCCCATTCAAAGCGGTCTCTGTGTCGATTGTAGGTTTCTAGTTCGTTATCTTCATTAGGAAAAAAAGCTTCAAAGTCATAATTGAAACTTAAATTTTTTAATGGAATTGTAAATAAAAAACTAATGAGTAGTACTGCGAAAAGTATTAATAAACTCAGTTTTTTTTGCATAGAAAGTTTCATGTTTTGTCGATTACCAACCTCGAGTATCTATTAAAAATAATAATCCGCCAATCACACCAGCACTAAGTTCTAATTCTCTTTTACTAATTTTATCAAATGTGTCGTCGGATGTATGGTGATAATCAAAATATTTTTGCCCATCGGGTTGAAATCCAATTAACGGAACTCCTAGTTTTTTTAATGGATTAATATCTGCGCCTCCACCTCCTTGGGTTATGTATTGAACAAAATAAGGATCTAACAATGATGCCCATCCTAGTGTTTTTTTAAAAGCACCTAATGTTGTATCAACACTAATTCCCCTTGGAGAAAAACCGCCAGCGTCGCTTTCAAGTGCAGCAATGTGTTTTAGGTTATTTTTTTTAGTGTTTTCAAAATAAGCTTTTCCTCCTGCGCCCCCGTTTTCTTCGTTCATAAAGGCAACCGCTCTAATTGTATGTTGAGGTTTTATATGTAAAGTTTTAAACATGTTTAATACTTCAATGCTTTGAACGACGCCAGCACCATCGTCGTGCGCGCCTTGTCCGTTATCCCATGCGTCTAAATGTCCACCCGCTAAAATGATTTCATTTGGTTTTATGCTGCCTTTAATTTCTCCAACAACATTATACGAAAGCTCATCTGCCAACATCTCACAACCCATGTTGATTGTTATATTTAATTGTGGATTTTCTTTTAATTCTTGTAAGAGTTTATCGGCACTTGAAAAACTAATGGCGCATGCTGGAATTTTTGTTTTACAAACGCTTGTATCATAGCCCATCACACCAGTGTGAGGAAAATCATTATTAATTGAACTCATACTTCTAACAATGCTTCCAACGGCACCATATTTAGCCGCTCTACTTGGACCAGCATATCGGTACGTTACGGTTTCTCCGTAACATGCACCAGTAGATAAATGCTTGTGATCAAAGTAGACATTAAAAAAAACAATTTTACCTTTAATGTTTTTTTCGCCAAGCGAATCTAGTTCTTTGTAATTTTTTATTTCTATAATTTGTGCGCTTAATCCTTTTTTAGGCGTTCCGATAGAATTTCCTAATGCACAAATCGCGTAATCAATGACTTTGTTTTTACTGTTTTTTGTAAAGCAAGTTTCTTTTCTACCTCTCACCCAATGAGGAACCATGCATGGTTGTAAATAAACAGTATCTGCTCCTGAATCATACATAGCTTGCTTGGCCCAGCTTACTGCTTTTGCAGCACCAGGAGAACCACTTAATCTACTTTCTATTTTTGTTGAGAGGTATTCAAGATTTGAATAACAGTTACTTTTAGTTAAGTAAAAATCAAAAATAGTGCGAAGCATTGTACTATCTGAAACTTGAGCCACTCCTATCTTTACGAATAGAATGAAACTTATGATATATCGTTTTTGCATGTAAAAATTATAAGCTATTTAAATAAAGCGCCTCTGATTTTTCCCAGTTAACAATGTTCCACCAATTAGTAATATAGTCTACGCGCTTATTTTGATATTTTAAATAATAGGCATGTTCCCATACATCTAAAGCGAGTAGGATGGAAGTTGAATGACATCCGCTAATTTCTTTTGGCATATAAGGATTATCTTGATTGCTTGTTGTTACAATTTTCAAAATGCCACGTTCATTAATTAACCAACACCAACCACTGCCAAAGTGTTTAGTAGCAGTTTCGGAAAATTGTTTTTTAAAAGATTCGTACGTTCCAAATTGTTTTGTAATTGCGTCTAATAGTTTTGCGTTAGGTTGATTTATGTCTGCTTTTGGATTTGGCTTAAGTAATTCCCAAAATAAAGAGTGATTGACATGGCCACCTAAATTGTTTTTTATTATAGTACTTTCGGCGTTGCTTAACTTTAACTCATTACATTTCGCTTGGTCACTGATTTCAAAATTAAATTTAGTTGATGAAATGGAGTTCAACTTATCCACATATGCTTTATGATGTTTTAAATGATGAATACGCATCGTTTCTTCATCAATAAAGGGTTCTAAAGCATTGTAAGCATAGGGTAGTTGAGGTAACACAAAGGAATTTCCGGAAATTTTATCAAGTATATTTTCAACAGAAATAGTTTGGCTATTTAATTTTGTTACAACAGACGTTAAGCCCAAAATACCTAGCTTTTTAAAAAAGTCTCTTCTATCATTCATTTTAAAACTGAATTAGTACTTGATTTTTTTCTACAGCAACTCCTTTTGTTACAGCAATTTTTTTAACAGTTCCATCGGTTGGTGATTTTAGAACGTTTTCCATTTTCATAGCTTCCAAAACAATTAGGGGATCGCCTTTTTTTATCTCTTGTCCTTCACTTACGAGAATATTAAACACCATACCCGGCATGGGCGCTTTAACGTCGTTGACTTTTTTTACAGCTAAACTATCCAGACCTAAGTGATGAAGCAATTCATCGTATTTGTCTTTTATGGACAATGAGTAGGATGTATTATTTATTTTCACCGTGATTTTTTTTTCTTCAGGAATGTGTTTTACGATTTCTAAAGAATATGTTTTATGATCTTTTAAAAGATGATAAAAGCCATCACGAATTTTTATGATTTCTGAATGAAAAACAGTATCATTAAGTTTTCCGTCAATGGTGAGGTTATTTGTTGATTTAGATAAATCAATTTTATATTCGTTCGAATCGTTAACAAGTATAGAATACATAGTATAAATTATGAATGTAAAAGTAGGTTTAAATACTAAAAATACAAGAACTTGTTAATTAAAAAAAACCCGAATTTCGAGGCCAAATAATCAATGCATTTAAATAAGATTTATTTCTTAATAAATTCCCCCATTTTATTATCGTAATTTAAAAAATAGCCTCCTTTAAGCAAGTTTGAAACGTCTACT
>CANLAV010000145.1 GCA_947487905.1 Bacteroidota bacterium | reverse complement strand
CGCTAATTATTCCATTCTTAAAGGGATTAATCAAAACCGATTAGACAATGCTATAACTATCATTGATTTGTTTTTGAATACTCAATCAAAAAATTAATTACACAATTAAAAAATAATTCTGGTTGTTCGGCATGAATCCAATGACCACTATTTTCAATTGTTTTTAGCTGATAATTTGAAAACCGATTTGAAATATCAATCTCATCTTCGTTATTGAAATAATTTGATTTTTCTCCGCGAATAAATAAAGTTTCTGTATCACTTTTAAAAAATGGTACTTCAACACCAACTTCATTGTATGCTTTTGTTATCGTTTTTAAATTAAATCGCCAAGCCATTTGTTTAGATTCATCTTCTCTCCAATAAATATTTTTCAATAAAAATTGTTTGGTTCCAAAATCAGATATGTCATGGTTTAAAATGACTTCTGCATCTTTACGAGTATTTATTTCGGAAAAATCAACCGCATTTAATGCTTTCAAAACTGCATCATGATGTGGTTCATAAGCTCTTGGTGCAATGTCAACAATTATTAATTTTTGAGCTACATTCGGAAATAATAATTGAAAAAAAAGAAGTGTCTTTCCGCCCATACTATGTCCCAATAAAATAGGATTATGTAAGTGATGAGTGTCTATAAATTCTTTTAAATCACTTGCCATTGACTCATAATTCCAAACATCACTGTGTGGCGATAATCCATGATTACGTTGGTCTATTGCAAAAACATGAAAGCTCTTTTCAGCAAAACGTTTTGCTAACGTATTCCAATTATCACTTTGTCCGAACAAACCATGCAATATAATTAAAGGTTGTCCTTCTCCATATTCTCTGTACGCTAATTTCATTGACTTAATCTTCAATATTTAAAATTAATTTACGTAACATGTTCATGGCTGTTATTGCGGCTGTTTCAATATTTCTTAACCTATCATCACCAAATACAAATTGTTTAGTTATTACCTTTTCCTTAAAAGCTACACCAATCCACGTTGTTCCAACAGGCTTTTCGGAAGTTCCACCATTTGGACCTGCAATTCCAGATACAGCAATAGCAACATTTGCATTAAATTTTATCAATGTTTGTTTTACCATGGCAGTTACGCAATCTTTACTTACTGCCCCACTCGTTGTGAAAATGGATTGATCTACATTTAACAAACTATGTTTAAATTCATTATGATAAGGAACTACACAGCCATTAAAATAGGATGAACTTCCAGATACGCTTGTAATTAGATGAGAAATATAACCTCCTGTGCAACTTTCCGCCAACCCTAATTTCAACTTTTTATCCAACAAAAGTTTTCCTAAAATGTCTTCTAGCTTTGGTTGTTTCTCTCCATAATTTTCTTGACCATAAATAAATTTACCAATTAAAGGCGTTAGTTTTTCAACCTCTAAATCTATTTTATTTTTTAATTCACTTTCATCAAAACCCTTACTACTTAATCTTAAACGAACTAATCCTGGAGATGGTAAATAAGCTAATCCAATGTTTTTTTCAGCCAATCCATCTTCCCAATCACTAATTAATTCACACAAAATACTTTCGCCAATGCCTTGAGTTAAAATAGTTTTATGAATTATAAATGGCAATTCATACATTTTTTTAAATTTCGGAATGATATCCTCTAACATCATACCTTTCATTTCATAAGGAACTCCGGGCATCGAAATAAAATGAACATGATTTTTTTTCATCCAAATTCCAGGTGCTGTACCATTTTTATTACGAATAACTTTGCATCCAAATGGAACTTCTGCTTGTTTTCTATTAATAACCGAAACACCTTTATTTCGCTTACTAAAAAATTCAGTTACATCATTTAATACATCATGATCTTCAACTAAATACGTATTAAAATATTCACATAATGTAGTTTTAGTGATATCATCCTTTGTAGGCCCTAATCCACCAGTTATTAATACAACATCTGCCCTTTTACTTGCATCATCCAACGCACTAATGATGGCTTGTTTTTTATCTGAAACAGAACTCATGTGTATAACACTGATACCAGCCATATTCAACTGCTGTGCCATCCACACCGAATTTGTATTCACTATTTGTCCTATTAATAATTCATCTCCAATTGTTAAAAGTTCTGCATTCATATTAAAAAATTATTTTTATAAGTCTATTCACTCTATCTTTACCAAAGTATGTGTAAATCTACATTTAAATTAAAAATTATCAATAAAAACAATTATGAAAATACATTCAATTCTACTTACCGCATATATAATAAGCGGATTGTCATCAAAATCACAAAACATAAATAGTCTTTTAAACAAAGCTAAAGACGCCGCAATCACAAACTCTACTTCAATTATAGATGCAGCAAAATCAAATACAACAGCATCTAATGTTATTAATAAAGCAGGTGGTTTAATTGGGCAAAATAAAGAACTAACAAATAATGATGTCATTAAAGGATTAAAAGAGGCATTAACTGTTGGAACTTCTAATTCAGCAAGTTTATCATCCAAAACTGATGGTTACTTAAAAAATCCAAAGATATTTATTCCATGGCCAGCAGAAGCTAAAGATATGCGTGCAAAATTAATAAAAATGGGTATGCAAAAAAAAGTAACTGAATTTGAAACTTCTTTAAACAGAGCTGCTGAAGAAGCTGCAAAAAAAGCAACGCCAGTTTTTTTAGATGCCATAACGAGCATGAGTATTAGCGATGGATTTGCGATATTAAACGGTTCTGACAGTGCAGCAACTCATTATTTGCGTGAAAAAACATTTTCACCTCTAAAGGAGAAATTTATGCCTGTTGTAAAAGAAGCTATTACAACAACTAAAGTCACAAGTTATTGGAGTCCTTTAGCAACAGCTTATAATAAATTACCTGGTGTGAAAAAACAAAACCCTGATTTAAATGATTACGTATGCACAAAAGCCGTAAATGGACTAATGATTTTAATTTTAGACGAAGAGGCTAAAATAAGAAAAGATCCAGCCGCTCGTGTATCTGAAATTTTGAAAAAAGTATTTGGTTATAAAAAATAATAAAAATTAAACACCTGTCAGGCGATAAATTTTACTATGACTGACAGGTGTTTAAAAAATTAACTTACTAATTTTAAAAATTCTTCCAAACAATTTAAAACGGTATTTGAAACAAAATCATAAAATTTAGATTTATTATTTTCTACTTGAGCTACTTCTAATGAGTGATAATAAGCATATCTATTTTTTTTATCACCGCTGATATTTGTAATTGGAAAGCCGTGTTGCATCAAAATTAAATTCATTATTAAGCGAGAGGTTCTTCCATTTCCATCAATAAATGGATGTATAGTTACTAATCTTTCGTGCATTTCTGCTGCTAATTCAACAGGATGCATTGTTTTTTTATGATGTTCATAAAACACAAAATAATCTTCCATTAATTTATGTAACATAAATGGCTCGGGTGGTTTATGTAAACTGCCCGAAATCATAACATTAACCGAACGGTATTTACCAGCATTATGTTTATTTATACCTCTTAATATTAAACCATGTAATTGCTTTAAAATATATTCATTTAAATCAGTTTTGTTTTGTACAAGATCTATAATTAACTCTACAGCCTCCGAATGATTAATTGCTTCAAGATGTTCGTGAACCGATTTACCGCTAATGGTAATACCTTTATCAACCACCAAAGCTGTTTCTTGTAAGGTTAATGTATTTCCTTCAATTCGATTGCTATCAAAAGTATATTGTATCCTAAAATATTCTTCTAAATTTAGAAGTTGTTCTTTTGGTAATGGTCTTAATGAATCTAATTGTTTTTTTAAAACATCTATTTTTTTTACAACATTTTTATCGCTACTTGGTTTTTTACCATAACTAAATTTATTTTCAGCAACCATAAGCGCTTCCAACGCAAAATCTTCTCCATCAAGTTCCTTATAAATTTTTTCTGAAAGCCATTCTATTTGCAATTCTTTCAAGGTAATTTTATAGACTTTTGAAAGTTTCTTTAACTGCTCTTTAGTTGGCAATCGGTTTCCACTTTCAAATCTATTTAATAGTGAATTATCAATATCTAGTAATCTAGATGCTTCAACGCCTGTGAGTTTCTTTTTCTCACGAACATATTTTATTAATTCTCCAAAATTTCCCATATTAGTCAAATATACTACTTATTTTTTAAATATTGACAATTTTAGTCAATTTTTAACATTTTAATTTAAAACAATAATGTTAACCTAATGATGGAATTATATTTTAAATACTAAATTTGTGGCACAAAAAATAATACTATGTCAACAGCAGAAAACAAAGGACCAATTTCTAAATTTATAGAACACCATTATAAACACTTTAATGCCGCAGCTTTAGTAGATGCAGCTAAAGGTTATGAAACTCATCTTACTGAAGGTGGGAAAATGATGGTAACCCTTGCCGGTGCTATGAGTACTGCAGAATTAGGTAAATCATTAGCGGAAATGATTCGTCAAGGAAAAATTGATATCATTTCTTGTACTGGAGCAAACCTTGAAGAAGATATTATGAATTTAGTAGCACACAGCCACTACAAGCGTGTTCCTAACTACAGAGATTTATCTCCACAAGATGAATGGGATTTATTAGAAAATCATTATAACCGTGTTACCGACACTTGTATTCCTGAAGAGGAAGCTTTCCGTCGATTACAAAAACACATTCATAAAATTTGGAAAGATGCAGATGATAAAGGAGAGCGTTTCTTTCCTCATGAGTACATGTATAAAATTTTATTAAGTGGAGAATTAAAACAATACTATGAAATAGATCCAAAAGATAGTTGGATGCTTGCTGCTGCTGAGCGTAATTTACCAATGGTAGTGCCAGGATGGGAAGACAGCACGATGGGAAATATTTTTGCTTCATACGTTATAAAAAATGAGATAAAAGCTTCAACCATGAAAAGCGGAATTGAATACATGGTATGGTTAGCTGATT
>CANLAV010000144.1 GCA_947487905.1 Bacteroidota bacterium | reverse complement strand
TAACTTGCGCCCAACCTGTAATACCTGGTTTTATTAATTGACGAACGATAAACGAATTGATTAAAGCCGAATATTCTTCGGTGTGCTTCAACATGTGTGGCCTTGGCCCTACTACCGACATGCTGCCAAATAATACATTAAAAAATTGTGGTAACTCATCTAAATTAGTTTGACGCAAAAAACGACCTACTTTAGTGATGCGCGCATCATGGCGTGTAGCTTGCTGTTCGTGAGCCAAATCGTTGACTTGCATCGTTCGGAATTTATAACACCAAAATACTTTATTTTGCTCACCGGTGCGTTCTTGTTTAAAAAAAACAGTACCTCGTGAACTCAGTTTGACAGCCAACATAATAATGGGAAACAACCAAGGGAAAATACAAACAATAACCGCTGTGGCAAAAGCGATATCGAATAAGCGTTTAACTGTTCTGTTTAAAGTTGATTCGAGAGGTTCTTGACGAAAAGAAATAACGGGCAAGTCATCGTAAAAATTAATTTCGACGCGTTTGCTCTTGGTAAAATTTTGAAAATCGGGTACAAACTTTAAACGGATTAAATTACGCTCGCAAAATAAAATGATCTTTGAAATTTCTTTACTAGCATAATTAGATGAGGCAATATATACTTCATGCACGCCGTTAGTATTTAAAAAATCAATGGCTTCATTTAATCCTCCTACCGAACCGGCACTTGCCGACTCTTTATTGGTTGCCACATCATCAAAAAAACCAAGCACTTGGTAACCGTATGATACATCTTTTGATAAAATTTTCTGAATGTCTTTTCCTTTTTGCCCTGCACCAATGATAATGACGCGACGGTAATTATAACCAGCTTTACGTATTTTTTTTAATATCCAAACTAAGGCATACCTAAATAAAATTAAGGCAATAAAAAACAATACAGCAAAATACCCTAAGCGCAAACGCGAAATGCCATCGTAATTTAAAAAGACAATTAAGGCAAATAAAATACATAAGTATAAACCAAGTAATCTGGTGGTTTTAGAAAACAAGGTTTCGATGTAGCCCACACGCATGAAGTTATACGCATCGAAATACAAACAAATAAATACCCAAATCAAATTACTTAAAATCAGCGTAGACTGCGCAAAAGAATCACCTAAGCGAACGGTGTTGCCATAGCGAATATAATACGATAGAAGTATCGCTGCGTTTAATAAAAACAAATCGCCAAACAAACCAATGAATTTGGTGTATTGAGAATAACGGTATAAACTTGCTTTTTTAAGAGGCATAAACTAAGCCAAAGAACGAAATTTTTCTTTTAAAATCAAAAAAATAAATTGTGCGTTGCCAATCAAATAGCGCCTCCATAAGCGTTTTGGCTCGCTACCTAAACGGTAAAGCCATTCTAAACCCATGCGGATAATCCATTGAGGAGCACGATGGATGGTGCCTGCATAAAAATCGAACACAGCACCAATGCAACAAATGTGCTTCGCTTGGATTTGCTCTAATTGCTCATAAGCCCACACTTCTTGTTTGGGTGCCGTCATGCCAATAAATAAGACATCAGGATTGAATTGACGAATAGCGTCTAACATCGATGCATTGTCTTCATCGTTAAATATATCTTTAAAAGGCGGAGAATACGTCTCCATTTTCACGTGTGGAAATTCTATGGCGGCTTTTGCTTGGATGAGTTGCAAAGTTTGCGCTGTGCTTCCTAAATAAAAACATGAACCCTGTTCGTTGTTTAAGCGATTCATTTCATAGTGAAACAAATCGGCACCAGCTATTTTTTTGAGTTTTGTACCATCTAAAAAACGTTTTGCCAATACAATGCTAATGCCATCCGGCAATAAGACATCACTTTTTTTTAGAGCCTCACTAAAAGCTAAATTTGTTTGCGCAAGGTTAAAAGAATATGCGTTGAGGGTGGTAATGAGTAATTTCTCATTAGTTAGAGAATCTAATGAAGCGTTATAAAAAGAAATTCGAGAATTTAAATAAAACAAAATTGAAAAAATATTAAAATAGCATTTTAATTACCAAAAACACTTTTAAATAATTTAGCTTGACTCATTTCTTTTTGGTTAACATATTTCAAAAACCATGCTTGTGACTCAAAGACTAATTTATTTCTTATTTCTTTGTTTTGTAAAACTTCATTTAACAGAGAAAGAGACAAAACTAAATCTGAATTCAATTTTACTATTTGATCGGAAGTAAATTCATTTGAATAGGCAAATTCAGTATCCACAACAGCTACACAACCATTTACCATTATTGACTTCAAAAAAGCTCCTTCAATTGGAGCAGACCATAAAGAGGGACAAACAACAATCTTCGAATGTTTAATAGTATCCTCTAATCCACTTTCCCAAGTTTGATTTTCAAAATTGATATTAGTTGGAAGTATTTTTAAGTTTAATTTATTTTTAACCAAATTGATATCATAAGGAATAAAGAAACTATTATCAGGCATGCCTTTAGCTAACTCGATAAAATACATTATACCCTTTGCGAGTTCCAGTGAACCATGGTAAACAAAATCGAATTTAAGATTATCTTTTTCATTATAAATTTTATTTTCTGCAAATTCACTTGTATACATGCCAACTACATCACTTTTAATCTGATCCCCAAAATGTTTAAACAACAAATTCTGCTGGAGGTAATTTTGTGCTAAAAAATATACTTCCATTTTGATACCATTCAAATATTTGAGAAACCCTGTATTATCTTGTAAACTATACATAACAGGTGATGGCTTGCAACCATTTTTTCCTATAGAACTAGTATTTATGTTGCCCAAACAATCAAAACACGCCTTATGTCCATTTGCATAATTTAATGACTTCATGCAGAAAAAAGAATTATCCAAAACATATAAGAAAATTTTATTTTTATTTTCAATCAATATTTTAAAATTTTCAAAACCTAATGTTTGAGGGTGCAATAATAAAACGGTTGAGTGCTTAATGCTTTGTATTTGTCTGGCTGAATTAGATTTTTGGATAAGCTTGTAGTAAATCAATTTTAGATAATGTCCAAAAAAAGTATTCTTTAAAAATTTAAATAACGTATTCTTTTTTGAATAAAATGTAATAACCTTAATACCAGGGTTTGAAACATTAGCATAATTAATTAGCTCCTTCACTAATCTACCTGCTCCATGGCCAGAAGGACCAATACCACTAATAATAAAATTACCCATGCTTACTTTCGGTATTATTTCTAATTTGAATCAATAGGTCGCCAATAGCCTCTTGAATTGAATACGTTGGAGTCCAACCCAATGATTTTAAATCTTCACTATTAGCAAATGAATCCATTATTTCATCTTTTTTAGTTGGTATAGCGCCGAAATCTAGGAATGAGATGCTATTTGTTTTTTCTTTTAAAGTTGTTGCAAATTCTCTTATACTCATACTGGCTCCCAAACCTACATCATATGTTTTGAAATTAGGATGTGAATAATCTGATAAAGACTTTAAAATACTATAAAATGCGTCAACAACATCCTTAATATATATGAAATCACGTTTTTGAAATCCATCCGTTAATTGGATACTTGGCTCATTATTAACTAACTTATTAATGATTTTTGGCACAAATTTATTAATGGAATCGTTTACTCCAAACATGTGCTCTATGCGCATATTTATGATTTTTATATCAGAAGAAATTTCTTTTATAGATTCTAAAAATAACTTTTTTGATATCGAATAATTAATTAAGTGACTGTACTTTAAATCCCCTTTGTTAAAAAATGTATCCGTATTTATAAAGTATGGAACCTTATGCTTTATGGCCTCTTGAATTATGGATAATGGAAAAATTAAATTAGAATTTAAAACCTCCGTTAGAAAACCATTTCTCCCATAATCTGTAGCCGTATGAATAATAACATCTATTTTATTTTCATTAAACACATCTTTAACATCAATTAAATCAACATCATATATTTTTAAAAATGGATTATTTATAAAATTCTCAATATTATTCAATGAAGAATGTGTTCGTTTTAATAAAACAACTGCTATTCTTTCGCTTAATAGCCTAGTTAAAATATGACTTCCTAAAAATCCAGTACCACCTGTTAAGAGTGCAGTATAACTTACTTTTTCATTCATCAAAAATCGTGTTTATTTTATTATAGTGAATGATTCAACCTTATTTCTATTCTAACAATTCCTACCATAATTTAGATTTTATTAAATAATTTATATTTAATTCTTGTGAAAAATGAATAAGGTTTGACATACTGTTTTATCAAATACTTTTCTATTTTCACTTGTTCTGTAAAACAGAAATTTACCTCATTTCGATTATCCAATAATGTTGAATACCGATTGTTTTTTTTCTTAGTGTTAGAGGCTTCCTCAGAAAACCCAATATTCCTAATTTTTGATAGAATAGGATGCACTGAAAATAAATCATATTTAAATTGATGGTAACACCATCGAATAGCCCATGAACTAAGTTTACCTCTCATTTGCCTATCCAACATGCCGGACAAATCACTTCCCATTTTATTAAATTGATATCTCTTTCTAAAATTATACTTAAATGTTTCATAATCTTTAACATCCCAATCTATTTTAGCCCATTGGTATTGCCATGTGGCCCATCCCCATGATGAGGAACGTTTTGTAAAATATACATCAAACGTTTCTTTTGACTTAATCGGAACTGAAAAACCTGAAATTGAAAAAACCCTCAAGTCATCTTGATAAAAAAATAAAGCATCATTCATGTAATTTAAAAAATTAGGACTACTTACTAAATCATCTTCCAATACGATTACTTTTTCGTGCTTTTTTAAAACTTCAGTCACTCCTTCAATAATTGAATTGGCCAGGCCCTTATTATTTAACAATGCTACAATTCTAACAGATTTAAAACCCGATACTGTTTCTAAATAATGACGAACATCATTAACTGCAATAGAATCAACTTCATTTTTTGAACCATCTGAAAAAACAATTAAATCAGAT
>CANLAV010000143.1 GCA_947487905.1 Bacteroidota bacterium | reverse complement strand
TTTTTGATGATGTGAAAGGAGTAACCTTGGATAATTTTACCGTTCCTAAAGCAATTGAGTTGCCTATAGCACTTTTTAATAATACCAATGGTATTAGTTTGAAAAATTTAAAGTTTCCTGTAAGTGAAGAAAAAGGAGTGATGATTACTAATTACAAGTAAGATTTTTTAGGTAGATTTTTTATTGAAAATTTATAACATTGTAAAATTCTATTATGAGAAATATTCTAATCTTAATTTTTGCTAGTTTATTTGTGACAACCTTTACCGTTAAAGTAAAAGGGCAAAGTACTGCCAATCTAATGGGAGCATGGGGGAAAGAGGAAAATAATGTAAAGACCCTAGTCATCTTTACTGATAATGTTATCAGTGTTGCTAACTATAACTTAGTAGATAAAAAGTTTAATTTTAGTTGGGGAGGTACCTATACTTTAAATAAAAAAAATTTACAATTATCATATGAGTGGCATTCGCAAGACAGCTCATTGGTCAATACGAATGCTGAACTTTCTTTAGTACTTAAAAAAAATAGCCACTTATCTTTAGGCAAACTAGTAAGCAATTTAAAAAGATTGGATGATGGGATCTCTGGAGATTTATTTGGAGCATGGATAATTAGTGGTAATTTTTCAAATGATATAGTATCGAGAAGACCCAATCCATTTCTTCCACGACGAACTATGAAAATTGTTTCTGGAAAATATTTTCAGTGGATAAGTTATAATGTGGTTACAAGAAAATTTTTTGATGCTGGAGGCGGAACGCAGACTGCTGTAAATGGAAAATATGTTGAAACTATAGAGTACTTTACTAAAACAGCACAAAGCGTTGGCAAGTCGGTGGAGTTTTCCTATTCAGTATTAGACGGTGATTGGAGACATAAAGGGCAAAAATCAACAGGGGGTCCTTTAGATGAGTGTTGGACTAAACGTAAATTGATCGAAGAAAAATTTGGTAAAAAATAAATCCAAATAAATACGTTAATCTGTTGCTTGCTTATTTTAGAAATTGCCTAAAAGTTAAATTGATTCTGGGTTTGGTGATTTTTTTAGATTTTGGCAATGCATGTAACCAGTGTTTTTGAATAGCGCCCTTCATTTCTAATAATGAACCATTTTCAAGTTGGACAGCAACTGTTTCTTTTGATGATTTGTTTTTAAATGAAAATTTTCTTTCTATACCTAGACTAACTGAAGCGATAGAACTATTCGGTAGTATTTCCTTTTCATCATCACTATGCCAACCCATTCCTTCATTTCCATCATGATACAGGTTTAATAAGCACCCATTGTAATTGACTTGTGTGTAGCCTTCCACTATACTTTTTATTTTTAATAAGTGCTCCGTCCAAACTAGTCCTTTTTTGGTTTTATTGGAATAAGTATATTCTATCCCTTCATCTCCATAAAATGCGACCTTTCTTTTACTAATTATTTCTTTACCAAAAATTATAATTTCCTCATTTTTCCATTCAATACCTTTAACTAAATCATCAAAAAAAGTAACCTTCTGCTCATGACTAAATATTGGCCCATAGTAGATGGCTTCGCCTTCAAAGTTTATAATTTGTAATTCTTGTTGAAACATTTCGATTTATTGAAACTAAAAACTTAAAATAAATTTGCAGTTGCTTTAGTTAATTACGCTTAATTATTTAGAAAGAGAAATCAGCCAAAAGGTACTACTTCATTATTTGAAGTCAAATGAATAATAAAAAGCTGTTTTGCATCTTATTTTTCAATTGTAAAAGAATCCACTGTTTCACCTTTAGTATTAATTTGTTTGAATTGAAATTTATTTTTTTCAACCTCAATGAAACTGATGGTGTTATCGGTAGAGATAAATTTATCTGTGAAAGGTTGCCAACTAGCAGGCAAATTTGTTTGTTCGTAATTATACAAACGCTGTCCGCCAGCACCGGTAACGATATAAATAATTCCCTTCGGCTTCTTATTCTTGCTCCCATCAAAGTTTTTATCTAAAGTCCATTTCCCATTTAACTTACCATCTATTTTTATTTTTACTCTTGCGCCTGACTCGTCCATTGTATCTGGAATAAAGGTTAATGGAAAAGATCTTTGGTAATTGTGTACATGTCCATTAAAAACCACATCTACTTTACCTTCTTCAAATATTGGAGATAAAAGTCTCATGTGTTGTTCTTCAAAATGTGCTTTAGAAGAGTTGAATCCTGGTTGATGAAACATTACAAAATGCCACTTTGCTTTTGCTGATTTTTTTAAATCCTGTGTGATCCAATTTTGTAATTCTTTATTTGACCAATTAACGTAATGGTCAGCATCGATTACTGTCCAATGTGCATTGCCATAATCGTATGAAAAATTAGTCATTTTTGGATAGGCATTTTTCGAAGCTTCGTAAAATGCATTCCTATTAGTTTCACTACCTTTTAGTATTGGCAAAAGGTCACTGCCTTCTTTATCATAGGGTCCATTTAAAGGTTGTTCCCAAAAATAATAATAGGCTAAAGCGTCAGGCGTTTTATCCATGTCCCTATCATTATCATCATGATTACCAACTGATGCCATAAATGGAATGCTTCTTAATAGTGGGGCTCCAGTTGAGTCATTGTTGTCAGCATTATAAATGGGCCAAAATTTGGTGGAGTATTCATTTGCTAGTCCATGACCGTAAACAATATCTCCAGGAACAGCTACAAAATCTGGATTTAAATCATACATTATGTTAGCTAATTTCTTTTGGTTTTTAGTCAGTGCACCAATATCTCCAGCGACAACGAATTTATAATTTTGACTTTTTGATTTGGGAGTATGCGCAAGGGATTCAAATACAGTCACTTTATTTTTAAGGACTCTATAATTTACCTCTTTTCCATTTGGTAAATTTTGGAGCGTAGCGTGGTAAACTACAAAAGGGGAATAATTTTTTAGAAACACTCTATTAAAATAAATTTTGGGACTTCTTATCCAAGTAGTATTCAATTTTACTTCTACCCCCCATTCACTGGTAGTATCTGAAGTATGCCATAATAAAGACAATTTATTTGGACTTCCCTCATAGCCGATTTGCAAATAAGGCTTCGTTATAAATACTGATTGGGAGAAAATATTTTTTGAAAAAAGTGAACTTAAACAGATTAAAAGAATTGACAGGTATTTCATATTTTAAATTATTTAGATAAAAGTATGATTATTTTTTACATTAATTTTTGCTTCTGCTTTCCGTAACAATTACATAACCGCTTTTAATAAATTGAATTTCCAGGAAAATTAAAAAAACCCAAGTTTAGTTCAATGCGTTGAAAGTATATATAATAAATTTAAAATGTGTAAGGTTATTTTGTTAGATAGATTTTCGGTTTATGGCACCTGCTTATTTTTGTTATTGGATAAATAATTTTTAGAAAAAGTTCTTAATTCTATCAAATTCATTATCTTGTTATGAGTAGTGGAGATTAGCAACCACATAAAAAACCAGGCGAAGTAAAAAGCCAAATCCTCAAAACCAACAAAAAAAAATAAAATGTCACAACCAATTCCACAATTTAAAAATGAGCCAGTTCTTGTATTGATACTTGGCCTCATCACCTGCGGTTTGTATTTAATCTATTGGAATATCAAAGCTGCCCAAGTTTTAAATGCAGCAGCTGAAAAAGAAATTATTTCACAACCTATCGCAATATTTGCGGGATGTTGCTTGCCGGTCAACTTATATTTTTATTATTTAGCAGGTAAAGAAGGTTTGCCAAAAGTATATGAGAAAACTGGAGAAGTAGGAAAAGACCAGACAACACTTTTGATTATTCTTGGCTTCTTATTTCCTATGGTTGCAGCAATGATTGTACAAGGTGATATCAACAAATTATATAACTAACCCAAAGCGGTTTCGTAAAATATTAGGAATTGCCGGTGCCTTATTGACACTGGCATTTCCTTTTTATGTAATGCTTCAATCTGCCAATCGGTCTATTGAAACAGAACAATCATTATGCCCATTTAAATTATTAACTGGCTTTCCTTGTCCAGGTTGCGGCATCACTAAATCATTAATTTTTTTCTATAAAGGTGATGTAGAAAAAAGCCTTTATTATCATTTATTTGGACCGTTGACATTTGTATTTTGTTTGACTGCTATAATTATCCTATCAATAGAATTAGTAACCGAAAAGGACTATTTTCAAAAAGTTTTATACAGTAAAAAAATTGCTTATTCTCTAGGTATTATTTTAGCAATCTATCATTTGACAAGATTAATCTATTTCGTTTCTTCAAATAATATGGATGACATTTTACGTCAATCGATGTGGAAGTGATTTTAGGGTACGAAATAATTAACGTAGAAACTACTTGCCAAAAGGGTTATTTTGATGCTAGTTTAAAAAAATGGTTTGAACACCCCTGTCTTCTTTAACTGCTATGATTGAATGAATTTTGGGAACTTCTAAAAGAGCATCACCACTACTTCTAACTGTAAATGGAAAATATTTTTCTAAATTTGGTATAAATTTTCAATTATATATAATATTTAGTTTCTCCAATTCGTTAAAGGCTCTAACTTAAGTAACCTATAACTATTTTAATCCAAATTTTTTAAAAATTAACAATATGAAATCATTCTTTTTTCTTTTACTATCAACAGGCTTCCTTCAACTACATTCCCAAACTACAAAAACCACTATTATCTTATTTGAGTTTGACAAGTCTGCTATTACCGATTCTTGTAAAGGACAGTTAAAGAATTTAGTAAAAGAGTTAAAGACGAGCGCTTGGGCTAATATTGAGCTTTACGGACATTGCGACTCTTCTGGATCCTCGGCTTATAATGATCGCCTTTCAATAAAGAGAGTAGAAGCAGTTCATCAATTTCTTTTATCTGAGGGTATTATTGATTCTGTTATTATTTTAAAGAAAGGTTATGGCGAAAACAAACCGCTGAATGAGAATGCTAGCAAAGAGCAAAGAAGTTTAAAT
This sequence comes from Bacteroidota bacterium, assembly GCA_947487905.1. Classification (GTDB taxonomy): domain Bacteria; phylum Bacteroidota; class Bacteroidia; order B-17B0; family Aurantibacillaceae; genus UBA4416. The sequence goes on along the minus strand of CANLAV010000143.1, from coordinate 42 downwards.
AGAAGGGTTGAAATAATTGTTAATGAATCTATAATTCTATAT
>CANLAV010000142.1 GCA_947487905.1 Bacteroidota bacterium | reverse complement strand
GCTGATTAAATACAAATAATGCAATAGCAGCGCGGATTGCAGGCTCAATAAAACTAACCATCGGGATTAAACTCGTCAGCATAAAATACACTGCAATACTTGATGCCATCTGGATAACTGGCATTGGTAAAGACAAAACACGATAAACTAAATAAAATTGAAACGAAAAAACAAGATACCTCAACATAGAAAAAACTATTAACTTTAATAGCACCGTTTTTGAAAATGACAACTGTTGCGTTGACTCTGAAAACTTAAACCATTGGATAAACTTTAATTTTCGCTGAATAGTAGATACATTTAAGATAGCTAAGCAAAAAAAGATAATCAGTAAAACGCCGAAAACAATGATGCTATAAACTAACTGAGCAGATGCATGCACTAACTGAAATTTATACGCTATAGCACATATACCAACTAACACAGTAATTAACATCTGAAACATCCCGTTTATAAAATGCAAAATGGTGACACTTGGTTTATTTTCGGATTTAAAAAAATATATTTTTCCTAGAAATTCCATGGCTCTTCCGGGCGCAATGTTTCCCAAACAAATTCCCATAAACACAGATTTTAAGGCGGTTTTATATGAAATAGATTCAACTTGCTTTGTAATTAATTTCCACTTATAACTTTCGATGCCCCAATTTATGGGCATTAAAAAACAGGATGTTATTATTACAAAAATAATTAAAGGTTGGTTTAACCAAGATAACAATTGAATGGATAATTCAGGAATTTGAGACAAGCGACTATAAATCACATAAAAACTAATCAAACCAATCGTGAGTTTAATGCCAAACGAAAATATGTTTTTTGTTTTAATAGCTAGAGTGTTTAATAAAAAAATTAAATTTACAAAATAATGGCAATTAACGATAGAATAATACTTGGCATCGACCCTGGCACCATTGTGATGGGTTATGGTATTATTCATATACAAAATAGTGTTTTATCTTTAGTAGCACTTGGCGTCATTAAATTAGATAAACTTGAAGACCATTCAGATAGATTAAAAAAAATATTTGAAAGAGTTGTAGGTTTGATTGAAGAATATAAGCCAGACGAACTTGCTATTGAGGCCCCATTTTTTGGCAAAAATGTACAATCGATGTTAAAGTTAGGCAGAGCGCAAGGCGTGGCCATTGCAGCAGCACTTTCTAAAAATATTCCAATGGTGGAGTACTCGCCAAAAAAAATAAAAATGAGCGTAACTGGTAATGGAAACGCGAGCAAAGAACAAGTGTCTGCAATGCTTCATAATTTATTAAAATTTGAAAATACAGAAGGTTATTTAGATGCAACAGATGCATTAGCAGCTGCAGTTTGCCATCATTTTCAAAATACAAAAGCTAAAAGTGGGAGTAAAAAAAGTTATTCGGGGTGGAATACTTTTTTAAAAGATAATCCAAATAGAAAAGCCTAGTTTTTTCTAATGAAAAATTAGTGTTGTAAAAATTAATGTATAGAACTACTTATACTTTGCCTAATCATAGGATTTATAGTTAATACAGGAATATTACTGCTTTCAACAATTCTAAGCGATAATGCTTTTCCAAACATTTCCCCAATACTTAAATCTCTTTTGTTCATTTGAATGATTAAATCACCATTGTTTTTGTTAGCGTATTCAATAATCGTCTCAGGAACATGAGCGCTTGGAATCGATTTGTTAGTACAGTTCAATCCTTTATCCTTAATGTATTTTTTTATTTGATTTAAATAAGGTAAAAGTTCGTTTTCATATTTTTCATCGTTGGGATTAAATACAGAAATAATTTTTATATCAGCTCCATAATAATGTGCCATCTGTACAACAATAGGAACTTTTTCTCTAGTTTCAGGACTTAAATCAATTGGCATAATGATGTTTTTACATGCATTTCTATTATCAACTGAACGCATAGTCATAACTGGACAAGGAGCATTCTTTAAAAACTTACTCACATTACTGCCTCCAAAAAAACTTCTAAAACGAATCTGAGTATCCAACCCGACAACAATTAAAGAACAATCCATCTCTTTGGCCTTTATATCTGTTTGATTATATAAATCACCACATACATTTAAAGCCATCACATGTAATCCAGATTCTTGACTCGTTTTGGCTGCCAAATCATGGAGATCTTTTTTATAATCGTTATCGGGATGAGTGTGCATCAAAATCAATTTAGATTTTGTGTATTTAGCTAAATTATAGGTTTGTTGGATTGAGATTAATGACTGTTTTGAAAAATCAACAGGAATTAATATAGATCGATTTTCTTTAATAAGCATAACAATTTTTTCATCAAAGTTAATAAAAAAACGATAAATTAGTTTTTTTAGACGACTAAATGTACTTTTTAGTAAATTTTTAATCAAAAATCAGGCCAAAATTATTGCAAATTAAAGTTCAGACATTTGTCATATTTACTAAATTTGTAAAAAGCCTCTTTATTTTGTCGGATACAAAAAATACACTTCTATTAAAACTTGATGAATTTATACGTAAGTATTATAAAAATCAGTTGTTAAAAGGGCTCATCTATTCAGTGGGCTTAATTGTAGCGGCATTCTTATTTTTGGTATTGGCCGAGTATTACATTCATTTTGAAACTACCGTTCGAACCATCTTATTTTACTCTTTTGTTTTAATTAGTAGCTTAATTCTTTCAACATACATTTTAATTCCAATCTTAAAATTAAATCATTTTGGAAAAATCATTTCATACGAGGAAGCTGCTCAAATCATAGGAAAACACTTTTCAAACATCAGTGATAAATTAATTAATACACTTCAACTACAGCGTCATTCAGGCTCTATTTTATCAATAGACCTTTTAAACGCAAGCATAAATCAAAAAATGGAAGAGCTAAAACCAATTCCATTCTCATCAGCCATTAATTTATATCATAATAAAAAATACGTTAAATATGCCTTGCCACCATTGATGTTGTTTGTGTTGATTTTTAGTATAAAACCGAGTATCATAACTGTAGGCACAGAGCACCTTTTATTTCATCAAACTCCATTTGAACCATTAGCTCCTTTTCAATTTTATGTAACCAATAAAAACCTTGTTACGATTCAACAACAAGATTACGATATACAATTAGAGCTAAAAGGAGACGAAATTCCGAATGAAGTGTTAATCGTCATAGATGGCATTGAGCATCAAATGGAAAAAGTAGACAAACTCCATTACAATTACACATTTAAAAACGCGCAAAAAAACACCGTTTTTAATTTCAATGCGGTTGGCTTTAACTCTAAATCGTACGAACTTATCGTGCTGCCTATGCCCCTATTACTAAAATTCAAAACTCTGCTAATATATCCAACTTACCTCAACAAAAAAAACGAAACCATAGAAAACGTTGGTGATTTTCAAATACCAAAAGGCACACAACTCAAATGGACATTCATAACTAAAAATACAGAAACGATTTGCCTTAATTTTACTGATAGCATATTTCAATTAAATAAAACAAATGAAAATGAATTTTCTTTTTCAAACAGAATCCTGCAATCAACTTCGTATTATATAAAAACTAAAAACAACTTTATTAAACAGTCTTTAGATTCGATTCAGTATGCCATCACCGTCATTCCTGATCAGATTCCACACATAGATGTTGCGGAAAAAATAGATTCAATTAATACAAAACAAATTTATTTTTCGGGAACAATAAAAGATGATTATGGATTTTCTAAACTCGTATTTAAATACGCGCACATTGGAAAAGATAGCCTCGGAAATCCTTTTGAAAAACAAAATGAATTGCCTTTAAATATCAATAAGCAAAACACCATTCAATCTTATTTTTATTTTATCAATACCTCTCCATTTAATTTACAACCAGGCGATGAGCTACATTATTATTTTGAAGTGTGGGATAATGATGCAGTAAATGGCTCTAAATCAGCTAAAACAGAGACTGTATTATTTAAAGCGCCAAGCATAGATGATATGATTCAACAAGCTGAAAAAAATAATTCAGAAATTAAAAAAGACATCCGTGATGAAATTAAAAAAGCCAAGGATCTACAAAAAGAAATGGCTGATTTTATAAAAAAATTAACCGAAAAAAAAGAAATGGGTTATGAAGAAAAAAAGAAACTAGAAGACATTTTAAAAAAACAAAATGAATTAAAAAATAAAATCGAACAAACTAAACAAGAACAGCAATTAAATACCAAAAATCAAGAAGAACTGAATAAAGACAATGAATCTATTTTAGAAAAACAAAAGCAACTAGAAGAATTGTTTGAAAACATTATGACGCCAGATATGAAAAAACTATTTGACGAGTTAAATAAACTGCTTGAAAAATTAGATAAAAATCAAGTACAAGAAAAATTAGACGAACTAAAAGTTGCTACAAAAGATATAGAAAAAGAATTAGACAGAACGCTTGAAGCATTTAAGCAAATGGAAGTTGAACAAAAAATGCAACAAACCATTGATAAATTAGACCAACTACAAACCAAACAAGACGATTTAAAAAAAGAAACAGAAGATCCGAAAAATCAAAATAAAGAAGAAAGCAAAGGTCCTGATGATTCGAAGAAACCGCTAGAAGAAAAACAAAACGACCTATCAAAACAATTTGATGATATTAAAAAAGAAGTGAAAGAATTAGAGCAAAAAAATGAAGCGCTAGAAGAAAAAAATAATATCCCAAAAACAACTGATAAACAAAATGAAATATCTGACGATATGAAGAAAAGCGCTGATGCTTTGAACAAAAAAAATAAAAAAGAATCAGCCGAATCCCAAAAAGAGGCAGGTAAAGATATCCAAGACATGAAAGATGATTTGCAGAAATCGATGGATGAAATGGAAAAAGAAGAGCAAGAAGAAGATATGCAAGCTTTAAGGCAATTGTTAGAAAATTTGCTCAATCTATCTTTTGCGCAAGAAAATTTAATGACAACACTTTCTAAAATAAAACCAGAAAACCCTCAGTACTTAGATATACCCAAAAAACAAAGAAAGCTACAAGACGATTCTAAACTCATTGAAGATAGCTTGTTTGCT
>CANLAV010000141.1 GCA_947487905.1 Bacteroidota bacterium | reverse complement strand
GACCAGTAGTTCCAGCCCCCATTCTTGAAGAAAATAAACCTAAACCAAGAGCAGTAGGATGAGTTGCAGGATTTGCTGCATAATATACATGCGGACTTGCGCCGTATCCACCAACTGTAACGATTATTTTACTTCCATTAATTGGATCAACTGAAATTGATGAAACAACACCACCAGGGAATGTTCCAATTTTTGTACAACGAATTGGACTTCTTTTTCTTTGTGAGTTACCCGCAGAGTCAATCATATTTGCTTTTAACGAATCTATTGATTTTACTCCTATCGAATCGTATAAAGATTTTAAATGTGATATTCTGTATAATGTACCAGATTGTGTACCTACATATAAATTATCACCATTTGGATCCCATTCCATAGTTTGAACAACACCAGTGAATGGAGCATTTGCACCTGTTTCGTTGCGAGAAACACTACTAGCTACTGTACACCAATCAGGACTGATACTAAAGTTTAATGGTTTTTTAACCACAACCACTCTACTTGTTAATCCAATTGCTAATCGTGCTTGCAAAATATCAGGTACTAATACCCTAGATCTCGCAGGTAAAGTTGACGTTAATGTGTAAGGGAATTTTGTTCCAGATGTTACTTCACTTGTAACTCTTACATTGGCACCAGAGTTAAATGCTTCTGTAACTAACGTTTTGATTAATGTTCCGTTCGTTGGAGCAGTTGTAAATGTTATTTTTAAAGAATCTATTTCTGGAAAAATACCGAAATCTAAACCAAATCTTGAAGCAATAACAACTCCAGAATAAGCACCAATTGTAAATGGTACTGAAGTTGTATAAGTAGTTACAACTGTTCCAACTTTTGTTGAAGTTACAGGAGAGGTGTAATTTAAACCTGATGTAGGTAATCCAACAATCGTTAAATAAAGAGAATCTAAAATGGCTGAGTTATCTGTACGAACCACTTTTGATTTAAATACTTTTTGAGTTCCATCCCCTAATCCAGCTGTATTATTTGTTATTACAGGAGCAGTGAAATAAACAGAGTCTATTGAAGTAAAGTCTGATGTTGATTCCCAAAGTTTAATTGGTGTAACAAAACTGGCGAAGGCTCCAGTACCAGGTCCTCCATTTACTTTGCTATATTCTCCATCTACAAATTCACTTCCCCCAAAAGGACCTTTATTAGATGCTCTATCAACTTGACCATAATAGATTGATGTAAAAACTGCATCGTTTGCAATATTTGAGAATTCTAAAAAATTTCCATCTCCGCCACCAAGTGGATAAGCGCCTTTAGTTCCATTCCATGTTCCAGGAATGTAAGTTGTTCCATTATCTTGATTTCCACAAGCAACTCCTCCCATTGGAAAACCAGATACTCCTAATGCAGGATATCTTTCAAAACCAATAGCATAAGGTTGAGTTGTGTTAAATCCTTTGTTGATAGCACTATAATTTAATCCGCCATCAAGGCTTCTAAACATACCACCATCGCAACCAACGATTAGTTTATTTGAATTAAATGGATCCCATTCAAAATCGTGAATATCTGAATGTACATATTGTTGTGAACCTACCGCAAATTGATATGCTGCATAATTCCAGCTTCCAATTCCCGGAGAAACTCTATTCCATTTCCAATAAGAAACCCCACCTAAAAATAGTAAACCCGGATTAGAAGGACTAACGGTTATAGCGTTATCGTATTGACCTTGTCCGTTTCCGCCAGAAATATATGGGTCAAATGTTGTAGAGCTTGCGTTTGCAATTCTGTACCAATTTAAACCACCATTCTCAGTATAGATTACCCCGCCTAGTTTACTATCGCCTCTAACTCCTGCGCCATAAATATAATTTGAATTTGAAGGAGCAATGGCTAGTTCTGTTGAATACCGATCAGAATTAGAAACTACAGAAATGGGAGGTGTAATGTTTGAAACAAATTCATCACCAGCAATTGACCTGTAAATTCCTGCACTTGAGCAGAAGACATATGAACCATCTGATCCAACTTTAATATCGTTTATAAATCCACTTGTAGCAACTGAAGCACTTGTAGTAGATAATTTTGCTGAACCCCATGTTGCGCCAGCATTTTTAGAAATTTTAAATCCATTTGAAAATGTTCCTAAATAAATAACATTAGCATCTGTTTTATGACATTTTACATTTTTTATATCACGGTATGAAACTGTATTTGTAACAGAAGTGATTGCATTTGTTGCTAAATTTAATTTAAACAAACCTGCACCAATAAAGGCAGAATTTCCATCGCCGCCAGAATTTTCTTCACCTGTACCGAAATAAATAAAATTTCCACTTGCATCTTGATCAATGCAGCCAATAATCATATTACTTAATTGATCGTTTATAGGATTCCATGTGCTCCCTCCATTAGTAGATTTGAAAAGCCCACCAGAAACACCACCAGCATAGATGACGTTTTGATTGAATTTATCAAATACAATAGCTCTAACTCTTCCACCTACGTTATCTGGACCTAATTCAGTCCAATTTAAACCTAATGCACTATTTGTGCGGAGATTAGATGTGTTTTGCATTCTTAATAAGGCCTCTTGATCTGCCATGGCACGACCTTCTTCGTTAATAAGTCCTGTACTAGGATCTGCTTTTAACATTTGATAATAGGCTTCAGCTCCTGCCCAACTTTGGGCTTTATTTTTTTCAGCATCTTCAAAACGTGGCGAGTAGTGAGATGATTTGATTAATGTTAAAGGGGCAACTATCATAATTGCTCCGCTTACAAAGTATGCTAAAGTTTTAAAGTTTAGTTTCATGACTGTTTGTTTTATTTATTCGAAAAAATGTTCTAAACACAAATATAAATTATAATTATTCAAAATACTAAAAAAATATTAAAAGTGGTTACAATTAATTAACAAGTGGTAGGATATTTTTGTTTAAAATAAAACTAGCTATTTAAACTTAAATACGTTTCAATTAAAAAACGTGTTTTTCATCATGATAAGATGACCTCACTAATGCACCACTTTCAACATATTTAAATCCTTTGCTTAGTGCAATTTCTTTCCATTTATTAAATTCATCCGGATGAACAAATCGGGCCACTGGCAAATGTTTTGGTGTTGGTTGCAAATACTGTCCAATTGTGATAACATCGCAATTAACTGAGGCTAAATCGTTTATGGTTTCCATTAATTCTTCTTCAGTTTCACCTAATCCTACCATGATACCAGATTTAGTTCGAACATTTGCTTCATGCAATCGTTTCAATACCTCTAAACTTCTATCATATTTGGCTTGAATTCTCACTTGGGCTGTTAGTCGTCTAACAGTTTCCATATTATGGGAAACAATATCAGGTTTTACATCTATTATGCGTTGTAAATTATCCCATTTTCCAGCAAAATCAGGAATTAGACATTCGAATTTTGTTGAAGGGCTAATTTCTCTGATTGCTTTTATAGTTTCTGCCCAAATAATGGAGCCGCCATCTTTTAAATCATCTCTATCAACAGAGGTAATAACGCAATGCTTAACTTTCATTAATTTAACAGAGTTTGCAACGCGTTTTGGTTCGTCCCAATCTGCTGGTTTTGGTTTACCAGTTGCGACAGCGCAAAATCCACAAGAACGGGTACAAATATTTCCTAAAATCATAAATGTGGCAGTGCCTGCACCCCAACATTCACCCATATTAGGGCAGTTTCCACTTTCGCAAATGGTGTGAAGTTTGTGTTCTGAAACTATTTTCCTAACTTTCAAATAATCTTCGCCTATTGGTAATTTTACCCTTAACCAATCTGGTTTACGAGGTTTTTCTAAAAGTGCTTTTATTTCTAAATTTTCCATGTGTTAAAACCATTTTTTTCCAAATACAAAACTAACATATAATGTCATAATAAAGTTTTCGGACGGATTGTTTGCCATTATTGGGAGGGCTTTTGGGTAATAATCGAATATAATTCCCGTTTCAATTGCTTTCACGTTATCCGAATATGGCGCAAATTCGAAGCTAAGATTAGCTTTTGCATAAAAGCCCGGATAAATTTTGGTTTCCGATAATCCATCAACAATGGAACCTCTTCCAGAAATGCTGTCAATTGTATGAATGGATGAATTGTATTTGATTGCTTCTTGATATTTTACACCAAATGTATTTTGTCTGTATACGAGAATGTAGTTCGGTTTTGCAAATGTGATATTTCCACCCAAAAAATAGCAAGATCGAATTTCTACAGATTTTCTATCAGCTTTTTTGTAAACAGTTGTTTGATACCCAACGCCTGCTCTAAACATGAGAATACTATTGAGCTTGCCGTAAACAAAGCGTTTTGAATTGTCTGACTGATTTGAAACTTTGATTTCTTTGGGATGTTTCAAATTCAACATTTCAAGTTCCATTACTCGTTTTCTTGAAGCAGTAACGTGTTTGGACCTCATAATATTTATACCTAAACCTCTACTGTGTAAAAATAAACCTCCAGACATTTCATTTCTATAAAGCACATTTGGATCATTGCCATTAGCAATTGCTTGTGTTGTGCTTTGCGAAAAGCTTAATTGTCCAATGACTAGGAATGTAAATAAATATGATAGTTTGCCGAACATGATTAACAAAAGTAATTATTATTTTTTGTTAAGTGTAATTTGTTTTGTCTAATATTTCCTTGAAATGAATATTGCTTTTTATATATTTGAAAAAAAATAAAATGGTAACAAGTAAGATAGAATATTTAGGTGAATTAAGAACTGAAGCAATTCACCTTCAATCAAATTCATTGATTCATACCGATGCTCCAAAAGATAATCATGGGAAAGGCGAGGCTTTTTCACCAACAGATTTAATCGCCACTGCATTAGGAAGTTGTATGATTTCAGTGATGGGAATTGTTGCTTTAAAAGAAGGAATAACCACCATTGAAGGAACTATAGCTGAAGTAACAAAAGTTATGCATGCTGAACCTCGTCGTATCGGTGAAATTCACATTAAAATAACGTTTCCCAAAAAGAATTACAGTGATAAAGAAAAATTAATGTATGAAAGGGCCTCTCACACTTGCCCGGTTGCCAAAAGTTTACACCCTGATTTAAAACAAATTATTGAGTTTGTTTGGTAATCGATTCTAAAATGGAGTTTGCAGAAATGTCTGTATGCGAAGATGAATAAAAACAAATTC
>CANLAV010000140.1 GCA_947487905.1 Bacteroidota bacterium | reverse complement strand
GGGGAAAAGTCCAGAAGAGTTTAAATATGAACAGGCCGATGGGTTTATAAAATTTGCATTGGGCGAAAATGTAAAACGTTCTAATTGGGGCGAATCCAGTCGATTTCCGCAAACTCGAATGGGAGTTGAACAATTGTATTATGATTATTTTATAAGAGCGACAGCCTATAAAAAACAAATGGAAGATTTTGCAAAGTGGTCGCCGAAACAAATTGAGAATGGTGTTACGCCTCGCAGAGATTTAGATTTAGATGCACTCGTGGAAATATTAAACAACAAACGTTTTATCACATGTCATAGTTATGTACAGAGTGAAATTAATATGTTAATGCATGTAGCCGATAGCATGAAATTTAGAGTAAATACATTTACGCATATTTTAGAAGGCTATAAAGTAGCTGATAAAATGAAAGCACATGGCGCTAATGCTTCCACATTCGCCGATTGGTGGGCTTATAAGTTAGAAGTCATGGATGCCATTCCATACAATGCGGCGTTACTCACAAAAATGGCTGTAAACACCGCTATTAATTCTGATGATGCTGAAATGGGAAGACGGTTAAACCAAGAAGCCGCGAAAGCAATTAAATACGGGAAATTATCAGAAGTGCAAGCGTTGAAATTAGTAACGCTTAATCCTGCAAAAATGTTACACATCGATGATAAGGTTGGAAGTATAAAAGTTGGAAAAGTGGCGGATTTAGTTTTGTGGACAGATAATCCATTAAGTATTTATGCAAAAGTAAACACAACACTTATCGATGGACAAATTTATTTTAGCGTGGATGATGATGCTAAACTTCGCGAAGACAATAAGAAAGAACGAGCGCGAATCATTGCAAAATTAATTGCAGAGAAAAATAAAGGAGCTAAGGTCATTAAGCCAGTTGCAAAAAAACAAAAACACTTTCATTGCGATAGCGAAGAGAGCGGGTTTTAGAAATGCTTAAAATGAGAAAGGTGTAAATAAGATACTTTTTAGTTTTCTAGTTTACACCTTTTTTAATCTGTAATCTTTCAATCTGCAATTCTTAAGCCACTAACAACTGTGTAATTCGCGCACTTTTTAATTTTTCAGATGCGTAATTTAAGTCGATTGTTAAGTGTTTAGGATGTTTTTCATTACTTGGCGCATCAAACATAAAGTCAACCATAATGGATTCGCAAATACCACGCAAGCCACGTGCGCCTAATTTAAACTCAAGCGCTTTATCTACTATTAAATCCAATACAGCGTCTTCAAATTCTAATGTAATGCCTTCAAGTTTAAATAAATATTGATATTGTTTTATCAATGCATTTTTAGGGTCTGTTAAAATAGAACGTAATGTTTTTCTATCTAAAGGTTTTAAATACGTTAACACTGGCAAACGGCCAATTAATTCTGGGATTAATCCAAACGCTTTTAAATCTTGTGGAGACACATATTGCAACATATCACTTTTATCAAACTCTTCTTTTGTTACAGAGGCCGAATAGCCAATAGCCTGTGTATTTAAACGCTGTGCTATTTTTTTATCAATGCCATCAAATGCTCCGCCACAAATAAATAAAATGTTCTTGGTGTTTACTTGTATCATTTTTGCATCAGGATGCTTACGTCCGCCTTGTGGTGGCACATTAACAACTGATCCCTCTAATAATTTCAACATAGCTTGTTGAACTCCTTCACCACTGACATCACGTGTTAAGGATGGATTATCACTCTTACGGGCTATCTTATCTATTTCGTCAATAAATACAATGCCCCGTTCTGCACTTTGTACATCATAATCCGCAGCTTGTAATAAACGCGTTAACACATTTTCAACATCTTCTCCAACATAACCAGCTTCAGTTAAAACAGTGGCATCAGCAATACAAAATGGTACGTTTAAAAGTTTTGCAATAGTACGAGCCAATAATGTTTTACCGGTACCTGTTTCGCCAACTAAAATCACATTTGATTTATCAATTTCAATATCGTCTTTTGCGTTTGATACATGAGCAATACGTTTAAAGTGATTGTAAACCGCAACGCTTAATATTTTTTTTGCTTCATCTTGCCCAATGATGTATTCATCCAAATGCGTTTTGATGGCCAATGGTTTCAATACATTGAGAGCATGTTGCACTTGCTCGTTTCCTTTTGCTCCCGCTTCTTCGTTTACAATTTTAAATGCTTGTGAAATACAATTGTCGCAAATATGACCTGTTATTCCAGCAATTAAAATTTTTGCTTCTTTTTTGTCTCGTCCGCAAAACGAACATACTATTGGACCTGCTTTTGCCATAATAATAAAATTTGGAATGTAAAGATACTGAAAAAAGAAACGCTACAATTAAATAATAGCCATCGGAATATTTAGTGCGAATAACAATATTAGAATGCCGCCAACAATAATTCTGTACCAGCCAAAACCTTTAAACCCGTATTTATTTAAAAAACCAATAAATGATTTGATAGCGATAAGCGCAACTATAAATGCTACAACATTTCCAAAAACTAATAGGTTAATTTCGTTGGATTGAAGCGAAATACCGTCTTTATAAAAGTCTAATAATTTTTTAGCTGTGGCTGCAAACATAGTAGGCACAGCTAAAAAGAAAGAAAACTCAGCAGCATTTTTACGCGTTAAACCTTGTGTCATACCACCAATAATGGTGCAGGCACTTCTGCTCATTCCTGGCCACATGGCTAAACATTGAAACAATCCTATTTTTAAAGATTTAACAAGTGTGATGTGTTCTTCTTTATCTCCGATATTGTTTACAAACCATTTATCTACAAATAACAAAACAATTCCTCCTAAAAATAAAGCCAATGCCACACCAAATAAATTTTCTAAAGCCGCATCAATATAATCTCCTAATAAAAATCCAAAAATGGCCGCAGGAATAAAAGCAACAATTAGTTTTTTATAAAAATCAATTGATTTAAAAAAACGTTTAAAATAAAGAACTACTACAGAAAGAATGGCGCCTAATTGTATGGCAATTGTGAATAGTTTTACAAACGGCGTTGATATTATCCCTAATAATGCTGAGCCAATCATCATGTGTCCAGTAGATGAAATAGGCAAAAATTCGGTTAATCCTTCAATTACCGCTATAATAAAAGCTTCGAAATAAGTCATGATTAAAAACTAAAATGAAATTAAGCGGCTTCGTTTTTGTTTTTCGAACGCCACATAATAGAAACTAAGATAACGCCAAAACCAATTAAGCATAAAATTGGCGCTATGGTTAAACGTTGTGCATCAAAAATAGCAGGGTTAAAAATATTTGGATCTTCGCTGCCACCACCAATCATTAATAAATAACCAATGATTAAAATTACAATGCCTCCAATTAATAACTGATAGTTTTGTTTACCAAATGTTGTTTTCATGTTTCTTTTTTTAATTATACAAAACTAATAAATTTTAGAGATTAACAAAGGCTTGAAATTATTTTAAGATTTTTTGTAATTATTCAATTTATTTTCAAATTCAATTTAATCTCGCCAATTTTCTATTTTTAATTTTGAGAAAAATTCCTCTTCTTGAAATTCTTTTACTTCACCAGGCTGCAAATTTTCAATTTCTAAATCTTCAATACTCACCCGTATCAAACGCTTACAATGATGATAAACAGTAGAAACCATTTTCCTAATTTGATGGTATTTACCTTCAGTTAATGAAATGAGTAACCATGTATGTGGTAAATCTTCTCTAAATGAATGACCTCTGCTTGGCAAGTCTTTTGGTTTTTCAACGATCGAAACATCACAAGGTAAAGTGGTGTAGAAATCTCCTCCTTTAATTCTAATTTCAATCCCGGTTTGTAATTGCAGTAAACGTTCGGCACTGACGTGTTTTTCAACCTGCACTAAGTAGGTTCGCTTGTGAGGTTTTTCACTTTGAAATAATAAAGCGGTTACTTTTTTGTTAGTGGTCAAAATAAGCAATCCTTCGGAGTTATTGTCTAATCGGCCAATAGCGTGTGTTCCCTCTGGAAAATCAAAATCCAAATCACCCAATAAATTAACCTTATCAGGGCTTACAAATTGAGAAACCATTTTATAAGGTTTATAAATGATAAAATAGCGATGTGGATGTTCCATGAGTTTGGGTAAAGGGTGTAAAAATAGATAATAAAATCCTTAAAATGTTTATTCAAAAAAATCCTCCTTTTTACCACTTATTTGAAAGATATAACCACTTATTGAGTTTGTGACGATTCATTGAAAAAAAAATGCAATATTTGCTTTCAATGTATTTTTAACATTAAACAAATAAGAAGGTTTTAAACATTAACAAAAAGATAGCATAAGATATTTTTTATTTAAAAACCTTTTTGTTATGTTTGGCGTCATTCTTAAAAAAAATTAAAATAAAGTAACTAACTAAAAAAACACAATCATGAGTAACAAAAAAACATCAGGCGGTTTTCCGTTAATCGTTTCAGCTTTAGCAATCGTTATCTGTTTAGTAATAGGTATCGTTGTTTACAAATTTGTATTAGGTGCAACAGGTAATTTTGATGCAGAAGGTCCAGAAAAAGGTCATCCATTAAATTTCTTTGGAATTATGTATAAAGGAGGATTTATCGTTCCAATTTTATTAGGCACATTGTTTACAGTAATTTGCTTTTTCTTTGAGCGTTTTATTACTATTCAAAAAGCAAATGGAAAAGGTCAAACGGATAAGTTTGTTTCTAATATTAAAGAATTAGTATCTGCAAAAGATCTTGATGGTGCTATTGCAGCTTGTGATGTGCAACAAGGTTCTCTAGGAAACGTGGTTCGTGAAGGTTTAGCAAAATATCAATTTGTACAAAACGATGCTACAATGGATAAAGAATCCAAAGTTGCTGCCATCTCTAAAGCAATTGAAGAAGCTACTGCTCTTGAATTACCTATGTTATCTAAAAATTTATCAGTTATTTCTACATGTGCTTCTATTGGTACATTGGTTGGTTTAATTGGTACAGTTGTTGGTATGATTCGTGCGTTTGGCGCATTAGCTGCAGCTGGAACTCCTGATACGGCTGCATTAGCAACTGGTATTTCTGAAGCCTTAGTTAATACATTGGTAGGTATCTTATCTTCTGCGTTAGCAATTATGGCATACAACTTTTTCTCTACACGAGTTGATCAAGTTACTTATGCAATGGATGAGGCTGGATTCTCTATCATTCAAGAATTCCAAGCAACAG
>CANLAV010000139.1 GCA_947487905.1 Bacteroidota bacterium | reverse complement strand
TTTGACAGTCTTTTTTTAATTTTAATTATTTTATAAAATCAAGTACTCATGAGTTATATTATTTCTGGAATTCAGCAGTTGGGTGTTGGTAATACAAATGTTCAAGAAACATTTGCCTGGTACCGAAAAGCATTTGGAACGGATATTAAAATTTTTGAAGAAGCGGCCATGGCAGAATTGATGTTGCCGTATACGGATCAAAAACCTCATGCTCGACATGCTATTTTAGCCTTAAGCATGAACGGTGGTGGTGGCTTTGAAATTTGGCAGTATACAAGTCGTTTAGCTCAGAATGCGCAATTCACAATTCAATTGGGTGATATAGGAATTTTTGCAGGCAAAATAAAATCATACGATATTCAAGCGTCTTATAATCATTTAAAACAATTTGGCGCAAAATTATTAACCGAGATTACGCTTTCACCCGATAATAGAAAACATTTTTATATTCATGATTTATGGGGGAATACCTATGAAGTGATTGAAGAAAAAAAATCATGGTACATGAAAAAAAATTATTCTACTGGTGGTGTTTTGGGAGCTATCATCGGGGTAAAGGATATTGATAAATCACTTCCTTTATATAAAAATGTATTGGGTTTTGATTTAGTAATCAATGATACAACGGCTGTTTTTACTGATTGGAATGGAGTTGATGGGGCATCTAAAAAATGCCGTCGTGTTATTTTAAGAAATTCAAAACAACGTGAAGGAAGTTTCGGCCCCTTATTAGGTGATAACGAAATTGAATTAATACAAGCTTTAGATTATTCTCCAAAAAAAATATTTGAAAATAGATTATGGGGCGATTGCGGATTTATTCATTTATGTTTTGATATAAAAAACATGTCAGCATTGCAATTAGCTTGCGAAAAAACTGGACAACCATTTACAGTTGATGGTGGCGCCGGATTTGAAATGGGCGAAGCTGCGGGACATTTTACATATATTGAAGATGCGGATGGAACCCTAATCGAATTTGTTGAAACTAAAAAATTACCAGTTATAAAAAAAATTGGTTGGTATTTAGATTTAAAAAAACGCGATCCAAAAAAAGCACTACCGAATTTTATTTTAAAAGCATTGCAATTTAGTAGAGTTAAAGATTAGTTCCATAAGGTCCAACGTGTGGGACTGTAATCGATAATTTTTACTTTAAAGTTCACAATGTCATAGTGCGATTTTTTATTTTTATCAATAAAAATACTAACATTCATGTTACACTTTATCCAACTTGGAAAATCAGAACCGGCAAATAATTCGAGATAAAGGGTATGAGTTTTTTTTCCTAAATGGAAATAATCCTTTAAGTTTTCGCTTTTATAAAATGCAGCATTACTTTCTTTCTCCGATATGGATAAGCAAAGTTTATCATCAGCAATATTAATGATAGAATCTGTTTTATAACTGAGTTCAATAACTAAACTTTGGTTTTGTTGTAATTCAATTTTTTTCAAGGAAGTACCTACACTAAATGGATATTGTAGGTCTTTTTTAGTTAAAGAATAATACATGCTATCCTTATAAAAGATTAATGGCCTTTCATTATTGATAAATATATTAAATGAGCTATTTAAGGTGGATTGATTTTGGATTATCGAAACATCAACATTTAATTGCTTTATTTTTGATAATACAAGTATATTACTAAAATAATCTTCTTTATGTAAGTACAAATACGGATAGTATTCTTTAATTAATTGAGTTGTTGCTGCATTTATTCCTCCCAAGACTATATATGGTTGTTTTAATGATGATAGATAGCTTCTTAGTTTTGTAATTGAGCCATAGGCATTGTCATAAATAGTGATATGATTAAAGGATTTATTGTATTTCTTTTCATACACATCAACAAAGAATTCTTCAGAAGCAAAAATACCAGTTGCAGAATTTTTTCCAAATTTTGCCTCAACATCTAAATAAATTCTTGATTGTTGTTCAAACTCCTGAACATGTACTTTTGAAAATAAATGCTTCTTACCCAAGTTTTGAAAAGCAAAAGAAATAAATAAAAAACAACTAAACGCAATGATGTATTTATTATTAAAATATTGAAAGAAAGAGGATGCAAGTAAAATGAATGCGGTCCCACTAAATAGTAAACATGAATTTTGCAAAATTGGATTTTTGTAAACCGAATACAAATGAATAATGACATAGTTTATAGTAAATATCCAAAATAATAGGCTTTGCTTTTTTGTAATGCGTTTGTTTTTAACAATTGTAAAAATTGAAACTAACGCAAACACAATCATTATCATTAATCCGCTAAAGCCACAGCCAAAAAGTGTTTTAATAAAAAAATAAATTTCGTTTATTCTTGGCGGTGGCAACCAGCCGCCAACTTGCGCACCAATGCCTCCAATTGATAATTGATACAAGGTAATGGAAAGATGAGGTAAGTATAATAAAATAGCAAGGCTGCAAAATATAATATATTTTTTCAGTCTTTCTTTATTTATATAGAAAAATGAAAGCCCTACACAAACAAATGCAAATAAAGAACTCATGTGATGAATGTAAGCGCAAAGTGCAGCAAATAAAGCGAAGAAAAAGTAGTCTCTTGTTTTTATGTTTTGCAAGAATATAATTTTAAAAAGACTAATTAATAATAGAATACTAAATAATACCCCAGGAATATACATGCGAGCATAGGAACTGTAGACAATAAAAATAAATGACAGCGAAATGATGGTTGCAGAAATATATCCAACGTTTTTATTAAAAAATAGAACGGCAAAGCGATAGATATACCAAATACTCAAAACCCCACAAATTAAAAAAGGTAGTTTAATATAAACTTCGTTATACCCAAACCATGTTACCCAAACCCATAAAAAAAGTTGTATTAATGCTGGGTGAGCGTCAATTTTAACACCGTAATAAAGTTCATCAAAAAAATTCGGATAAGCGGTTCTGCTTAATCCACTTAATTCATCATGGCTGAATTCATAATCATATAAAGGTAAAAAACGGAAGGCTATTCCAATTAGCATTATTAGAATAATGAGCCAATGTTTTTTTATGTTTAAAATTAAATTCATCTTTTGATAGTGCTAATATAAAAATTATTATCATTTTTGTGGTCTATAACTCATGTGTTTGTTCTGATTGTAATCAGAAAGTATGCAATTTATTTGGTTTGCCCAGATGTTGGAATGGTATACAAGTACGCTTGAGGTGCGTATGTCGAAAGACGTGGGAGTTCGAATCTCCTTCTGGGTACAAAAAACAGAAGATCTTTTCTTCTGTTTTTTTTAATCCTATATCTCATTATATCAGCTATGCTTTTCCAACTCTTTTATTTCTTTGTATATTCGTGAAAACAAAAAAATTGGTTTTAGGAAATCAAAATAGAATTAAGATTCTGAAAATAATAAGTTGTATTATTTTGTTTTCTTTTCATTCCTTTGCTCAAGAGAAAGAAGTTATTTGGGAAAATAGTTTAGATCCAAACATTCCTTATACCGTCACTATTTATGGAACAAACCAAGGATTAATTCAAAATCAAATTGATGATATCGAGGTAAAAGACGCCAATTCATTTTTAATGAGTACTGGTAATGGCATTGTTGAGTTTAACGGATTAAATTTCAAGAACGTTCTTAAGTACAAAAAATACCGAGATGGTACATTTAGAAAATTAGTGTTTTGCAAAAAAAGAAGTAGGTTGTTTGCCATTGATAATATTAATCAGCTGTATGAAATTTTACCTCGTTTTCAGCAAATAAATCTAAATTCGGAAAGTGTATACGCTACGACCTTGAGCGGAGACAGTTTAATTTCAATTTGCGAATCAGGTAATATTTATTTGACTCATGTCCTAACTAAAAAAAGTAAGTGGATTCATAAACTGAAAATAGCTAAACCTTTGAAAAATACACAGTATAAAAACTCAATGGTATTCCAATTTCCATTTCTTTATATTATCACTAAAAAAGGTGTTTTGAAGCTGAATGTGCTTAATCTCCAAGAGGCTATTGTATTAAAAAATGAGTGTACTCGATTAGAAGTGAATCCTTTTAACAACAATATTTATGCGTTTAACTTTCATCGCCTCTTTAAAATAACACCTTCCGTTAATGAGGTTAAAATCAATGGCGAACTTATTTTAGAAGATATAACATTTAAAAATAAAACAAGTTTTTATATGGCGACGCCCAGAGGCTTGATTTATTTTAATAGCGGTCAACAGTTCCTCTATAATGATTTAAATGTATTGCCTACAAATCGTTTTCACTCATGCTATTATGATACTATTTTTAATAACCTCTATTTAGGCAGTATTGATAAAGGATTATTGAAATTAACTTTTAAAGATATAAAAACGATTTATAAAGGAAATGAGATGAATGAATCATCTATTTCGTCCATTATTAAAACAAAAGCAGGAACTATTTTATTTGCTCAAATAGTAAACAATATCGTTCAGATAAAAAACGGTAAAACAAAACTGTTTAAAAACATGCGTTTGAGTATTTCATCTTTAGCTACCTATAACAATCTTGTTTACGTTGGTTCATGGGGAAAAGGATTAATTGTATTTGATGATACAAATGAAATAGCAAATATTAAATTTCCAAATCTATTAAGTAATCATGTGCATGCAGTTTTTAAAGATTCGAAAAATAGGTTTTGGGTTGGAAATGAAAAAGGTGTTTCAAGAGGAAAGGATATCAGTTCAATACATCCATTTGCCAGTTCAAAAATAAAAAGTGAAATTACATGTATTTATGAATTAAAAAATGGAAGTATCTGTTTGGGAGGAAATGATGGCATGTACATTATTCAAAATGAAAAAATTTCGAGGATTACTAGCCAGAATCCAAACGTTTTTTTTAAACGAATTAGAGCTTTTTATGAAGACGCTCATGGGAAAATCTGGATAGGATCTTATGGTGGCGGTTTATATTGTTATGATAATAAGCGATTAATAAGCATTAATGCAATTCGAAATGTAAAATTGCCTGATGATATTTTTACATTGTGCAAAGATGATTTCGGTTATTTATATATGTCTTCAAATAATGGTTTATGGCGTGTTTCAGAAAGAAAACTGAATGAAATTTTAGAGCAAAAAATAGACTTTTTAATCCCTTTTCATTACACAAGAGTTAATGGTCTTTTGAATAATGAATTTAATGGTGGTTTTCAAAATAATTTTTTAAAAATCGGCAACGAACTTTATTTTCCAAGTGTTGAAGGTTTAGTTACAGCCTATCCAGAGCCTATACAACCAAATTCTCCCACTGTAAAAATTGAAGAGATTTTTGTAAATGATT
>CANLAV010000138.1 GCA_947487905.1 Bacteroidota bacterium | reverse complement strand
GTTTGCTATATGCCGATGAAAAAACGATTGAACTAGAAGCTAAAAAAATGGTGAATGCTTTTGGCAAACATCGTTACATAGCAAACTTAGGACATGGACTTTACCCTGATTTAGATAAAAACAAAGTGAAGTTTTTTATTGATTGTATTAAGTCAATGTAATTATTGTTTAACATAAGATTTGATGTTACTCCACTAGCAACATCAAATCTTTTCCAATATCATTTCTGTAATATTTTTTATCGTAGGAAATATTTTCCGCAGTTAAAAAACTTTTAGCAACGGCTTCTTTAATTGAATCTCCAAAAGACGTAATAGCAAATACACGCCCGCCATTGGTTACCACTTTTTCGTCTTTAAAAATAGTTCCCGAGTGAAATACCAAACTATCTTCCGTTGATTTATAATTACTAATTTCTACATGTTTTTCATAATCTTCAGGATAGCCCCCAGAAACTAAAACCACAGCACTGGCTGTTTTAGGAGTCACACTAAAATTTTTAGTATGTAGTGTTTGCGTTGCAACACCTTGCAATAAATCTAGTAAATCAGATTCGATACGAGGAATCACAACTTCCGTTTCAGGATCTCCCATACGGCAATTGTATTCGATTACCTTTGGCTCTCCATCATCATTCATTAAACCAATAAAAATAAATCCACGGTAATCAATATTGTCTTGTAATAAGCCTTTGATTGTAGGCTTAACAATTTGCTCTTCTACTTTATCAATAAAAGCTTGATTAGCAAATGGAACAGGACTAATTGCTCCCATTCCTCCCGTATTTAAACCTGTATCACCAACACCAATGCGTTTATAGTCTTTTGCTGCTGGCAAAATTTTGTAGGACTTCCCATCCGTTAATACGAAAACAGATAATTCGATGCCTTTCAAGAACTCTTCAATAACAACGGTATTACCTGCATTACCAAACTTTGAATTCAAAATCATATTTTGTAATTCTTGTTTTGCTTCATCGATATCATTAATAATCAAAACACCTTTGCCTGCTGCTAAGCCATCTGCTTTTAAAACATAAGGAGGATGTAATGACTCTAAAAAATCGGAAGCTTCATTAATATTTGAGGCGTTAAAACTTTTATACTTAGCCGTTGGAACACCATGTTTAAGCATAAATTGTTTGCTAAAATCTTTACTACCTTCTAATTGTGCACCATCTTTTTTTGGTCCAATTACTGGTATTTCTTTTAATATCTCATCTTGTAAAAAATAATCATGGATACCATTTACTAATGGATCTTCAGGGCCAACTAACACCAAATCGATGCTTTTTTCCCAAACTAAATTTTTGATAGCATCAAAATCAGATATAGATATATTGACATTTGTTCCGCATTGAGCGGTTCCTGCGTTTCCTGGCGCAATATATAAGTTTTCTAATTGCTTACTTTGCGCTAATTTCCATGCAAATGCATGCTCTCTTCCACCTGATCCTAATATTAATACATTCATTTTATACTTATTTAAAGTGTAAAAATAAAAAATCTCACCTTCTAAAAGACGAGATTTTATTAAAAGTTATGTATTCTTATTAATGTTTTCTTTTACTGAAAGTAGAGCTTCCTCTGACACGATGTGACACACGTTTCTTATTTTGATTGAACAACATTTGATCACGTCCTCTTTTGGCATTAGTTCTATTTCTATGAAATAATTGAGGCTGTTCTTTTTTTTGTTTTAAACTAGTAGCTGTAGATCTATAAACCCACGGTCCATTTTGACTTTTCTTACTAAAAATTCGAGCAATTAAACCCTTTTTTCTTCCTCCTCGGGCAAAGGCATCGGCATTTCCTGCGCTTCTTTTACGATGAAGCACACTGTTTCCGTGTTGATTTCTACGTTCTTTTTTGCGTCCGCCGATAGATTGCGCTAACATTGATGAGGTTAGACAAACTGAAACAAGAAAAATAAGAATAGAAAATAATCTAGCTAAGTTCATGCATACAATGTTAAACAAATTAAAATTAAAATAAAGAAAATCAAGTTGTTAAAAATGTAGAATTGAATAAGAAGATTTGAACAATACCCTAATGATAATTTGATGGTAATTAATTCTGGATAGAAAATAATTATAAATTTAAACTATATCCAATTCCTTTTGAGGTTCGAACCGATTCGTTTCCAAGGATTTTTCTGATATTTCTAATATGAATATCAATAGTTCTGCTATTTGCTACTTCACTTGAGTTCCAAATAATTTTAGCAAAATCATTTCGAGTAAATATTTTAGTTGGGTTTTGAAACATTAAATCCACCATTTCAAATTCTTTACGTGGAAGACTAATATTTCCATTTTCGGTAACTACTAAATAACGATCCCTATCAACAAAGAAATCTTTTTTACCCTTTTTTTTATTTGTAAAATAAGGCAGTTCATCTTGTGACCGTTTTCTGAAAGCGTTAATCCGTGCCTCTAATAAATTTGTTTTAATTGGCGTTGTAATGAAATCATCTGCCCCTGAATTAAAGACGGTGATTTGAATGTAATCGTCTTGTTTATCAGAAAAAATAACAATATTAGGTTGAATTAATTCTGTATTACTTCGGATTTCATTTGTTAAGGAAATGGCATCTTTCATTTCGAAATCCAATTCAATAATGACTAAATGCACTCGATTTTCATTTATGAATAGATTCAAATCATGCTCGGTATAAACAATAAAAACACTATAATCCGTTTTTTTTAAAGACAATATGTTGTCAAGAATAGAACTATTTTTATTTACACAAAATAAGATGTTGAATGATTGTTCCATATATGAAAAAAGGGCACGAAGAACTCGTGCCCTTTATTTTTATAAATAATTACTTAGTAACAATTAATTTTTTAGTTTCTTTTACACCATTCACTTCTAATGAAATGTAATAGATACCATTAGCTAAATTAGCTGTATTTAAAGATAATGTATTGTTTCCTTTGTTAAATTCATTTTCATGAGCAATCACAGAAACAACATTTCCTAACATATCAATAACCGTTACAGAAACTTTATTGTTTTCAATTAAATTGAACGCAATGTTAGTGTTTTGAGTTGCAGGATTAGGATAAACATTAAATGAATTAGTTAATACATTTAATTGTTCAACACCTGTAAAGCCACCAAAGAACTGAGGACCTGTAAAACTTGCACCACCAGCAGCTATAGAAGCAGCAGCTAAACGAAAATCAGGAGTATTATATAAATTAGTTGGGAAACCATTTACAAATGCCACTTGAGTTACCGTTTTTGTAGTATCAATTCCATTAGCTCCTGCATATGTATTATACCATGCAGAGTTTGCACCACCAGCATCAGTAACAAAACGCGCATTAGAAGGAATATCAGTTGTAATAACTGTGTTTTTAACAACTCCCATTGAATCAAGCATAGAACCAGTTGTGTTATAGTTATCAAAAGTAGAAGCACCATTTACTTGCCATCCTTTTTCCCATCCACAAAAAATTGAATTATGAATAGAAATTGCTGTATTTCTTCTTGTAAAAATACCTCTTTCAAATTTTTCACCTGCTGGTAAAGTTGTTAAACCATCTCTTTTTGGACCAACACAAGTAATGTTTGAAAACACTGCATTTGTAATAGGTAATCTTCCAACACCTGGATTAAAATTATCAGATTCAAAACCATTAGAATCGCCAGCTCCATCGGAAAGATCTTTATCTCTAACTACCAAACCGAATTGAACACGGCCAGAATAACCGAAATCAGTATCTAAATCATCATCTAAGGTTCTGAAAGAAATTAAATATTTTGCATTAACAGCTCCACCAAACCATTCGAAACCATCATCTCCACCAAATGAAACTTGGATATGATCGATTTGAGTTCCTGAACCAACACCACCCATTGTTAAACTATTTAATTCAGAGTTAGGAGTAGTAGATAAAGCAACACCAGCAAACTCAATACGGCAATAAGACATTACACCCGAGTTGTCAGCATTATTTGATCCACCATACAAAATTTCAGGAAAATTTGTAGCAAATCCTTCAATATAATTTGTTCTTGGTGTAGTAGTACAAGTTGCACAAGCTGTATTAACTAAACCATTACCTAATAAAACTACTCCACCCCAATCAGCTGGGTTTCTGCTGCTTTCGTTAGATGTAAAAACAATTGGATTAGTTGGTGTACCTTGAGCAATGATTTTAGCACCTTTGGTAATGATTAAACAAGCTTTAGAAGCTTTATCTCCTCTAATTACTGTACCTGGTTGAATTGTTAATGTACTTCCTGGTGTAACAGAAATATTACCTACTAATAAATAAGTATTTCCTGATGTCCAAGTTGTATTAGTTGTAATATTTGTATTAATTGTAGTTGTTGGTGCAGGATATACAGTAATTTGTGGATCCCAATTTGCCCAACCAGCAGTCCAGTTATTAGATGATACTCCTGATAAACCATCAGTTACAGGAAATGCTCCTCTATAAGACGTTCCCGTCCAAAAGGCAGTTTGCGCCGATGCTGAAATAGTCAACAATGCTAAAGCGGCTAATGTGTAAATTTTTTTCATTTTGTTTTTTAGTTTTAGTTTATGGTACAAATTTAATTTTGTGACTTTATCCTTAGGTTAGGTTTCTTTTACGCTTAGGTTACATATAGTTTAATTCTATGTAAATAAAAAAAGCTATCAGATAACTTTTTATTAACATGACTAGCTGCCATAAAAAAAGGTTAGCCATAAGCTAACCTTTCTAAACGCTATTATTACTTAACTATTTAAATTTATAGCTTAGTGATAAACTGATGGTAGGTGCAAGTTTTGTATTCACCATGACATTATCAGAGGTACTTGAATGATTAAAATCTTTATTATCGGTGAGCGATGATTTATCAAATTTTCCATTCTTATTTAAATCTTGATAGAAAATTAAATTTTGTGCTAGAGCATCTCTTACATTTAATTTTACTTCAAATTTACTTTTAAATGTTTTTGATAACTGTAAATCTATAATATGACGAGGGTTTTCCCAAATGCTTGGTTCATCTGTATTACCAACAATGATGATTCTTTTTCCAACGTAGTTATAAGAAACGCTGATTCCAAAATCATATTTCGTATCTAAATACTGCAATCCTGCGTTAATAATCACTGGACTCTGACCTTGTAAAGGACGGGCTTCTACATAATTTAATTTTGAAACATCCACTTCAGATTTAATCAATGACAAATTTGTAAATAAGGTTGTGCTATTTAAAAATTTAGATGAATCGTTATTCAAAATAGTTGATAATAGTACCCTGTACTCAAATTCTAATCCCATGTTTTTTGCTTTTGCAACATTTTCATAGTTAATAGAACGAATTTGCCCGTTACCTGCAACCTGTTCAATAGCATTCGTTAAATCTT
>CANLAV010000137.1 GCA_947487905.1 Bacteroidota bacterium | reverse complement strand
TAACTGGTTTTAAATTAGTCTCAATTAAATGATACAATTTTTCTTTTAATAAGGTTTTATTTTTCAGCTGAGTTCGTTCAGTTTGCTCTTGCAGATGAATGTTATTTTCTTTATCGAGTTTGTTTTTTAATTTAGAAAGTAGAATATGTTTTTCCGAATCGAGTAGGAGGGTAGAATCTAATATATTAAACCATAACTCAACTTTGGTTTCCACTTTATTTACATGTTGTCCTCCAGCTCCGCCAGAGCGGGCTGTATTAAATATACACTCTTTAAATAATAATTGCTTATAAGAATCATTAAAAGACATCGTTATTTAATATTCAAATTAATTTAAAATTTTTCAAATGACTTAAAGTCTTTGTTTCACAGCTTCAAACAAAATAATACCAGTTGCAACCGATACATTGAGTGATGCAATATTACCAACCATTGGAATTTTCACTTGCAAATCGCTTCGCTTCAGGTATTCGTTTGAAATACCATTTTCTTCTGATCCCATAATGATGGCTGTAGGTTTCGTTAAATCAGCATTATAATGATAGCTATCTGTTTTTTCGTGGCAAGCAATGATTTGCAAACCATATTCTTTAAAATATTCAATTGTTTGTTTTAAGTTTTCTTCTCTACATACGGGAATCCTGTTTAATGCACCAGCACTTGTTTTGACTGCATCTGCATTAATTTGAGCAGCACCTCTGCTTGGTATAACAATAAAATCTACTCCGGCACAATCAGCACTTCTCGCGATAGCACCAAAATTTCTTACATCGGTTATTCTATCTAAAATTAAAACAAGGGGTGTTTTTCCTTTTTCAAAAACCTGAGCCAATAATTCTTCTACTTCATAATAGGTTACTTGCGCTACAAAAGCGACAACACCTTGATGATTTTTGGAAGTTATTCTGTTTAATTTTTCTGGTGGAACAAATTGTAATGGAATGTCTAAATGCTTTATGGCATTTCTTAACTCGTTGAATAACTGATTAGATAACCCTTTTTGTAAAATGATTTTATCAACTTCTTTCCCTGCATTAATTGCTTCTATTACAGCTCGTGTTCCAAAAATTAAATTATCTTCTTTGTGTTCCATTTTACGTCTTTAAAAAATTGGTAATCCTAAATCATTATTTACATTTAATCGATAAAATTTCATCCATTTTGCGTAAATATTTAAAATGCAAAGGTATACTATTTTCCGTTAAGTCTTATTTTTTAAGCGATTTTACATTAAATTAATCATTTCTTGAATCACTTGATAGGATTTTAATTCAGAGAGGTTAGGAATTTGCATTTTATAATAATGCAGTAAACAATCTAAAAGGATCAGTCTTTCAGAACGATTGCTTGGCTTAGGGTTAGTTAGTGAATGTGAAAATAAGTGTGAAAATAGAATAGATTGTTCTTTATCAAATCCTAAGGGAAAACTTTTTGGAGTTGAATCAAATTTACCTTCTAAGGTGTCGAAGTAGGGGTGAAGGATATCTCTATTATTAATTGGAAAAAAACCTAAGTGTTTAGAAAGCTCGAATAAAAAGTAAATATGCGTGTCCTGAAAGCGATCATTAGCAGCATCAAGCCATCTATAAGTGTCACAAATTAAATCGAATAAATCTTCGTTTGAGAATTGTTCCTTTAAACATTTATATAAAATTTCATTAAGAAATTGAGCAATACATAGTTTATTAAAATTGGTTTGTAAATCTGTATATACGTATTGACATTTTATTTCAGAAATGGTTTGGATATCTTTATTTTCCTTTATCGATAACTCAAATTCAATTTGTGTCAGCGGTTGTAATGTGCCTGCTTTTATTTTTGATTTTGGCGCATTGCCCACATGAACCATGGCGGTAATTAAACCAAATTGTCTTGTGTAAATTTTTGAAATTATTTTTTTGTCTGCATATTTTATATTATGCAAAACAATTCCTTCGGTTTGGTATAGCATTAGTTTATGACAAGGAGTTTGGCTGTTGCTGATTTTTCGCCATTAGCAGATGCGCCATAAATTAAATACACGCCACTAGTTACTCTCGAACCACTAAAATTTTTCAAGTCCCATTCTAATTGACCGCCTTGTGATTTTGATTCCCAAACGAGATTTCCAGCAATATCTGTTATTTTAACTGTGGCCTCATCAATTAAACCAGTGATATGAATGGTTCCAGTATAACCAGGTCTTATTGGATTTGGAAACGCATGCATATTTGTAAAATTATCATATCCTTTAATAATACTTGTTCGGTAAGATTGAACACCTTTAACTGTTGCGATGAAAACATCACCCGTCGTTTCATCAGTAACAATATCCCTAACTACATTAGAGTAAAGTGGGCTATTGTCGGTTGTGAAATGATAAATTTGATTTTGTCCATCTGCTGAAAAACAATATACTCCAGAACTTTCAGTACCGACCCATTTTCTATTTACACCGTCAACAGCAATTGATGTAATAATATCATTTTCTAGTAATATTTGAACATAATTATCTTGTTCAATTAAAATTTGTTGACTATCAAAATTAGAATTTGTAAATACGTTTTCCGGATTATAAAAGACTGTTATTCCCTTTGAAGTACCAACCCAAATTTTACCATCCAAGTCTTCGCAAATTGCATATACATCTGGGGTTGGCAAAAAACCATTTCCTTTAGCTACAGTTAAAATCTTTGTATTAGTATTTGAAGGCTGAGATAAACCATTAACATCTTTATATACCATAATTCCGCCACCCCTAGCTAATATCATCCATGCTTGATCTTTTTTATCAAAAATAACTTTTGGAATTGTAGGTTTTGAAATGAGATAATCAAAATTTAAACTAGTCCAAACTCCATTTTTTAAAACAGAAACAGCCCTAGTAGATGCTGAATTCATTACCCAAATATTAGAATTTTTATCGAAATTTACACCGACTGTCCAAAGCTGATAACCATTATTGTAACCAACCATCGTTGAATTAGTTGTATTATAAACATTCGAAAAAACATTATTTTTAATTTCAACAACGCCGTAACCTAAACAACCAAAAATAATATGATTTTTATCTTTAGGATTAATTGCAACACAATTATAATCTTTAATAGAATCAGGTAAGTTAGTAACGCGTTCCCAATATTTGTTTTGTAATAAATTCGGCTTGTTATTATTGTATTGAAAAGTATAGATATCTCCTAAATTAGTTGGTGCAATGGCTACATTTCCATCTAAAATTGACAAATCATTTACATAATTACTTGATGGACCAGGAATAATAATAAATTCATAATTATAAGGCGCACTAACATTTGATTTTATTAAACCATAATTTAAATCCGCAAGCCAATAATTGGAAGAACCTTCGTAGTAAACATCAAATAAATAGCCATAACCCGTTAATACAGAACCCAATATACCAGTTGTTGTAAATGCTGATAAACCAGAGCGATCCATTATTAACATTTTCCCGTATTTAGAATAGTCATACAATTTAAAATTTTCTGAATTTGTTTTGTATGGATATTTACTCCAAACAGAACCGTTAAATTGCCAAACAGTATCTGCAAAAGAAAGGTTAGAGGCCAATCTTCCTGAATAATTCGCTATAATTTTTCCATTAAAATTGATAATAGAATTATACGGTCCTGCGGTAATTCCAACATTCAACGATTTCCAATTTTGATAGTTAGATAAGTTTTTTGATAATAAGCCATAATATATGCCAGATTCTGTTGCTGCATAGATAGCACTATCAGTAGAAGTAACCTGTCTAACTTCTTTGAAAGTAGTTCCGTCACCGATTTTAAACGTTTCTTTAATTTCTAATTTTTCAGTATCAATTACAATAATTCCAAAACCACAAGATAAATAAGCAAACTTATTTTTACAATATACTTCGTAAATTGTTTTATTTCCTGCAATAATTTTTCGTTTTAAATCTGAAATATTGAAAATTTTCCCATTTGGTAATATTAAATCAATGTTTGAATTGGTGTAAATAACAAGCAAAACATTATTAAAATCATTTTTTTTAATAACCTTTATACCAACATCGGATAAACCGTCAATTTTAGTTAATTTTTCAATACTATGATCATTTACATTATACTTTGCTAAACCTTCTTGATTAGACACATAAACAATATCACCAATTTTAGAAACACTATTTGTTGTATTGTAAGTAAGATAATCTTGCCATTCTCCAATTTTGATTTGTGAAAAAAAAGATTGGAAAATGATTATAAAAAATAATGAAAAATAGAATTTTAACTTCATTGTGTTTAGAAAAAATAAATTGATTAAATCGAATATCGTATTAAACTTGTAACGAATAATATGTGAATTTATTGCTTTTTATTTTAAATTAAATTATTTTATTGATATTATTTCATTTTTAAAAGACCTTATAAATCTCTATCTTTACATTTCTATTTTATGGCCCTGTAGTACAACGGATAGTATGTGGGTTTCCGAAACTTAAGATTCAGGTTCGATCCCTGACAGGGCTACTTTAATAGGTAAATACAATTTAGTTAATTTATTCATAATATACATTATGTTAAATAGATAATTAAATAAGTCTACACAATTCTTATATTGTATTCATTTATAAAACAGTTTTAAGTTTAGCGTATTTTAATAATAAGTTCTTTTCCCCTGCATCTCTAAACATAATTAATGCTTTTGATTCTGGATACACACCTTCAATTTTAACAACTTCCCCTATCCCAAATTTTTCGTGCTCCACAATACTACCAATTCTTAAATTGGCATTGGCGCTATTATCCGTTAACGAATTATTCATAGCCATACGTTTAGCTATTGGAATCAATTTTTTTGGTGCTGCAAAATTAATTTGGCTTGATTCGTTTGTTATTTTTTCATTTGGCTTAGTATTAAAATCGATTGACTTTAAAGGATTAGCAAATGGCTTTTTACGATATTCGCCAAAAACATTATCACTAAATTTATTGCTCGAAGATTCCTGCGGATAATCAATGCAATTTGGATCCAATTCATCTATAAATCGACTTGGTTCACAATATATTACATTTCCAAATCGGTAACGAGATGTAGCGAAGCTTATAGTAGCTTTCTTCTCAGCCCTGGTTAATGCAACGTAAAACAAACGACGCTCTTCCTCTAATTCACTTCGACTATTTAGTGCCATTTGAGATGGAAACAAATTTTCTTCTAAACCAACGATATGCACATACGGAAATTCCAATCCTTTTGAAGCATGAATCGTCATCATCGATATTTTGTCGTAGTTCTTTTCATCTTCACTTTCTTTATCAATATCCGTTAATAAAGAAATTTCCTGCATAAATTCATCCAGTGTTTTTAATTCAGATGTTTTTTCAGTGGCATCAAATAATTCAACAGGATTTGGTTCATCCGTTGTATTAAATATCGCTTCTTTTAATTCTTC
>CANLAV010000136.1 GCA_947487905.1 Bacteroidota bacterium | reverse complement strand
ATAAATCTGCCTCAACACTTCGTTTTAGCTTATGTAAACGATTACGCAAACCTAATTGATCCATCAGACAGAACATTATCTGAGAATATATTGTTTTACGTTAACCCATTTAGTAAAGGTTTAATTTTTAATCAAGGAGATATAGAGGCATTTATCAAACAACTGAACCTTGAACCGGAAACTAAACATTTTCTACCGTGTTCTAATTTAGATATTATTAAACGTGTATTAAATAATTTAATTCATTCGTTTGATAAAATGGGTTATGCTGAAAAAGTAGCAGAGCTAAAGAAATTAGAAAATCAATTGTAGTAGATTCCTTAAAGATAAATCGCTGTCTATTAATTGCGTTATACATTTATTTTAATTAAGTACACATGAATCCAAAGGGGAAATTAGTAATTATTGGGGGGGCTGTAGACAAAGGTAGTTTTACTGAAAAAAACTTTGAAAAGCAGGTGGAAAAAAATTTAAATTTTTTTGAAACAGGAATTTTAAAGCGTTTAATTGTTGAGTCAAAACACAAAGAAAATTCTCGTATTGAAATTATAACCACCGCTTCCAAAATACCAAAAGAAGTTGGTCCAGAATACGCTCGTGCTTTCGAATTTTTGGGAGCAAAGAACGTTGATGTTTTGTATATCGAAAAAAGAGAACACGCTTTAGATGAAACTGCTGTTGAACGCTTACGAAAAGCCGATGTGGTTATGTTTACAGGAGGCGATCAACTTCGTCTCACTTCCATTTTAGGTGGAACTCCATTTCACGAACTATTGATTCAAAAATACCAAAATGAAGACTTTATTTTTGCTGGCACATCAGCTGGAGCTGCAGCTGCATCAAACAACATGATTTACCAAGGTAGTAGCAGTGAAGCGTTATTAAAGGGTGAGGTTAAAATTACTAGTGGTTTAGCTTTAATAGACGATGTAGTGATAGATACACATTTTGTACATCGAGGGCGAATAGGTCGTTTATTTCAAGCTGTTGTAGGTAATCCAAGAGTACTTGGAATTGGATTAGGAGAAGATACGGGATTATTGATAACAGATAAGACGAATATGGAAGCCATAGGATCTGGCTTAGTTATACTAGTAGATGGAAGAAATATTAAAGATACAAACTTAACTTCTGTGGAAATGGGACAACCTATTTCTATCAAAAATTTAATAGTGCATGTGATGAGTATGGGCGACCATTATGATTTAGCGTCGCATGAAATGACCATTGATTTTCATACTAAATAAAAAATCCCTTTTCTAAACAGACAAGGGATTTTTAAAATAAAAATACAATCCATTTATAAGATTAGCATCGCATCTCCGTATGAATAAAAACGGTATTTTTCTTTAATAGCTTCTTTATAAGCTTTCATAATTAAATCATAACCACCAAATGCTGCAACTTGCATTAACAAAGTTGATTCGGGCATATGAAAATTTGTTATCATACAATTTGCCACCGAAAAATCATAAGGAGGGAAAATAAATTTATTAGTCCAACCCGCATACGGATTAACATGGCCTGTTGTTGAAACAGAAGATTCTAATGTTCTCATTACTGTTGTACCAACAGCACACACTTTTTTCTTTTTGTCTTTTGCATTATTAATTTTCAAGCAATTTTCTTCCGTAATTAAAGCGTCTTCACTATCCATTTTATGTTTAGTTAAATCTTCCACTTCTACCATTCTAAATGTTCCTAAACCAATATGTAATGTTATATTAGCATAATCTACGCCTTTAATTTCTAATCGTTTTAATAATTCTCTACTAAAATGCAATCCAGCTGTTGGAGCTGCAACCGCACCTTCATTTTTAGCAAAAACAGTTTGATATCGGTCAATATCACTTTCTTCAACGGCACGTTTAATATACTTTGGTAAAGGTGTTTCACCTAAATCATACAACGCTTTTCTAAAATCCTCATATGGTCCATCAAATAAAAAACGAAGGGTTCTTCCTCTTGATGTTGTATTATCAATTACCTCAGCAACAACGTTATCATTTTCGCCAAAATATAATTTGTTACCAATTCTAATTTTACGAGCAGGATCTACTAAAACATCCCATAAACGACTTTCTTTATTTAATTCTCTTAGCAAGAATACTTCAATTTTAGCACCTGTTTTTTCTTTATTACCATACATTCGAGCTGGAAATACTTTGGTATCATTTAACACCATAACATCACCTTCGTCAAAGTAGTTAATAACATCTTTAAATTTTTTATGTGTAATTTTACCGGTAGCTCTATCAACCACCATTAATTTACTTTCATCACGATTTTTTGAAGGATACTCTGCCAATAATTCTTTAGGCAGATTAAATTTAAACATGGACAGTTTCATATCTTTTATAATTTTAATATAAGACAGAACAAAATAGGCTTTAACGCCATTTTATAATCTTACGGGATTAATTTAGAGTGCAAAAGTAAGAAAAATGAATGAATTAATGAAATATATTATTGATTTTGAAGGTTTTCGGTAATAAAATTCAAACATTAATTAGTTTTGACTAATGTAATTAAACTTTAAACCTGTTATTTCTTCAAATACCTCTCCTGCTTCTTTTAGTTCAGAATCATCTTCGTCTACTATCCAATTTACAATAGTATTAGATTTAACTTCAGGAGATGTATTGGCAACTTTAGAGAATAAATTAAGCAAACATTTAGAAGAGCCAGTATTAAAATAATCTAGGTAAATATCAATAATTAATTGGTTGTTAGAGGTCAAATAATTTTCTATAATATCTACCACGGGTTGAAAAAAATGAATGGGGTTTTCAGGTGTGCATATCCCTTTGATAAACAATTTATGTTCTTGATCATCGAAAATAATTTCGGGCGAACTCTTAGTGGATACGATATGCAATAGTTTCATGATAATAAAATTATAATTTTTAAACTAATTAATTAAAAATTAAATGATTTCAAATTCAAACTTTGATTTAGCACTATGTTCTAAATCTTTCCCTAAATCTAAATTATCTTCATCATCTGCTTCATATCGCCAAACAATGGTAATCGTTTTACATTTATCTTTTAATAAATTGACCTTTTTTATAATTTCAATAAATGCACGTGTAGAAGAAGTGTTAATGTATTCGATTTCGAAAACCAACTTAATATCACTAGGCATATTGCTTTCTAAATCTTTAATCCAATTGATTACAGGTGTGTAAAAATTAGTAATGTTTTCGGGAATAGAAACCCCTTTAATTACTAATTGACCACCTGTATTGAAATTAATTTCAGGAGTTTCAGCTGTTTGTTTTACAATTAAATTTTCCATTTTATAATTTATTTTGCTTTTTTAAATGTTATTTATGTTTTGTTTATTGGTTTAATCAATTACTTTTTTATGAGGAATAATCGAAAATGAAACTACGGTAATGTCGTCTGTTTGTTGATGAATACCGATAAATTCATCCATCTCTTTACTTAAAATTTGTTCTTTTTCAATGCCGGATTTAGGTATAATTGATTTCAGTAAATCAATAGTTCGTTTCTTTGAAAAGCGTTTATAATGATTACCCCCTAACTGATCTTGATAGCCGTCTGTTGCCATATAAAAACATTCATCACCAGTAACGTTAATTTCAATTGTTTTAAACTTAAAATCATCATCTCTGTAATCACCAATTGATTTACGTTGTCCTTTTATGTAAAACTCTTGACCATCGATGAAATATAATAATCCTAATCCTGCTCCTGCAAAACTTAACTTATTAGCTTTGGTATCAATTACACAAAGCCCAATTTCCATTCCATCTCTAATAATATCATGCTCTTTATTATTTAATGACAAATAAATTTGATCATCTAATTTCATCAAAATCTCTGCAGGATTTGTAATTTTTTCTATATCAACTATTTGTTCTAAAATTCTACTTCCGATTAGTGTTAAGAAAGCACCTGGAACACCGTGCCCTGTACAATCTGCAACAGCTATAAAGGTTAATCCATTTTTTTCTTTTGCCCAATAAAAATCACCACTTACAATATTTCTTGGTTTAAAATACAAACTAATATCGTTAAATGTTTTGGTGAGTTTTGTTATTTCAGGTAATATGGTACGTTGTATATTTTGAGCGTAGTTTAAACTATCAATATTGTCTTTATTGATTTGCAATAGTTCATTTTTTAATTCAAGCTGTTTAATGGCGACAGAAAGTAATAATGTAATCGACTCTAAATTTTTAATTTCATTATCGGTTAAATCAAATACACGACCAAGAGAAACATGAATTCCCGCAATTAACCTATCACCATCCATTATGGGCAATAATATGTAGGAAATAACATTAATGTGTCTATTATCTAAATCAGAAACAGAAACATCTTTCGCAGTTTTAAGATTACGTTCAATAAAAATTTCACCTTTTTGCAAAGTGCTTGTACTTCTAGTAGTAGACATTGGGATGACAAGTTTATTAAATTGATTGTCTACTATTTCATAACCACTAAAATGATCATTTTTATCATTAACTTTTGCTAGTGCTACACTTACACAACCTTTAGTCTGACTTTTTATAAAGCCTAATGTTTTAAAGGCCAATTCTTCATAAGACTGAGAGTTGATAATATTTTGTTGCAATGTGTTTTTGTATTCTAAATCACTTGATAATTGCAACAACACATTTCTATTTTTAACTTTTTCAGTTATTTCAGTCACAACCTCAATTTGTTGAACAACAATACCGTAATCATCTTTGATAATAGTGTTAGTCAACTCAACCCACTTAATTTTTTTACTTGTTGTTATGATTTCAATTTCTTTACTAAAATTAGTGCCGTTTAATTTATCTATTTCGCTTTCAAATTCTTTACCATTAGGATTAAATAAATCCCTTGGACGGTTACCAATTAAATTACCTAAAGAGATTTCCACCATATCTAAATAGCCTTGATTAGCCCAAATAACTCTACCAAGATGGTCAGCCACTAAAATACCATTTGTAGTTTTTTCAGCAACTATAGATAATTGTTTTAACTCTAATTCAATTTTCTTTTTTTCAGTGATGTCTGAACAAATTCCTGAACTCTTAAAATAGAAACCATTTACATCTTTGATACCAAATGATTTTTCGTGTATCCATTTAATAGAATTATTTACCTTTATTCTATACTCTATTTCATAAAACCCATTTAAGGCTAAATTTTTATGCGCATTGTATATAATACTTTGATCAGATTCGAGAATATAGTTTTTCCAATAATCAAACTGTGAGTAATACTCGATTGGTTTTACGCCAAATATTTTTTCAGAAGATGGACTTACATAAAGTAATTTCTTTGATTTTAAATCGTATAACCAAAACACATCATCAATGGTTTCGTTCAACATTCTAAAATTACTTTCGCTTTCTTTAATAGCTAACTCGGCCGATTTTCTTTTTTCAGTTTCTAATGAAATAGAAATTATTTCTGCAACAGACCGAGCAAAGTTTAAATCTTCATTATCCCAAACTCT
>CANLAV010000135.1 GCA_947487905.1 Bacteroidota bacterium | reverse complement strand
GCAGAGGAGAAAATTTTGTAATGTATTTTGGCGTTAATTACTCAGTAGGCATTAATGCATTTGGTATATTATACGGAACAGGAACTAATTTTTAAGTGCAACATATTATGAAAAAAATTAACTTTT
Organism: Bacteroidota bacterium; assembly: GCA_947487905.1. GTDB lineage: Bacteria > Bacteroidota > Bacteroidia > B-17B0 > Aurantibacillaceae > UBA4416. The sequence goes on along the minus strand of CANLAV010000135.1, from coordinate 5,505 downwards.
AAACATAGTGTCGAGTACGTTGTTTAAATTATTTTAGTTCTATATTAATAGAAAAATAACAAGTTCTATTCTTATAAATTGCTTATTTTTGATAGATATAAAAATTTCTCCATGAACGTTCAATCATTATTAAATCGCGCACTTAATCTCGAGTTTTTATCGATTGAAGAAGGTGTGTTTTTATACGAAAACGCAGCTACATCGAATTTGATGTTTGTAGCTAATGAAATTAGAAACATTAAAAAAAATAATTCTAAAAAAGTTACTTGGATTATTGATCGCAATGTAAATACCACTAATGTGTGTATTGCAAACTGCAAGTTTTGTAACTTTTATAGAATCCCTGGGCATCCCGAATCTTATGTAACGTCTATCGAAACTTATAAGAAAAAAATAGAAGAAACATTTCAATTAGGTGGGGAACAACTTCTATTACAAGGCGGACATCATCCCGATTTAGGATTAAATTATTACGTTAATTTATTTAAAGAATTAAAATCTCTTTACCCAAATTTAAAATTACACGCACTAGGTCCACCAGAAATTGCACACATCACTAAATTAGAAAAATCAACCCACCTCGAAGTTTTAAAAGCATTAATGGATGCTGGCATGGATAGTTTACCTGGAGCTGGTGCAGAAATACTTAATGATCGCGTGCGTCGTTTAATTTCTAAAGGAAAATGTACTGGAAGAGAATGGTTAGATGTGATGCGTGCTTGTCACCAATTACATATTACTACATCCGCTACAATGATGTTTGGCCATGTAGAAAGTATTTATGAGCGTTTTGAACATCTAGTTTGGATACGCGACGTGCAAGAAGAAAAACCAAAAGATGCAAAAGGATTCCTAGCCTTTATCCCTTGGCCTTTTCAAGATGATGGCACTTTGTTAAAACGCGTCAAAGGAATTACGAATAATGTAAGTGATGATGAATACATCCGTATGTTAGCCCTTAGTAGAATTATGCTACCTAATATTGAAAATATTCAAGCATCTTGGTTAACTGTAGGAAAACAAACTGCACAAATCTGTTTACATGCTGGAGCCAATGATTTCGGTAGTATTATGATTGAAGAAAACGTAGTAAGTGTAGCTGGTGCACCACATCGCTTTACATATAAAACAATTCAAGATGCCATAACTGAAGCTGGATTTGAACCTCAATTAAGAACACAACAGTACGAAGAAAGGCCAGTTCCAAAAGAAATTAGAGAACAAGTCATAAATTATTAAAAACAAAGCACATGACCGTTATCATAACAGGAGCAAGCAGAGGCATTGGCTTTGAACTCACTAAATTATTTTTAAATGCCAACTATCAAGTGATTGCTCTAACAAGACATACTGATACACTTGAGGCTTTGTCAAATGAAAAATTACAAATCATTTCCACTGATTTAAGCTCTAAAATAAGTATTGATAAAGCAGTATTTGCGATTAAAGAAAAACACCAAACCATTGATTTTGTCATTAACAATGCAGGCACTTTAGTAAATAAACCTTTTGAGGATATACTTTATTCCGATTTAGAAAAAACATATCAAGTAAATGTCTTCGCTCCATTCTATTTATCACAACAACTACTGAGTGTATTAGGAAAAAAAACAAAAGCGCACATTGTAAACATCAGTAGTATTGGTGGTTTTCAAGGCAGTGTAAAATTTGCTGGTCTTTCTTCTTACAGTTCGTCAAAAGCAGCTGTTGTTGGCTTAACAGAATGTATGGCCGAAGAATTTAAAGAAAAAAACATAACGGTTAATTGCTTGGCACTTGGTGCTGTTCAAACAGAAATGCTCGCTGAAGCTTTTCCTGGTTACGAAGCGCCTGTTAAACCAATTCAAATGGCGGACTATATTTTTGACTTTACAACAAAGGGTCATCAATACTATAACGGTAAAATTTTACCGGTTTCTTTATCAACTCCATAATTTATAGACTATGAAAAATATCTTTTTAATTTTATCAATCGCTTCCTTCTTATCAGGTTTTTCTCAAAAGAAAATCGTAAAATTTAAAATGACACAATATATTCCATATTGTGGTGGAGCTAAACCCAGCCCAGAAATTACTGCTAAACTAAATGCTCCCGTGCCCTATGCCAATAAAACATTGATTTACGTTTCTGATAAAAATAAAATTGATAGCGTTAAAACAAATGCAAAGGGTGTTTTAAATGTGAAGCTTTCCTATGGGACTTATAAATTTTTTGAACCATGGAAATATTACCGCCAAATTCCTTTTGGTGAAAATGAAAGTAACATCAACATGGAATGCTTAGCTTTAGAATGGGCAATTGCTGATATGAAAATCACCGTTGGAAAAAAAATAGTTTACGATGAATACAAATTACTTTATCCAATTTGTTCTTATCGATTTCCTTGTTTAATAAACAAACATTTTCCTCAATAATAATTTTCTAAATCATAGAAACTAATTTAGAAAGCACGCTCCTGTCATTTAACGACACATATCTTACCGTTGAATCCACTTCAAACATTATTTTTAAAGATAAGGGAAGTAAATTTCTTGCTTATGTATTTCCTGTAGAAACAGAGCAACAAATAAAAGAATACTTAGGAAATTTAAAAAAAGAACACCCCACAGCAAACCATCATTGCTATGCCTATGTTTTAGGCCCAGATAAACAAAACCTTAGAGCGAATGATGACGGAGAACCTTCATATACAGCAGGGAAACCAATACTTGGTCAAATACAATCTCATGATTTAACCAACGTACTCATTGTTGTTGTGCGTTACTTTGGTGGCACTTTACTTGGTGTAAGCGGTTTAATACAAGCTTATAAAACCTCAGCATTAGAAGCTATTAAAAATTCTAAAGTTATTGAAAAGCAAATTGAATTTAAGTATATAATTACGTTTCCTTATATCCATTTAAATGATGCGATGAAGTTATTAAAACAATTAAATTGTCACATTCATCACCAACAATTTGATTCGGATTGCGAAATTAATTTTAGCATTCGTAAATCCCAAAGTGAAATGTGTGAAGAAAAACTAAAAAAAATAGCAGGTTTACAACTAACCGCCATTCATTAAACTATTCCTTATTTATATTTTTCATTCAAGACCTTCGTTCTGTATTCAAAAATATATTCGATTCGTTTTCTTAAAAATAGTTTATGGGCTATTTCTCCTAATATTCCAAACGGCAAAACATAATTAACTACATCGGTCATTTCAACACCATTTTCTGTTTTCACAAAAGAGTGCTTGTGATGCCATAATTTATATGGGCCAAATCGCTGCTCGTCTATAAAATACTCATTGTCTTTAACGTGTGAAATTTCTGTCATCCATTTAACAGGAATGTTAAATAAGGGTTTTAATATGTAAGAAATAATTTGTCCAGAATACATTTTTTCAGCATCTTTTTTATCTGAAGTAATTACAAAACCCATTTCAGGAGGTGTAATTTTTGGAAGATTGTAAGGCGATGAAAAAAAACTCCAAGCTTCTTCTAAAGTAATTGGTAAATGTTGCGTGCTTTTTATAGAATGAAAATACATAATGATATCTTTGTTTAAATTAAACAACCATACATTAAAAATGTTTGAAAAATTAATACATCATTTATCAGAAAAACTAAAAGAACCATTAGAGGCAAAAGAAGCTCATTTAGAAATGGCACATAACGAGCGTATTTTTCCCAGTTTAAACGAAATAGCTGGCTATCGATTAAGTGCAGTTATACTATTAATTTATCCAAATGAACAAAACTTACCTTGTGTTTTACTAATTGAGCGTTCTGTTTATAAAGGTCATCATAGCGGACAAATAGCTTTGCCCGGTGGTAAATATGATGAACAAGACTCTGATTTACAAAACACTGCATTACGTGAGTTTTTTGAAGAAACCGGTGCGAATGAAACCCCTTTTATCATTGGGAAACTTTCAGATGTGCATATTCCAATTAGTAAATTTATAGTAAAACCTTATGTAGCTTACCTTAATGAAAGACCTAATTTTTTAATAAATGAGGCTGAAGTTGTTAATCTTATTGAATGGGATTTACAAGATTTACTTCAACAAAATAGCATAAAAAAAACAACGATAGCAGTAAACAATACAAACATTACGACACCTTATTATTTGATTGAAGGCAAAATACTTTGGGGTGCCACTGCTATGATTATGAATGAACTAAAGCATCTAATTAAAGAGAGCTTTTAATTAAACTCCAATTAAAAGATTTACTGTATCATTTTTATTAAACTAAAAATGATACAGTACTGATAAAAATTATTTTTTAATAATCAGCTTAGAAATCTTTTGAGAGTGATTTGAATTAATAGCTACAAAATAAACTCCGTCTGATATATTAAGAAGTTCAAAGTTGTTAATACCTTTATTATGAAAGTTCTTATAAACTAGTTTTCCTAATGCATCCGTTATACTAACTTCAGAAGCTTGATTCAAATTAATATAAAACAATCCATTATTTGGATTTGGAAAAACATTATCCGCCACAAGTTCTTTCCCTAAAATACTTAGTATGTCTGTACACGTACTCACATTTTGAGTAATAAAAACCGTATTACTGCATCCATTTATTCCCAAGCCATTTACATTGTAAATAGTTGTAATACTAGGGCTTATTACCACGGTAGTTGCTGTTGAACTCGTGTTCCATATATACGACACGCCGTCTGTTGCTGTTAACGTTGCACTGCCGCCTGCACAAATCAAACTATTGGATGTGCTTGCATTTATAATAGGCAATGGCTTCACCGTTACTGTGCTAATTGCAGGCAGCGCAGAAACGCACCCAACCGAACTTGTTCCTGTAACTGAATACGTTGTTGTTACTGTTGGTGAAACACTATTTGAACCACCCGAAAAAGTATACGTTAATGCCCCGCTTGGTATTATTGTAAATGTATTACCAGCACATGTAGTCCCTGAGTTAACAGCAATAATTGGAAATGGTTGCGTTGAAAAATAGTTTGAAAATATTTTTGTAAAGGTAAGTCCATATTTATACCCCATTAAAGTTATAGAATACGTTCCAATATTATTAATCGCTATTCCAACGGAGCTACCATTAATACTATAAGTATTTATGCCATTACTTAAAACCCACTTAAGAGAATCTGCTGCAGTGCCTGTATAATTAAAATTTAAATTACTCCCAATACAAAAAATCGTGCTTCCAGTAAATGTAAGGATTGGAGCTTGTCTTATAATAACCGGATAATCTTCAACTTCACCTAAAGTTGTTCCACATGGGTCATCACCATCACCCCAGTATGCATACCTAGCTCTTAAAAGCGTTGTTCCTGTAGCTGCAGAAGTTGGAACTGTAAAAGTAGCATTAGTTGTTGCCGGACCACTAAACATAAAATTTGGTTTATTTACAACACGTTCCGTTAAACTTAAATCTGCATCCGCATTATAATCTATCCATACATTAAAATCATTAAACCCACTTATTCCCATATTAAAATTACCGATTGTATTATATACAGAGTCTTTATAT
>CANLAV010000134.1 GCA_947487905.1 Bacteroidota bacterium | reverse complement strand
TTTTTATTTACAAATATTACAACGGATTAAACTATGGAAAAATAAGTAAATGGTTATTAGGCGTTTTATTTTTAGGTTCGTTTGCCTTACCTCACATTTTAAATTACGTTGACTTAGATTATTCTTCGGCATACTTAACCAAAAAAGAAGATCATTTTAAACTAGAACTAGATAGTTTATATAAAGACGCTAAAAAAAATGTTCCTCCAAGAAGTTTAAGTAAAGGAAAACACATCATTGCATTTATGAGCATGAGTTGTCCACATTGCCGCATAGCTGCAAAAAAATTGCGAATCATACACGAAAAAAATCCAAGCATTAGTATGTATTTGGTCTTAAACGGCGAAGATGAAAAAATTAAACCATTTTTCGAAGATACCAAAGCAACAAATATTCAGTATTGTATTTTAAACGGGAAAAACTTTATTTTTTTAGCTGGATTAAATATGCCAGCCATTTATATGGTAAATAATTCCGTAGTTGAAAATTGGGTTGATTACATGCACCTTGATCAAACTGAAATAGAGAAATGGTTGCAAAATTAAATCTGTTTATCCTTTTTATTTTATGTACTTTTCATTTAAAAAGTCAACACCAAATTAAATTAAAAAGAGAAGACAATCGTTTTTTGTTTAATCAAATTGGTGAAAAAAATGATACTATTTTTAAAAATAGTACCGATTTATTTTTTATTAAAATACCAGATAGTTTAAACACGCATCATAAAATCATGATCGAAAATGGTAAGTTAAATAAAACAGACAAAGTTAATAGGTATGTTTTAGTTCCAATTATTGGCATGCAATATTCTCACACCATACAAGATACCCTTTTTGAAACGCTTGTGGAAGGTATTTCTAGTGAAACAAAAAACATTAGAATAATTATTAAAAACACTCAAACTTCAAAAATTATATTATCAAATAAATTTATTATTAAGTAAAGCATATTTAATATCTTTAAAGACAAACTATCAATTTATTATATTTTAAATTACAACTTATGTCATCAGTATCAAAACACCCTAAAGGATTATTATTTTTAGCATTTACAGAATTTTGGGAACGTTTTGGTTACTATTTAATGATTGGCATATTTTTCCTTTACATGACAACTGATACAGTCAGTGGAGGCTTTGGATGGGAAAATGCGAAAGCCGCTGATATATTTGGAACATTTATTGCTTGCGCGTATTTAACACCTTTTGTTGGTGGATTGTTAGCTGATATGAAATTTGGGTATCGGTTTTCAGTGACTTTTGGTGGCATCTTAATGGGCATAGGTTATTGTTTACTTTCCATCAGAGAAGAATGGGCCTTTTTTACATCGCTAAGTATTATGATTGTTGGGAATGGTTTTTTTAAGCCAAATATTTCAACCTTATTAGGCAACTTATATAACGACCCGCAATACAAGGCTAACAAAGATACAGGCTATAATTTATTTTACATGAGTATTAATTTGGGTGCTTTTTTATGCAATTTTATTGCTGCTTATATGCGCATTAAATATGGTTGGAATTGGGCCTTTATCGCCGCTGGTTGCGGTATGTTTATTGGTGTAATCACTTTTTGGTTTGGTATGAAACACTATAAGCATGTTGATGTAAGAAAAGAACCAACAGCTCAAGATAAGCCAGTTATTATGCGTTTTTTAGCTGTATTAGGAATCGCTGTAGGATTTGGTGTCATTGGGTGGATGATTCCAAGCACGATTTTCGGCAGTGATAGTACAGACGCCTTTTTATTTGCCTGTATTCCAGTTATTTATTTCTATTATACCGTTTATAAAAGTTGTACTAATGAAGAGAAAAAACCGATGGGAACTATGTTTACCATATTTGGTATTGTAATTGTTTTTTGGGCTGTATTTAAATTGAATGGCACAGCCTTGACAACTTACGCCAACTCTTATACAGACCGTGAAATGCCAAGTGCCTTAGTTAAACCAACACAATCCATGTATATATGCGATAATTCAGTTGTGGCTAAAAAAGATTCCGTTGTTAAACTTGATCAACATTTCAGAAAAATAAAAGATGCGAATGGCACACCTATTAAAGAATTTGAATATCCATCTTACTTTAAAAATTTAGCTCCCGAAAAATATCCAGAACCAGACAAATCTTTAAACTTAATTCCTACCGAATTATTTCAATCTATTAATCCATTTTTTGTTGTAACGCTCACACCGTTAATCGTCATGTTTTTTGGCTTTTTAAGACGAAAGAAAAAAGAGCCAACTACTGCTACTAAAATAGCCTTCGGGTTATTAATTTCGGCTTTATCAACCTTAGTTATGGTTTTAGCCGTTCATTACTCCAATAACGGAATAAATAAAGCAAGCGCAATGTGGCTCGTAGGTAGTTATGGCGTTATCACTATTGGCGAGTTGTTTTTAAGTCCAATGGGATTATCCATGGTTTCTAAATTATCACCTTTACGATTTACGGCCTTAATGATGGGTGGTTGGAGCTTAGCCACCGCCATTGGAAATAAGTTGAGTGGTGTTTTAGCAAAAAACTGGGATAAATTTGATGATAAAGGCAATTTCTTTTTAGTAAACTGCCTATTATTGTTAATTGCAACCGGAATTATGTTTTTACTATTAAAACGCTTAAATCAAGCATTTAAAGAATCATAATTCTAATTGATTTAAATAAGTTACACTTTTTAATAACCGACTTCCGTACCAACTAAATAATTCTCCATCTACTAATTTAATTGAAGCATTTGGAGCTATTTTCCTTAATTCCTTGATATGTTTTTCATTAAATGGAAATGGCTCTGATGATAAAAAGATTAATTCCGGATTAAATTTTTTTATATTTTCTAATGATACTTCTGGATATCGTAAATCATTAGTTTCTAAAACATTCATTAAACCCATTTCATTTAGTATATCACCTATAAATGTTGACTTACCCGCAGCCATATAGGGGTTTTTCCAAATGAGGTATAAAACTGTTTTGTGGTGTTTTTTGATTAAGGAAAATGACTTTTGAATTTCTGAAATCAATACAATGGCTTCATTTTTTTTATTAACCAATTCGCCAATATCCCCAATCATTTTATATGCATCATTTAAATTATAAATATCACTCATCCAAACTGGAAATTCATTTTGTAATTCATTTATTTGAGCATGTTCATTTTCTTCCTTATTTCCAATAATTAAATCAGGCTTCAAACTTCTTATTTTACTGAGATTGAGTGTTTTTGTTCCACCTACTCTATCTATAAGTTTGAACATGTCTAGAGGATGAATACAAAATTTTGTAATGCCAACCAGCTCATTATGCAAACCAAAATCCCACAATAATTCTGTTTGAGACGGAACCAAGGAGATAATTCGTTTGGGAATGTGAGCTAATTCAATTTTATTTTTTAAGTGGTCAATAAAAATCATGTGGTAAATTTCGGAAATAATACTGCATATTTGTTAACTAAAATGAACTCTTCTGTAAAAGCACATGTATCTTTATTTATTGCTCAAGTAATTTATGCTTTAAATTATATCGTTGCAAAAGATTTAATGCCACACGCCATTAAACCAATCGGTTTGGTTATGCTTCGTATTGTTGGAGCTTTCATTTTATTTTGGACATTTTCATTTTTTATAAAATCAGAAAAAATTGAAAAAAAAGATTTAAAAAAATTAATGGTATTGGCATTATTTGGAGTTTGTATCAATCAAGTTTTTTTTATTTATGGACTTAGTCTCACAAAACCCATTAATTCGGCCATTATCATGGTTAGTAATCCAATTGCAGTGATGTTATTTACAATTATTGTTTTTAAAGAGCGACTAACTATATTTAAAATTAGTGGATTACTGTTGGGTGTAACAGGAGCTCTATTATTATTGTTATTTAAAGATACATTTAGTTTTGGGAGCGAAACACTTGTTGGCGATATTATGACTTTAATTAATTCTTTGTCTTGGGCTATTTTTGTAGTGATGGCAAAACCTTATATGATTAAATATCAAACCATAACAGTCATGAAATGGTTGTTTTTATTTGGATTTATTTATATGGCGCCATTTGGTTTGCCAGCTATTTATGAAGTGGATTGGTTGCATTTATCGTCCACTATTTTATTTGGAATGGCCTTTGTTGTCATAGGAACTACCTTTTTAGCCTATTTATTAAATATGTATGCACTAAAGGCATTAAGTTCGTCGGTTGTGAGTATGTATATTTATTTTCAACCTTTTTTAGCAACGCTTATTGCCGTTTCTTTTGGGAAGGATGATATAACGCCAATCAAAATTGCATCTGCACTCTGCATTATTTTTGGTGTGTTTTTAGTCAGTAAGAAAAATTATAATTTATAGATTATAAACTTTAAATTAGAGCATCTAAATTTACCAATCTTTCTAATTATGATACAAAATTTATCATTACAACATTCTATCTTCAATCAGTTTGTTGCTGAATTAAGAGATACTTCCATACAAAAAGACAAGATGCGTTTTCGAAGAAATTTAGAACGAATGGGAGAAATTATGAGTTACGAAATTTCAAAAAAATTGAGTTACGAAACTAAAGAAACACAAACTCCGTTGGGCATTGCTCAAACATCTCACTTAGTGGCTCAACCAGTTATTGCAACCATATTAAGAGCAGGATTACCCATGCATATTGGTGTTTTAAATTATTTTGATCAAGCAGAAAACGCCTTTATTTCTGCCTATAGAAAACATCATAAAGACAATAGTTTTGATATTCATGTTGAATATGTTTCTAGTCCACATTTAGATGGTAAAACATTAATTTTATGCGACCCAATGATTGCAACTGGTTCATCCATTGTATTAGCCTATAAAGCCATTTTAGAAAAAGGAACACCGGAACACACCCATATCATTTCAGCCATTAGTAGTCAACAAGGCGTTGATTTTGTAAAAGCAAATTTACCTACAAAAGATTTTACGATATGGTGTGGAGCCATTGATGAAGAATTAACCTCTCATTCCTATATTGTACCTGGCTTAGGAGACGCCGGAGATTTAGCATACGGAGTAAAAATATAATAACGTACTACACAACATGGATACTATAGAAATTTGGAAATTTATTTCCGCCGCTCTTGCTTGCACAATATCATTATCAAAAATTGGAATACCTTCTGTTATTGCTATCTATAAATCAAATTATATATTAGCACTTCTGAGTAGTTGTACTGGAGCCATTTTCGGAACCGTTGTCTTTACCTATTTGAGTGCTGGTTTATTAAAATGGTGGGATCAATTAAAAGAAAAATGGTTTACTTCAAAACATCCAAAAAAAATATTTACAAAATCGAATAGACGAGTACTAAGAATTAAACATCGTTTTGGATTAATAGGTATTGCTATTCTAACCCCTATCTTTTTATCTATACCTATTGGGGCATTTTTAGCTGAACGATTTTATAAAGACAAAAAAAAAGTAATTGTATATTTAAGTGTTTCAGCTCTATTTTGGTGTTTCACTTTGTATTTTTTATATTTATTTTTCTATACAAGTTTTAAAAACGTTGTAAATTAATGTTTAGATTCTTTAGTTTTTACAGTATCGGCAGTCACATTTAAAGAATCTGATGGTATTATTTTACTTAAAGTATCAATCGTTATTTTTTTAGGAAACAGATCAGCTTCATAACTGCTC
>CANLAV010000133.1 GCA_947487905.1 Bacteroidota bacterium | reverse complement strand
TACTCATGGGATGTAGGATATAATGCAATTTTTGGGAGTAAGCAATACCATGATGAAGGAAAAGTAGAAATTTCTTATAGTAATGAGAAAAAAGGTATTTTAATTAGTTTGTATGATAAAAAGAATAAACTATTTCAAGAAGGACTTATTGAAATTGAAAAAGATAGCATTATTTCTAAATTAAGCAAACAAATAGAATACAGGAAATATTTGACTGATTTTTTAAATCGCAGTAAACTGGAACAGTTTTATTTTGATAGAGAAATCAGGGGAGTATTTCAAAGTGTAATTAATGAAGGTAATGTTGTCGATAATTATGAAGAGATTGATAATTTTACTCCAGTTACCATAACCGGTTTGGAATCAAATTTTAAGTCAACTTTAAAATGGGAAATGAAAGAAGTTTATGACCCAATTAAGAAAAATTATGAAATTAAATATGATGATTTAAAAGACGAATTTAATAAAACAGAAATTGAAAGTATAGTGACTCTTTTAAAGGGGCCATTAAAATATTTTGACTCTAATATAAAATCAGAAAAAAAGTTTAATTCAAGTGATTACAAATTGGAATTGTCTTCAGAAATGAATTATGATAATAATACAAATAATTACACAATTGAAGCTAATAAACAAAATTTTGATTTTATATTAGACAAAAATACTAAATACGAAAGGTGTTTTTTGTTTTTGAACGGAGATCCAAATGATGAAACAAGAACTTCTACAACTATTACTTTTCGATTAGAGGGTTCAATAAAATATGATTCCAATCAAGGAAGAAGTGTTACTCATCAATATGCTATAAAAAAAGACAATTCATATCCTGATAGATTATACTTTATAGATCATTACAAATATTTTATTTTAGAAAAAACAAATTAATTTTTGGCTTTCGTATAAAAGAAATAACCTTGGTACATTTAAAGTATCAAGGTTATTCATTTTAACTCGTACTTTCCTGAACTAGAAATCTAGTTAATTGTTAATTTTTTTAAAAGTAAATTTGATTAAACAGTACTTTTACTTCTAAATCATCATCCATCGTTATAAAATGAAAACAAGGCCTACTATATTTCTTATTTTATTTTGCACCTTTTCTTTATTGAATAAAGGATACGCTCAAAATACTGGATCCTGTTTATTTAAGAACCCTTTATGTTTTTATAATACCAATGTTTTAAATTACTTACAAGTACTTCATAAGAATCAGCAGTATGATAAAGTCTGTAATTTTATTTATGGCCCAGCTGTAGATGGGAAAAGCAAAAATAGCATCGAAGAAAAATTATCAAATGCTCGCTTTGGTTATTCACTAAAGAAGGTTGGAATCAAACAGAAAACTAATAACAGCTGGTCATTGACCTATCAACGAACAATTTTAGGAACAAATGAGACCTTTAAAATTGAATGCGCTTTGGTGAATGATACCTGTAAAGTTTATATGGATGAAAAAGCTTGGAATACCATTTTTAATTAAAAAGGTTATTCCAAGCTTTTAAAATAATCTATTTATTCTTGCACCTTCACTTTCCACTCTACAAATTCCACCGTATATTGTTTTTGATCAGGCGCACCTGCGGCTAATCCTAAATCAACTGCTTTTTCAATTCCAGGAATATTTTTGGTTTGACGTTTGATCATCCAATTTTTACCATCTAGACTAATATAACCAGTAAACTGATCTCCATGGCGCTCTAACTTAATCCATATTGGAGTAGGAGAATTTTCAGGTAAATTTTCACTCGCAGCTTTATGCATACAGCCATTACCAAATTCGTCATATTCAATTCCAGCCCTTCCGGGAGTGCTAAACATTAATACTGATCCTAGACTACCACGATCAACATCAAAACTTTTTGAAATGTCATTGCGAACAAATAAACCACTTCTATACCATTCACTCGTGCGATATCCAAAGGATTTTATTTTTGCAGTAGCAACAAAATCGCCTTTTAATTTTTTCAAGTAAACAGTGGCATAGGCATCTTCCGCATGATAAAAATCCCAGCCACTTGCTTTTAAAACGTATCTGTTTTCATTTTGAAAAACATCTACTACAGCTGGTTTTGATTTTGCAGAAAGATAGGTGTAAAGTTTTTGTTTAGTAAGATCCAACTCTTTGCATTTAAGCACAGTTAAAGTTTGCTCATCACTGTTTCCAACGCGCAATGGTTGAAGGCCCACTTTTGGAATCAGATCAAATGAAACTTCTCTCACTTCATTTCCTTTCAATTTTATTTTTTCAGTTTTAACTATTTTCCCTGCAGCAAAAAGATGAATAGCTGTTTCAATATCGTTTGCTTGTAAATTTTTCGCCATAGCAGTAATGTGAACCGACTCACCTGCTAAAATTCTTTCTTCGGACAAGTGAAGTTGATCAAATGACAACTTAGGTTTTTCTCCTTCTACTCTAATCTTTTGAGGAATAGTTTCTCCAATTGCAAGCTCTTGACTTCCTGGATTGTTTAATCGAATCTCAAATTCAATCGTTCTCACATTTCCTTTAATTACGGGGAAAGGCTTATTCTCAATGGGTTTCCTATCTAATAGCAAGGATACCTGAGCCACTCCTGAACTACCCGTGTTTTGAATATCGGCTCTAACTTTCACTAAAGTTCCTGTAGGCAAAACTCCTTTTATCGGTTTACCATTGAGCGTAACTTGAAGATTAGAACAAGCAAAGTTGGGCAGCCCTTCAATAAATTTTTCTGGCAAAACTTTTGGATTCTCAATCAAAAAATTATCAGAATAGTCATTATTGATTAAGTAGGTTCCACAAGTTTTCATGTCACCTTGTTCTAAGTCAAAGTAAATATTATTTTTCACCGTCCAGTTGCTAGATAAATTATCAAACCAGAAGGCAACATTATCACTAAAGAATCCACGATGAACGCGATGAATAATATTATTCCGAACAGATGAATTATAAGTCATACCCGTAACGACTATAACGCCTGCATCATCTGCATCTGTTTGTACATCTTCGAAATGGTTGTATTCTACTACTATATCGCCAGTGATGGTTCCTTCTAATCCTCCTGCACCAATATCCATGGTATAGGGTCGGCCAGACTTAGTAAAATAATTATGTGAAATAGTGGTGTGTATCGTTCCACCTACGCCTAAGGTGATACCACCACCTTGTCCGCAATTAGAAAAAATATTATGATCAACCAGCGTCTGATGATTGATCTGAATTAATTTTCCATTTTTTAAATCGCCGGTACTGCTGATATTTAAAGCGCCTTGTTCAAGCCCATCAAAAATATTATTAAAGACACGCACTCCATAACAACCGCCGCCAACTAACATTCCTACTCCGCCACAAGCTCTAAGTTGCGAATAAGCAAATTCACAATCTGTTGCATATTCATACGTAACACCAATGCATCCTTCAGTATTTTCGTAGTGGTGAGGATAATTTCTAAAGTTTTCTTTTGCTCCTTCAAAAGCCAATCCATAAAAGCGAAGATTTCTAACAGGCTTTTCTTCATTACCGGTAACAAGCACTAGCTTGTTTATTTGAGGAACAGAAATGTCAACCTCATTGGGATCATTTACGCCTTCTTCTGGAATGTAGCTGATCTCATGTTTGTTTTTATCAAAAAACCATTCACCTGGAGCATCTAAAAGTTCCTTAACATTTTCCACATAATAGCGTGGAGGAACCACTAATAATCCATTGTTTTTACCTGGCCCGTCTTCTGGTTCTTTGAGGTAGGCGATTTGATTTTTTTCATCCACTTTGGCTATTGAATTATAAGCAGTACGCCAGCGCAAAAGAATTACGATTCGATTGTCTTGCATATCTTTCCAATTCTTTAATTCTCCTTCTTTGAAAGGTATTTCAGAAGAATTTGCAGGAGTTTTTAATAGCGTCAAATAGTCTTGATTAGGATACCTAGCTAGGGTCTGTTTTTTACCATTTACATTTAAGGTAGAAACATTATCTCCATCATAAGGTGCCACCCATACTTTCCCTACTTTTTTCCAATTTTTTATTGGAACAGCTCCAGAGATAACAGGTTTTTCTCCTGGATAAGCAGCATAAGTAATATAATTATCTCGCAAATGATGCCATTCAAATGCACCTGATGGAAGGTTGGTCTCCACTCTTTCACCACCATCTTCTGGCTTAAATACAAGCGATTCTTTTAAAGGATAAAAACCAGTTCTAATAAAAACTACAATATCTTTTCCTTTTCCAAATGGATAATTTGTTCCGGCATAACGCGCATCAATTGGTTTGTCTTTTGGAAGATAGACTTTCGATTTAAGTTCTTTAACGGCAAGCTTCGCTCTGTTGATGGTAGCGAAGGGACCATCTGTTTTGCTTGCATTGGGCGCTTCAAGCGTTCCAGACCAAGAATCGTTTCCATTGGGGGAAACAAAAAAATCTCCTTTCACTGCTTTAGCATCAAATGGTTGCCACAACTCACTCCGCAATAATTTTCCATCTCTAGCAGTACTCACATTATTTGTCTGCGCTTGGGTAGTAAAAGGGAAACCTATTGCCAAACATAAAAAAACAACCCATGCAAAATTTGATATGTTTTTATAGTCAAGAAGTTTGCAAAAATAATTGAGTGGAAATTTGAATTTCATGTGGAAATGAATTTGGTAAAATGAATAAGAAGCAACCGAATTAAAAGCCCTGGTATAGGCTAAAAGGGTTGATAACAAACCTACAAAAGTTAAAGGGATTATCCAAAATAGATAATTCGTGATTATCTTTTTTTCAGCCAGTTCTTCAATGGTTTCTCACTAATTATATATTTCGATAGCATTAAAGCAGCAACTATTTATTGATTAGGAAAGCGGATTAAAAATTTAAAAAAATGCGAAACAAAGTAGATGAAATTAAAAAAATGCATTTAACTTGACTTTAAAACAAGGGCGATATGAAATCAACAAAAATTATTTATTGGGTAACCACTGGAATTATTTGCTTATTCTCCTTAGGGGCTATTCAAATGAATTCTCAAATGGCGATTGACGGAGCCAATCATTTATCAATTCCTCGTTATTTAGGTCTTGAGGTAAGCATTGGTCAATTAATAGGTTTAGTATTATTAATTGTTCCAGCTGTTCCTGCTCGGTTTAAAGAGTGGGCCTATGTTGGGTATGGCCTGATGTATATCACTGCGTTCATTGCGCATTTAGCAGTAGGCGATCCCTTAGTACCTTATGGATTAATGGCGGTACTTTTCTTTGGATTATTGCTTACTTCCTATATTAGTTTTCATAAATTAAATGCTGCAAAGTCAAACACTATAAATTAATTTAATTTTTAAATCAGGGCGTAATCCGAAAAGCCAATAGAGTAGGAACTAAAAAAAATTATTATGAATAGTAAAAAAGGAATTTTAGTAGCCATCGCATTTTTATTTTTTACGATTAATTTATTTGCTCAAAATAGTGCAGAAAAATTAGTAGCTAAACAAGTTGATTTGTTTCACCAAGCGATGGTGGATGCAAATGAAACTGCGCTTAGTGATTTAACAAGTGAAAAATTAAGTTACGGTCACTCGAATGGCGGTGTAGAGGATAAAAAAGACTTTATGCATAAAATAACGAGCGGTTCTAGTGATTATACTAAGATTGATGTTAGCAATCAAACCATTAGCATTTCAGGTGATGTAGCAATTGTTAGACAAGATGC
>CANLAV010000132.1 GCA_947487905.1 Bacteroidota bacterium | reverse complement strand
CTGCATTTAAATCGCCGTGTTTATCCATTAATTCATTTAACACGACGCAATCTTCAAAACCACAATTCATACCTTGTCCATAAAAAGGAACAATCGCGTGAGCGGCATCTCCAATCAACGCAATCTTATCATCCCAAACCCAAGGCTTACATTTAACTGTTACTAAACTTGAAGTTGGATTTGTAAAATAATCTTCTAATAAAGTTGGCATGATGGCAATTGTATCAGGAAACTCTTCTGTAAAAAATTTCAACACATCTTCTTTCGTTTTTAAAGCGTCAAAAGAAACCTTGCCTTCCATTTGAAAAAATAAGGTACAAGTAAAACTACCATCCATATTAGGCAAAGCAATCATCATGAAACTTCCACGAGGCCAGATATGTAAGGCGTTTTTTTCAATAACATATTCACCGTTTACACCTGCTGGAATTGTTAATTCTTTATATCCACAATCAATGTAAAATTGCTGGTAATCAAATCTGTCTGATTGAAATTGCATTTGAGAGCGAACTGCACTAAACGCGCCATCAGAACCAAAAATATAATCACTTTTTACATGCGTCGTTTTATCTAATTTAGGATTGAAAAACGTCATTTCATTAGACTTTCTATCTAACTTTTCGCAACGCTCATCAAAATTAATCGTAATGTTTGGATTTTGTTCCGCTAAATCAATCAATCTCATATTAATGCCACCGCGAGAAACAGAGTAAATAGCTTGGTTATCTTTTCCATATTGTTGATACGTAGTTGACCCATCTTTCATATGAATGGAACGTCCGTACATAGGAATAGCAATTTTACGAATTTCATCATCAATGCCTACTCCTTCTAATCCGCGCCATCCACGATCGCTTAAAGCCAAATTAATAGAACGACCTGCCACGTAATTAGCCTTACGCATGTCGTCTCTTCGTTCAAACACTTGAACTTTGTAGCCGCGTTTAGCTAAATAAATAGATACTAAAGAGCCAACTAATCCGGCTCCAACAACTGTTATATTTTTTTGATGACTCATAATTATAGGTTCGTTTTAGAGTACTAATTTATCCTTTTCTTTTAGAAACAAGGAGAAAATGTTTACTTTTTATTGCATTGATTTAAATCACTTTTTGCACTCATTTTTTCAATGAAAAATAGGATTAAGTTTTACTTTTGCCATTTTAAATGTAGATTTGACAGTGCTTAAACAATTTGAAGTAAACATATATAAAAACGATTTGTTCAACAAAACAGATAAATTATTAGTTGCCTTTAGTGGGGGCGTTGATTCTGTTGTTTTATGTGATTTATTAACTAAAGCAGGCTATTATTTTGACCTTGCTCATTGTAATTTTCAATTAAGAGGGATAGAAGCAAATGATGATACATCTTTTTGTGAAACTTACGCCAAATTAATACAATCCAAATGTCACACCATTCATTTTAATACTAAAAACTACGCCGTTGAAAATAAATTATCTATACAAATGGCTGCGCGCGAATTACGCTATAATTGGTTTAAAGATTTAATTTCAGAACATGATTACACATACCTTTTAACAGCACATCATGCTAATGACAATGCAGAAACTTTATTTGTAAATTTAACAAGAGGTACTGGTATTAAAGGATTACAAGGCATTCCTGAAAAACATCATAAAACTGTTCGTCCTTTATTATTTGCTACAAAAGAAGCAATTAAACAGTATGCTGAAAAAGAAAATATACCGTTTAGAGAAGATAGCAGTAATCAAGAAATTAAATACAAACGGAATTTTATTCGTCATCAAATCATTCCAGAATTAAAAAAAATAAATCCAATACTTGAAGAGACATTAAATACATCCATTCATTATTTTAAACAGTCATCACAAATTGTAACTCAATTTTGCAAAACAAAATTTAATGATATTTGTGAAGAAGGCGATGAACTTTTGAAAATTAATATCGCTTTACTTTTATTAGAACCTCAAAAAGAAACGCTATTATTTGAATGGCTTCATTCAAAAGGTTTTAAAGCCAATCAAATTGAACAACTAACCATTGTAATGAGCGATAAAAATAATGTTGGTAAATTTTTTGAATCCTCTACTCATCAGCTTGCCGTTGATAGAACTTATTTGATCGTTAAGAAAAAAACAAGTGAACCCATTGCTACTGAATTCAAAATAAATTCGATTTCAGATACAACTCACTTACCTATCAAACTTGTGTTTGAAGAAATTAAACAAGCTTCATTTTCAAATGATAAAAATGAACTGTATTTTTCGGTCACGGATGATTTTTTTCCTCTCACTCTTCGTAAATGGAAAACAGGCGATAAATTCCAGCCTTTTGGAATGAACGGTTTTAAAAAAATAAGTGACTATTTTAAAGATCAAAAATTATCTAAATTTGAAAAACAAGCAGCCTGGATTTTAGAAAGTAATCAGCAAATTTTTTGTATCATAGGTTACCGAATGGACAATCGCTTTAAGATTACTGGAGAGTCTAAACATCTATTAAAATTAACATCCTACATCGATTAGTTCCATTTTACGCATTACTAATTTGGTATATCTTGTTTAATTTATATATTTGAATTATTAATATACATTAAACACACATTATATGTCAATTTGGAGAATAAAACCCGTATCAGCTTTTGAAGATGATATGAAAAAAAGTGAGCTTAAAAGAGTATTAGGAAAATGGAGTTTAACGGCTATTGGCATTGGCGCCATTATCGGAGGCGGAATATTTGTATTAACAGGAACAGGCGCTTATTTTCACGCCGGTCCAGCATTAGCACTTTCATTTGTAATTGCAGGCATTGCGTGTGTTTTTGCTGCATTGTGTTACAGCGAGTTTGCAAGTATGATTCCTGTTGAAGGATCTGCTTATGCATATGCTTACGGAACTATTGGAGAAATGTTTGCATGGATTATTGGTTGGGGATTAGTACTTGAATATGCAATGGGTTCTATGACAGTGGCTGTAAGTTGGAGTGGTTACTTTAATAAATTTTTAGGATTATTTAATATTCACTTACCAGATTTTTTAACTCAAGACCCAGGAAGCTACGCAGGTTCAGGCTTTTCAATGAACTTACCTGCAACAATTATCGTATTATTGGTAACTGCATTATTAGTAAGAGGAACGAAAGAAGCTGCCAAAGCAAATAATGTTATTGTTGTTGTTAAAATTGCAGCTGTATTATTTGTCATCATCGTTGGTGCATTTTGTATAAACACAGCAAATTGGGTTCCATTTATTCCTGACGAAACAACTATTTTAGATCATGGTAAAGAACGATTTGCGTATGGATGGAATGGAATTATTTCTGGGGCAGCAGCCATATTTTTTGCTTATGTTGGATTTGATGCGGTTTCGACTCAAGCTGGAGAAGCTGTTAATCCTAAGAAAGATGTTCCATTTGCAATTATTACTTCATTAATGGTTTGTACAGCACTTTATATTTTAGTGTCCTTAGTACTAACAGGTATGATGAGTTACAAAGATTTTGACCCAATGGGAAAATATCCTAACGCAATTAAAGCACCAGTTGCAATGGCTTTTGAAATTGCAGGAATGCCTTGGGCTGTTTTTATTATTACGATTGCAGCAACAATCGGTTTAATTTCAGTTTTAATGGTCATGATGCTTGGGCAATCTCGTATATTTATGGGCATGTCGAAAGATGGTTTAATTCCGAAATTCTTCTCAGAATTACATCCCGTTAATAAAACACCATATAAAAACACTGTATTTTTAGGAGTCATCATTGCACTTGTTGCTGGTTTTACTCCTATCAGTACATTAGCGGATATGACAAGCTTCGGAACGTTATTTGCATTTACAATGGTATGTATTGCGGTATGGTTATTAAGAGTGAAACAACCACATTTGCAAAGAAATTTTAAAGTTCCTGCACTTCCTGTAATTGCAGTTTGTGGTATTTTAATCAATACGTTTTTAATGATAAAATTAGACAAAGAGGCTCAATTATTTTCAATCGGATGGTTAGTACTAGGTTTAATTATCTATTTCTTATACAGTAAACGAAATAGTAATTTAGAAAAAAACGAGATAAAATAATTCCGCTAATACGCTTTATTTACCAATAATAGAATTGAATTTAGTTCTGCTTAATTTTCTCATACATTTGTAAGATGCAACCCATTATTGAATTAAGTCAAATTAAAAAAGAATATAAAATTGGTACGGAAGAAATTCATGCCCTTAGCGGTGTATCTCTTAATATTTATAAAAACGAATACGTTGCCTTGATGGGTCCAAGTGGTAGTGGAAAATCTACCTTAATGAATATGCTTGGTTGCCTTGATTCACCAACTTCAGGAGAATATATATTAAATCATTTAGCGGTTGCTAAAATGACAGATAATGAATTGGCTGAAGTGAGAAATAAACAAATTGGATTTGTTTTTCAAACTTTTAATTTATTACCTCGCTCTACAACACTTGAAAATGTTATGCTTCCATTGATTTATGCAGGCATTGAAAAATCAAAACGCATTGAAATGGCAAAAAGCGTGCTCGAACAGGTTGGACTTGGAAACAGAATGACTCACAAACCCAATGAATTATCTGGTGGACAAAGGCAGCGTGTTGCAATTGCAAGAGCTTTAGTAAATAATCCCGCTATAATTTTAGCAGATGAGCCGACAGGAAATTTAGATAGTAAAACTTCCATTGAAATTATGGGCTTATTAGAAGACATTCATAAAAAAGGAAATACCATTATTTTAGTAACCCACGAAGAAGATATTGCCATGCATGCTCACCGTATTGTGCGTTTAAAAGATGGTATTGTAGAGTCGGATGCCGAAAACAAAAATATAACATCCTTTGCTACACGTATGCAAAACTTTGCTTAAAAATAAAAAAAATTAGCAAATAATATTTAAACTTAAAGGAAACATTTCGATTTCAACTTTTCCTTTAGCTAATAATGGTTCACCATCATAATGTGCAGGTAGTTCATTTTCAAATTGAATGTCAATCTTTTTTCCAATAATTGACTGTAAATGATTAAATGTATCCGCTTTTTTTGAAAATAATTTCAAGGCAAACAAAGGAAATGCCATTAATGGAAATGGTTTTAAAATACTGACATGAAATAAACCATCATTCAGTTTAGCCGCTGGAGCAATATACACGTCGTTTCCCCATTGACCTGCATTTGCAATTGTTATTAAAAACGCAGGGCACTTAAATGTGTTTCCATCAACATTAATTGAATAGGTAAGTGGTTTATATTTAAAAAATTCTCTCACACTCGTTTTAAAATAAGTAACAAATCCTCGTTCTGTGCTTTCAGCAAATTTATGAGCAATTAATGCGTCAAAACCAATACCAGCTGTACAAAAAAATGGACAACCATTGATTGTTCCTGAATCAATAACATCCGTTTTTCCTTTTACAATCACATCTAATGCTTTTACTAAATCCATTGGTATGCCATTACTTCTTGCTAATCCATTACCTGAACCTAAAGGCAAAATACCTAAGGCTATTTGGGTATGAACTAATAAAGCCGCTACCATATTTACGGTGCCATCTCCGCCGCAGGCAACAACAAATTGATAGTGATTCTGTTGTATTTGATTAGAAATGGGAGTAATATCATCAGCATCTTCCCAAATTATAACATCATACGACATCGTTTTTGGAAAGTGAGTTGCAATAAAAGAT
>CANLAV010000131.1 GCA_947487905.1 Bacteroidota bacterium | reverse complement strand
TAAGAAATTAAATCTAATCCTTGTTTTTTATATTTAATAAATTTTTGATCACTACTAATGAGTGTAATTTTTTCGGATATTGCTTGAGATATGATGAGATGATCAGTTGGGTCGTTAACCTTCTATAATTTCTAAATCATTAAATTTTTTAATATGTTCTTTAGTAACATATTTAATAGTAAAATTTAAATCATTTTCGATGAATCCAAAAGCTGAAATTGATTTTGAGTTTTTATTAGGTTTTATTTTACCGATTTTAAATAAATGGATAAACTCCTGAACGCTTGCAGAACTTATATAAATAATATTTTCTGAATCATTGATGATATCTTGAATAGGAAAAGGTAGTTCATTAACAAAAATACTAGCTAGTACATTTGTATCTATGTAATATCTCATTTGTTTACGGCTCTCCAATCTGTTACGATTCCAATTCCGCCTTTATGTTTTTGCATCCATTGGCCAGCTTTAGAAAGTTTTTTTTGAGTTTCTTTTTTGGTTTTTACACCATTCAAATTTTTACTTTTCGTTTCCATTAAACAAATTTACAACATATTGATATTAATTACAAAATGGTTCTATGTATTATTTGTTTCACTGTGATGAAATTCTGAATCAAGTTGAGAACGACGAAAAATTGTAGCTAGTTCAAAATGACAAAGCATTCTTAAAACCATCTAGTCATGCCGAACTCGATTCGGCATCTTTTTTAAATGAGGTGAGATCCTGATTCAAGTTCAGAATGATAAAAAAAGCCCTGAAATAGTTCAGGGCTTTTTTTATAAATAAGAAAAGATTATTTTTTACGAATGTAAATTCTGCTTTTTGCTAAGCCTAATTTATTAAAAAAGTGTGTGAAAGAAACACCTAAAACACCCATGCCATAAGTTGCACTTCTTCTGAAGTTGATTGAACTAGCTTCAGGAAAATATTTAGTTGGGCAGGTGATTTCTGCAATTTGAAAACCAGCATAAAAAATTTGTGAAATCATTTGGTTGTCAAACACAAAATCATCCGAATTTTCGTGGTAACTGATGGTTTCTAAAATTTCACGATTAAACGCTCTGTAACCCGTGTGGTATTCGCTTAGTTTTTGATTGATTAAAATATTTTGTGTTAGGGTTAAGCAACGGTTAAAAATGTATTTATACATCGGCATACCACCTTTTAAAGCACCTTTTCCTAAAATACGAGACCCAAACACAGATGGATAAAGTTCACTAGCAATTAAGTGGCTCATACTTTGAATCAGTTTAGGTGTATATTGGTAATCAGGATGCAACATGATGACGATATCAGCACCAATTTCTAAGGCCTTATCATAACATGTTTTTTGATTTCCACCATAGCCTTTGTTCGATTCATGTCTGATCACGTGTTTTATACCCAATTCACGGCCTACCTCAGCAGTATTGTCTTTACTGTGGTCGTCAACCAATACAACATCATCCACAATATCAAAAGGAATTTCGTCGTATGTTCTTTTAAGAGTTAGCGCCGCATTATATGCTGGCAACACCACTACTATTTTTTTACCATTAATCATAGCTTACAAAAATAACAAAGTTTACATATTTTGGCTAATCCTTTAAAAAATATACGCTATTTTTAGCATTATTTTGAAAATTAAGAAATTACATATTTTTTTACTGAAAGCGTATTTGCCACCGTTTGTATTAACACTGTTTATCGGCATGTTCGTGTTTTTTCTCATCCACGTATTTACATATATGGACGAAATCATTGGTAAAGGAATGGGTGCATGGGTTTTGACCCAATTTTTCTTTTACTCATTCATTTCTTTTTTGCCAGCAGCCATGCCTTTAGCGGTATTATTATCTTCTATTATGACGTTTGGCAGTTTGGCCGAAAATTATGAATTAGCAGCTATGAAATCTTCAGGCTTATCTTTATTTAAAATCATGCGTCCTATTTTCGCCTTTATTTTATTGCTTGCTTCTTTTACATTTTTGTTCAATAATTATATTTTGCCTCAAATAACGCTTAATTCGGCTAGTTTGTTATATGATATCCGACAAGCTAAGCCAACCTTAACGATTAAAGAAGGCATATTTTATAACCAATTAGAAGGGTATAATATCAAAGTAGGAAAGAAAAGTAAAGATGGAAATACCTTGTATAATTTGAGTATTTACGATCATAAAGACGGACTTGGAAATAACATTCAACTCTACGCTGATAGTGGAACCATGAAAACATCGGCTGACACTAATTATTTACAAATTAAATTATTTAACGGGGCGCGATATGAAGATGTTGTTAAAGAAGAAAATCATAAACAAACTCGTCCATTGATGCAATTATTTTATCAGGAGCTCAATGTAAATATCGATATGAGTGAATTTAAAATGAAGCGAACGCAAAAAGATTTGTTTAAAGGACATCATGAAATGATGAACATTTGGCAAATTGACAACGAAATTGATACGTTCCGATTAGATGTATTTAAAAAACAAGCTAATTTATACCAACAGTTTAATAGTTACTTTTTAATAAACACTCTCCGAACGATTGCTATTTCAAAACCGCACCGCGATTTAAAAGCATTTTACGAAACATTAACTAAAGATGAGTTTAAGCGAAGTTTAGAAAATGCACAAAATTTAGTCAGAAGTTCAAGTGGTTATATTGATACAATAAATGAAGAGATAAAAGGAAAGAATATTAGCATACTGGAATACAGACTAGGATGGCATAAAAAAATAAGTGTATCGTTTGCTTGTATTGTTTTATTTTTTGTTGGAGCCTCATTAGGCGCTATTATCAGAAAAGGTGGCATGGGATTACCTGTTGTGGTTGCGGTTGTATTTTTCTTATTGTATTATGTGGTGTCTATTATTTACGAGCGGATGGTTATTGAAGAAGTTTACAATGTTGTGTTTGGAAGTTGGTTTCCTTTATTATTGTTTTTGCCTTTAGGCATATACTTAACTTATAAAGCAGCAAATGATTCGGCCTTGTTTGATATTGGACGTTATATAGAGCCTATTAAAAATATGTTTTCTAAAAAGCCAAAAGCTGTAGTATGAAGATTTTGATGTTGAGCAATAAAGCTCCTTTTCCAGCTAATGACGGAAGTTCTATCGCTATTTCAAATTTAGCATTAGGGTTCGCCGATAATGGAATTGACTTGCATCTCCTAACCATTAATACAAAAAAACATTTTAAAGTAGATGAAAAAATAGATGCGTTCATAAAAGAGAAAACACATTATCAATCTGTTTATAAAGACACAAATCCAACTATGTTTGGCGCGTTTTTAAATTTGTTTTCAAGTCATTCTTTTTTTGTAAGTCGATTTTATTTTAGTGAGTTTGAAAAGGCTTTAGTTCATTTATTAAAAACACAAACCTTTGATATTATTCAGTTAGAGGGTGTTTTCATGGCAAGTTATGTACCCATCATAAAAAAATATAGTAAGTCTAAAATTACATTACGCGCCCATAATGTTGAGCATCAAATTTGGGATCGTTTATTGCTTCAAGAAAAAAGTATCCTAAAAAGAGCGTACTTATCCTTGCAAAATAAGCGCTTAAAAAAGTTTGAATTGCAGGCGTTTGATACATGCGATGCCATCGTTACAATTACTGATATTGATAAGCAAACGATTAAAAGCCTTATGCCTTCTCAAAAGATTGAGACGTGTTTAACAGGATTGAATTTAAAGGATTATGTTCCGGTTACCTTACCAAAAAAACAAAACACTGTTTTTCATTTTGCATCGATGGATTGGATGCCTAATATAGAAGCTGTTGATTGGTTATTAGAAAAAGTTTGGAATGATGTAATAAAAGAAATGCCTGAAGCAAAATTAATTTTATCGGGAAGAGGTATGCCCGAAACCATTAAACAGAAAGGATCAACAAGTGTTACTGTTATTGAAGAAGTTGAAAGTTCGTCCGAATTTTATAATACATACGACATCATGTTGGTTCCACTTTGGAGTGGAAGTGGATTAAGAATAAAATTGGTAGAAGGTTTGGCTTATGGTAAAGCCATTATCACAACAAGTATTGGTGCAGAAGGAATTCCCTATGTTGCCAATAAACACCTTATGATTGCAGACAACCACACAGAATTTATTCGTGCGATTATATTGCTATTAAAAGATGAACAGACAAAACAAGCTCTTCAACAGGAGGCACGTCATCTAGCAGAAAAGGAATTTGATTATAAGCGTGTGGCCGAAACATTAATCAAGTTTTACACTCAATTACTCAAAGCGTAAACATTCAATGGGATCGAGTAGGGAAGCGCGTTTAGCTGGCAAATAGCCGCTTAACAAGCCAACAACCATACAAACAATAAATCCAGTAAATATCCAAAACCAAGGCATAAAAAAACTAGAGCCTAGCATCAATGAAATGGAATTAGCGGCAATGATGCCCATCAGAATTCCAAAAAAACCACCGAATAAACATATCACAATACTTTCAATTAAAAATTGAGTTTTAATAGTTTGAGCGGTTGCTCCCAATGCTTTTCTAATGCCAATTTCTTTCGTACGTTCTGTAACGGTTACGAGCATAATATTCATCAACCCAATGGATGCACCAATTAAGGTGATGATACCAATGATGATAGCCCCCATAGAAGCGTTACTCATTAAACCAATTAAAATATTTGCTAAATTATCAGATTTTGTAATTTCAAAATTATCATTTTCACCTAACGGAACATTTCTTATTTTTCTAAATAAGCCTGTTGCCTCTCCTAATGCCACATTCAAGGCATTGCTATTATTTGCTAATACATTGATGGTGAAACTCATGTCCTTAGATCCAAAGTATTGCCTCGCATTCGTTAATGGAATAATAGCAACTTTATCACCACCAAATCCCGCGCTATTGCCTTTACTCGCTAATACACCAATTATTTTATATTTTCCATTTCCAATTGTTATGTATTTATCAAGTGCCTTTTGCTTGCCTTTAAATAAATCAAATTCAACGTCTTTTCCAATAATAACAAGGTGTGTACCGTTAATAATTTCTTGAGTAGAAAAATTTCTTCCTTTTTCTAAATCATATCCACTTGTAGAAATATAATTTTCATCACCACCAAATACTTGAATATTTGGATTTGTTTTTTCGGATTCAAATTTTAATCTTGCACTAAACGATGCCATGGTTGAAACAGCTGTTGTGACAGGAAATGTAAATTCATTTTTAAATCGAAGCGCTTGTTTGTAAGTAATAGATTCAAACTTTTGAGAACGCTTTCCTCTTCGACCAATTTTTACAGAAACATTTTTATTTCTAATGGTGAATGAGTTGGCGCCCATACTCGTAAAATTACTATTGATAGAGCCTTTTAGCGCATCAATAGCCGATGAAATTCCAACCAAAGCCGTTATGCCGATAAAAATAATGAGCATCGTTAAAAAGGCACGAAGCTTATTACTCTTTAACGAATCAGTTGCAATTTTTATATTTTCAGTAAACAACAATGCCATGCTGTAAAGATAATCAAAACACGCTTTAATTGCAGATTAATCCAATAAAGGATAAAACAGATTGTAAGCGGTAAATAGTTTTATAAAACGTGATTTATTTTGTTTTTTAGGAGCTGTTTCCTGCTTTCCGTTTCAATCTTTTTTATGTTTTTAAAAAACATAAAAAAGGATTTTCACTACAATCAGGGCTAGGCTATACAGGTTAATCTTCG